>CAVGEG010000008.1:0-53390 GCA_963628165.1 Paratractidigestivibacter sp. | reverse complement strand
GTAAGACCGCCTGCCACGAGGCGGGGCACGCCGTCGTCGGTTGGTTCCTTCCCAACGGTTCGAAAGTCCACAAAGTGACGATCATCCCGCGCGGTCGCGCTTTAGGCGTTACGTGGAGCCTTCCTGAAGAAGACAAGGTGAGTTACGACGCCAACGAGGCCCGCGCGTCTTTGGCGCATCTCCTCGCCGGTCGCGCCGCAGAATCCCTCGTCTACAACGTCACGACGTCGGGCGTCGAAAACGACCTCCAGCGCGCAACGGATCTGGCTCGCGATATGGTCGCGCGCTGGGGTATGAGCGAGAAACTCGGCCCCGTCGCCTTCCCTAATTCAGAGAATCATCCTTTCCTTGGGCGCGAAATGACGATCGATTCCCGCGCTTATAGCGAGGCGACCGCTCAACTCATTGACGAAGAAATTAAGCGTATCGTCCACGAAGCGGACGATATCGCGCGTCAGATTTTGATCGAAAAACGTTCACTCTTCGACGCCCTCGTCGAGGCGCTCGTCGAAGAAGAAGAGGTCGACCGCAAGAGACTCGTCGAAATTCTGGGCCCCGCGCCCGGCTCTGAGAACGAGAGCCTCGACGAAACGACCTTCACTAAAGACGCTCCAAAGGAGGAAAGTGAGGAAGTCGCCGTTAATTCCCAAAACGTCGAACCCCGGCAGGACGACCAAGACGCTGTTTGACAAACGTAAGAACGGAGCGTAGAGAGATGACGTTGAGTTCAAGCTTTAACGGCGCGTTTGACGGGGTCAACGTCGACTCCGTCCCCGACAGGGAGCAGACGCAGTTTCATCCGAGCTCTTTCGCGCAGTATCGATACGTTTACCCCGTGGTGAGTCGTCGCACGGGGGGCGTGTCCCTTGGCGTGAATTTGAGTACGACTCAGGCGTGTAATTTTCGTTGCGTGTACTGCGAGGTGGATCGCGGCGAAAAGAAGGGGCAGGTCGCGCGTTCTCTGGAGACGATTTCTTTCGAAGACGCGTCGTCGCGCGACGTGACGAACTGCGCGAGGGGGCATGAGGGGAGCGAAATCGATCTGGAGCTCTTTCATCGCGAACTTCGCGAGTTGATCGACACGACCCTTAGCGGCGAACTCTTTAAAGTCCCGCGCTTTGCGGAGGTTCCGTCGTCGCGTCGCATCCTTCGCGACGTCGCGTTTAGCGGCGACGGGGAGCCGACGATGTCGAAGGTTTTTCCTGAGGCGGTGAAGAGTGTCGTGCGTGTGCGTCAAGAATCGGGGTACGACCCGTTGAAATTGATTCTCATCACAAACGCGACGCGTCTGCAACGTCCGGAGATCGTCATGGCTCTCGACGAATTTTGCGCGGCGAACGGAGAAATCTGGGCTAAGCTCGACGCGGGGAATTCCGCGCTTCTCAAGACGATCAATCGCACGGCGGTTCCCCTTGAGACGATTTTGGGGAATCTTGCGTTTGCCGCGAAGAGGTGGCGCGTGAAACTTCAGACTGCGCTCTTCGAATGGCGCGGACGCAAGCCTAGCGACGAGGATTTTCGCGAATATTGCGCGCGCGTTCGAGGGGTTCTCGACGCGGGTGGTCGTTTCGTCGGCGCGCAGCTTTATACGGTGGCGCGCAAGCCCGCGGAAGAGGAGGCGATTCCCCTTAGCGACGCGGAACTTGAGGATTACGCGCGTCGCTTCGAGTCTTTGACGGGACTTAGCGCGGAAGTGTTTTATTCGAGATAAAAATGAGAGATATAGTGAAATAGGCCTGGCATAACCGCCGGGCTTTTTTTATATTCGAAGGAGCGTTGTATGGTACAGTAAGGCTTTTTTAAAATCTCTGTGAAAAATTTTGTCTTTTGATGAAATTTATCGCAACGAAAGGCTCCAAAGAACGTACTATATAGTATACGATCAATAAAACGAAAGTTGAGATTGATTCGTTGGCTTTGAAACGCGTTTTAGGACGCGCGTTGTAACAGCTCTCAGATCCGCGTGGAGCGCCTAAAATACACGCTCTTCGTTGCCGCTGAGAGGAAAAGGAGATGGAAGATGAATATTCATGTTCAAGCTCGTCATGGTTCGCTTTCGGAAACTACTCGTGAGAAGATTGCCGCCAAACTAAGTAAGTTCGAACGTTTTGAAGAATTGATTTCATATATCGACGTCGTCGTCGAGTTGGAGAAAGAAGATCGTCCCGCCGTTGAGATCATTCTTGCGACTAAAGTTAAGCAAGTCTTTCGCGCCGACTATTCTTCCGACGAACTCTTCGGGACTTTGGATCAAGCGATTGACAAGCTGGCCCAGCAGATGCGTCGTTTCAAAGAAAAGCTAACGGATTATTCGATCAAAGAAGTCCCGGTCGCCGCCGCGGTCGAGGCGTAGTTCTCGCGAATGGCGTGGAATGCTTTGATTATGATTTAGACTTCGTTTGAAGTCGACGACGTACGCTACGCGCGCGACGTTTACTCAGAGCCGTCGTTCTCCGTTTGTACGAGATAACGACGGCCTTTTTTATCAAGAAGATGAAAGAGGCCAGGTTTTGAGCTCGTTTTTCGTCTCCTTGCCCTGTTTTAT
The DNA here is from genome assembly GCA_963628165.1 of Paratractidigestivibacter sp. GTDB lineage: Bacteria > Planctomycetota > Planctomycetia > Pirellulales > Thermoguttaceae > RUG369. The sequence goes on along the minus strand of CAVGEG010000008.1, from coordinate 50,845 downwards.
AGAACCACATTTTCACCTCATTTTCTTTTATCTTTCTGAGTTTGCCCATGTTTGGCGACTGTACAAACGTTTATTTATGAGTAAAATCAAACTTGCAACCTGCGCTTCCAATCGGCAGAAATGAGTATGGAAGAGACGGCGCGCGCCCGGTGGCGCGCGTTGCAGGAAGTAGCGCCATGTCGCGCGAGCGACGTGGTTTTGACGGCGGACTTTACCAGTAGATATAAAGGGAGATAGAGATGAATTTCTCCGAGTTTATTCAGAAAGAGGCGATCATCACCGATCTTCGCGCCCAGACCAAAGAAGGCGTCATTCAAGAGATGGTCGACGCTTTGGCGGAAACTGACAAAGGCGTTAAAAAAGCGGACGTTCGCGGCGTTATCGACTCAATTCTGAGAAGGGAAGAATTAGGGTCGACTGGTATCGGCCACGGACTCGCCGTTCCTCATACGAAGCACGTTTGCGTCGACAAACTTGTCGGCGGCGTCGCTATCTGTCAGGGTGACGGAGTTGATTTCGACTCTTTGGACGCGGAGAAGGTTAAGTTGTTCTTCATGCTTGTTTCACCTCCCGATCTTCCCGGCGAACATCTTCGCGCTCTTGAGTACATTACTCATCAGCTTAAGAGAAAGGATTTCGTCGAGCCTCTGAAGGCGTGTAAAACGCAAGAAGACGTCTTGAAGTTGCTCAAGGAAGCCGACGAAAGTAGAAAATAGTGATCGACGGGTCTTGTGGACGCGCGACCATCGCTATTCGTTTGTAATAAACGCGACGGCTCCTTGCCTCTTATGACGACCGAAGTTCGGCTGTTTACATACTGCAAGGGTTGCTCCGATGTTAAAAAAAGAAGTTACAGTCAAGAATAAGCAAGGATTTCACCTACGCCCCGCGACGATGATCGCGAAAGTGACGAGAGGCGCCGCATCCTCCGTTTATCTCTCAAACGGCGGAATTGAGACGGATTGTTCCGACGTCCTCGACCTTTTGGCGCTCGAGGCTCACGCCGGTTCCGTTCTCCTCCTTTCCGTCGACGGCGAGGATGAACAGGAGGTAATGGACTCGATCGTCGACCTCTTTGAGCGTCGGTTCGACGAGGATTGATCTCCTTAACGGCAGTCCCCTGTTTTCACCTCCACAGCCCTTCGATTCTTCGTTGAGAACCTTCAAGAATGTCGCTCCTAGGCGCTCTTGCTCGTTTTCGCCCCTCTCGCAGACTATTGTTTTTACATGGATTTTCCAGGAGAAGAGTATGGCGTTCGCCGATTTTATCCAATTTGACGCCGTTGTCACCGATCTCAAATCTCGTACCAAGAACGAAGTGATCGCGGAAATGGTAGATGCCTTTGTCAAGGCCGGAGTCGTGAAACAAGAAGACGCCGCGACTGTCGTTGCCGTCGTTCTCGAGCGTGAAGAACTCGGTACCACCGGCTTGGGACATGGAGTCGCCATGCCTCACGCTAAGGTGGATTGCGTCGACAAAGTTGTCGGCTCTATCGCCATTAGTCAGGGAAGCGGCGTTGATTTCAACAGCCTTGACGCTGAGGAAGTCTACCTTTTCTTTATGATCCTTTCTCCTAAAGACGCCACGAATGATCATTTGGCGACCTTGACCTATATCTGCTCGCGTTTGAAGGAAGACGAGAAAGCCCTTGAACAATATCTCAAGCAGTGTAAAACGCTTGACGAAGTGAAAACGTTGCTCAATGAAGACGATTTACGCAAGCCCTTGTGATCGCCGACGCGCTCTCTTTCTAAAGACGACTATTAGCGATCGACGAGGGAAACGTGTAAGTCCTGTTCAAGGCGACTGGATTCTCTTGCAAAATATTAGGGGCGACGTTTTTGTCACCCCTAATTAACGTTATGACATAACTATTCAGAGGTTCTCTTGTGAAATATTACCACGGCATTTCAGTTACCCCTGGGATCGCAATAGGACTCGTGTCTATCGTATCAAACGACGCTCTCGACGTCACTTGTCGCTCGATTATCAGGGAAGACGTTCCCGCCGAACTTTCAAGACTCGATCTCGCTTTTGAAAGCGCCGCCGATTCTCTCGCTAATAGTTGCGAGGAAGTCTCTTCTCAGTTGGGCAAGCAGTTCGGTCAAATCTTTGAAGCGCATTCTCTCATTCTTTCGGATCCTAAGACACGCGACAAAATTCAAAACAAGATTGAGAACGAACTCGTCTGCGCCGAGTTCGCCGTCGCCGCCGTCTTCGAAGAAAACGCGAAGAAAATCCGCGCTCTTAAAAACCCCGTTTTCGCCGAACGCGCAAGCGATATTATCGACGTTCGTGACCGCGTGTTGCGCTATCTGCTCGCCGTCTCGCTGGCTTGCGACGACGGAGACGACAAACAGAGCTACGTCGTCGTCGGAAGCGCGATTAATCCGAGTAGAGCCGCCAATCTAAACGCGGAACTCACCATGGCGATCGTGACGGAAACCGGCGGTTTGGGAAGCCATACCGCGATCGTCGCCGCCGCGCTTGGAGTCCCCACCGTCCTGGGCGTCGGGCCGTTTATCTCCGAGTCAAACTTGGTCGATCGACAAACCCTTGTGATTGTCGACGGCGCGGAAGGCCTCTTAATTATCGATCCGGATACGGATACCGTTCAGCGCTATCAAGAAAAGCAGGCGGCATTGAACGAGCAGCAGTTGCGTCTTCAGGCGTTTCGTAAAACGGGCAAAGCCGTTACTCTCGACGGGGTCGAGGTTGAATTTAAGGGAAATATCGAGTTTCCTCACGAAGCGGAGATGTGCGTTAAGAACGGCGCGTGCGGCGTCGGCCTTTATCGAACCGAGTTCCTCTATTTAACGGCGCCGAAGGGCACCCTTCCCGATGAAGAGGCGCACTTTGAAGCGTATAAAACCGTTCTTCAAACGGTCGGGAAGGATTATCCGACCGTCATTCGCACCTTTGACCTAGGCGCCGATAAGGATCCTGGTTTTGCGAATATTCACGAAGACAACCCTTTTATGGGCCTGAGAAGCATTCGTCTTTCGTTGCGTCATACGCCGATGTTCCGCACGCAGTTGCGCGCCATTCTTCGCGCCAGCGTCTACGGAAAAGCGAAAGTGATGTTCCCTCTCGTCTCGACTATCAGCGAATGGCTTTCCGCTAAGGCGATCTTCAAGGAAGTCTGCGACGATCTGGCCGAAGAGGGAATCCCCTTCGATCGCAATATTCCTCTCGGCGTCATGGTGGAGACCCCCGCAACGGTCGTAATGCTCGACCAGTTTGTCGCCGAAGACGTCGAATTTTTCAGCTTGGGTACGAACGACCTACTACAATACACGATGGCGGTCGACCGGAGCAACGAACGCGTCCAGAGCCTCTACGCTCAAGAGTCGCCTCCCCTTATTCGACTCATTCATCATACCGTTGAAGTCGCCAATCGCTATGAGAAGGACGTCTCCCTCTGCGGTCAGATGGGGAGCATGCCTGCGTGCGTTCCGCTTCTCCTGGGACTTGGCTTGCGTTCGATCAGCGTCTCGCCGGGTATGATACCGCAGATGAAAAATATCTGCGCTTCTTTCTCCATGGAGAAGTGTAGGGAGATCGCGCGCGGGGCGCTCAACTGCAAAACGGCGCTCGACGTTCGCTCCTACCTGAGACGCGAATACCGCGCCGTAATGGGGGATACTATTTAATTAACCGTATACTTGTTATTCCGTTTTACGTTAACTTCGCCCACGTTCGCGTGGAAAATCAGACGCCTAACCGGCGTTGAAAGGAAGAGCGCGCGGACGGAACTGTCGAACGACGGAAGGTTGCGCGACGATAGACGCGTCGCGCGACGTCGACGCGCGGCAAACTCCTTGCGAGTCCCATGACGCGTCTCCTTCCCACTTTTTGCGTCTGGATTTTTTTTATGTCTCAAAAAATGCTTATCAACGCCCGACTTCCGGAAGAACTTCGGATCGCGGTCGTTGAAAACGAAGCGCTTGAAGAACTATACGTCGAACGCACCTCGAACGACAATTACGTCGGCAATGTTTACAAGGGCGTCGTCGTCAATATCGAACAAGGGTTGCAGGCGGTTTTCGTCGATTTTGGCGTCGGCCAAAACGGCTTCCTCCACATTAGCGACGTCGAGCCGCACTACTTCAAGCAGGATCCCAATTTCAAACCTCAAGAGGAAGATCGCCGACCCGGTTCGCGTCGCCGTCATGACGACGACGATCTTCTCAACTCCGGTCGTCCGCGTCATAAACCGCCGATACAGGGCGTTTTCCAGCGCGGCGACGAAGTCTTGGTGCAAGTCATCAAAGAAGGAATCGGCTCCAAAGGTCCGACTCTTTCCACCTACATCAGCATTCCCGGTCGCTATCTTGTCCTCATGCCTTCTTTAGGAAGAGTCGGCGTGTCGCGCAAGATCACCGACGAGTCTGTGCGTCGCAAGCTTCGTTCTCTCATGGACGAACTTGATCCGCCGAAAGGCCTTGGTTTCATCGTCCGCACCGCCGGTTCAGATCGTACGAAGAAAGACCTCGCCTTCGACCTTGCGTACCTCATGCGATTGTGGCGCTCCATCGTCCGCCGCGTCAAGAATCTCCCCGGTCCCGTCGGAATTTACGAAGAAAGCGACGTCGTTATTCGAACGATTCGCGACGTTTTCACCTCCGATATCGACGAAATTATCGTCGATGAAAAGGGAGCTTACGAACGCGCCAAGGAGTTCATGGAAGGCGTCATGCCGCGATACAAGGATCGTATTTCCTACTATCCCGACGTCGAACCTCTCTTTACGAAATACGGAATGGACTCGGAGATCGCTAAGATCAACTGCCGCACCGTTCCTCTGCGCGACGGCGGATCAATCGTCATCGACCAAGCGGAAGCGCTCGTCGCGATCGACGTCAATAGCGGAAGCTTCAGAATGACGGAATCCCCCGAAGAGACAGCGTTCCAGTTGAACCTTCGCGCGGCGAAAGAAATCGCGCGTCAGATTCGTCTTCGCGATCTCGGCGGCGTGATCGTCAACGACTTTATCGACATGCAGAGCGAACAGCGCCGCCGCGCCGTCGAACGCACCCTGCGCGACGCGATGAAGCGCGATCGTTCGAAGACGCGAATCCTTCGCACCAGTCCCTTCGGACTCATCGAAATGACGCGTCAACGCGTGCGTCCCGGCGTCCGTCGCTCCGGATACCGCGAATGCCCGTGCTGTCGCGGCGGCGGCGCGATCAAGACGCTCGAAAGCATGACGCTTGAAATTATGCGCGTCTTGGCGTTGGCCGTTCAGGAAAAACGCGCCGCGTTGATTACCGTCAGCGTCGCCGAAGAGGTTGCGAGCTACGTGAACAACAGGAAGCGTCAACAGCTTGCGAAGTTCGAAGACGAATGCTCCGCGTCGATCGTCGTGCGACCCGCCGCGAACGTCTGGCCCGAATCTCTCGAAGTTGAGATTTTGGACGAAAACAAAAAGCGCATTCCCTTCGCTCGCGGAGGAGAAAACGCCGGTAACGGACGGTAAAATCGAAAGAAAACGCAAGGCGTCCCCTTGTCAGAAGTGGAACGTCTTGTAGAATCAAAACGTTTGTACTCGTTCCCTTTTGCCTTCGCGCAACGCGCGAATGGAACCGGGGTTTCCGGCCTTGCTGCTCCGCGCTTGAAAAGTCCTGCGCGTTGAGCGCGCGTGATTTTCGCTTGAAAGTCGCGTTCTTTTGCATCCTGCGCTGGGAAGAAAACGACGGGATGCGATGTATATGAAGCACGGAGCGAGCGCTACGCTCGTCCCGGTCGGACAAAGGACCTTTATAATGTACGCTATTTTTAAAGACGGCGGCCACCAGCACAAGGCTGAAGTTGGTCGTAAGATGTTCATCGAACTCCGTAAAGTCGAAGTCGGTGAAACGATCGAGTTCAACGAAGTTCTCCTCGTCGGTTCCGAAGAAGGCGTCGCCGTTGGTCAACCCAACGTCGAAGGCGCGAAAGTAGTCGCTACCGTCCTCGGCGAAGCCAAGGCCCCCAAGGTCATTATTCGCTGGTTCCGTCGCCGCAAGAACAGCCGCCGCAAGAACGGCCATCGTCAGCGATACACCGAGATTGAAATCAAGGAAATCGTTCGTTGATCGACGACCATTCCCTTGCTAAAATCAATAAGGAGCGTTTCTTACGATTCGCTCCTTTTTTGTTTCCCACGCGTTCTTCTTACCTTTACGCGCCCGGCTCTTCAAGACGACGAATTCCTTCGACAAGCTCCGCGCGAAGCTTCTCAAAACTTTTGCACGACGCCTCAAGGCGCCGCGCCCCGACCCGACACAAGGAGCGGAACCACGTCTCTTGACGCTTCGCGAAGTTGCGCGTGCTTTGGCTGATCCGTTCGATCCCTTCCTCGAGGGAAAGCTCTTTGTGAAGAACCCGCGACGTCTCCTTGTAGCCGACCGCCTTCGACGACGTCGGTCCAAGTTCGACTCCGCGCTCTTCGAGGCGCCGAACCTCCGCTAAAAAACCTTCTTCCATCATGATTCGAACGCGCTTGTTGATGCGTTCGTACAGCTCTTCTCGCGGACGCGTGAGAATGAAGACTCGCCCCGGATCGACGAGAGGCGCCGCGTCAAATTGCGTTTGCTGAGAAGATATGGGACGCCCCGTGAGTTTGTAGACCTCGAGCGCCCTGACCAGACGTTTCACGTCGTTTGGATGCAATCTTTGCGCGGCGTCGGGATCGACGACGCTGAGTTCGCGCCATAGCGTTCCGGGCGCTTCTTCTTCGCACGCCTTGAGTTGCGCTCTGAGCTCGGGATCCGCGCTGGGAGAATCGAAGACGCCAAAGAGAATCCCCTTCAGATAGAGCGGCGTGCCTCCGACAAAGAGCGCCTTTTTGCCGCGCGATTCGATATCCGCGACGGCTCGTTCCGCTCCATTCAGGTAGTCGACGAGGGAGTATTCCTCTTCCGGATTGACGACGTCGAACATGTGGTGCGGGACGCCTTGACGTTCCTCGACCGTCGGTTTCGCGGTTCCGACGTCCATTCCGCGATATATCGCCATGGAGTCGAGGGAGACGATTTCAGCGCCGATCTCCTGCGCCGCGGCGATTCCGAGCGCGGTTTTACCGCTCGCGGTCGCCCCTGTGAGAAAAAAAGCGCGCGCGAAGGGCGACGCGGCGACGTGATCCTGGTTTTCTTGCGTCATAAAATCTTCCTTGTATGACGGCGACATGCTGCGCGCGCATTTTGCGAAAGGGAAATGCGACGCGAAAAAAAACGATTATAATCGGGTGAAAAGGGCCGCTAAGGGGGGCGCCTCGCCTTGCCGACGATTTCTATTTGGGTATAATATACACGATGCGCGTCGGCGGACAAGGGTTCGATTACCGCGCTTTGACGCGTTGGAGACTGGCGATGGCGGAAAGAAGAAAAATCGGCGGCGAAACGGTCGGACGCTCGAAAAACGGACGGCGGAAAAAAACGAAGAGTAACGATCCTTTTGCGACGCCCCCTAATCCTCTGGGATACCAATTCCTTGCGGAGCGTCGCCCCGTGCGCGCGTCGCAGTTTGGTACGATTTTGCCCTCGATTATCGCCAAATACGGACTCGGTCGAAAAATTAGCGTCGAACGATTCCACGAGGCGTGGGACGCCGCGTTGACGACCGTCTTCGGCGCCGCGGAGAATGAATTTTCTTCCGACGCCTTTGGCGAAGAAGGTCCGTCTCGACTCGAAATGTTTCGTAAATACGCGCGTCCCGCGAACTTTCGCGGCGGCGTCTTGCGTATCGAGGTCGTCTCAAATCTCCTCGCCGGAGAATTGCAGTATTCGACCCCCGAGCTTCTCGCCGAGTTGCGTCGACTCCTACCTCACGAAAAAATCGAGCGTTTAAAGATCGCCGTTCGGTAACGGCGAATCCTAATAGTGACGGCGGCCAGGCCCCGTTTGTTTTTGTCCCCCTTGGGACTTCTTTGGATGATAGAGATACGATATGAGCGACTCCTCTGAAAACCGCAATGATTTGACACAAAACCGACCGGAGAACGAGGCGCGACAGCCTGCCGCCGCTCCCGAGGCGTCAAATGACGCGCAAAACGTATCCGACGCTTCGATTCCGCGCGCAAATTCCTCTTATACCGCCGAGGATATGCAGCATTTGAGCGACCTTGAACACGTCCGTTCGCGTCCGTCCATGTACATCGGGGACGTCACCTCGATGGGGCTCCATCACCTGGTCAACGAAGTCGTCGACAACTCGCTTGACGAAGCTCTCGCTGGGTTCGCTTCCTCCATCTCCGTCTCCGTCAATCCCGACGGCTCTGTCACCGTTGAAGACGACGGTCGCGGTATCCCCGTCGATATTCACCCCGATCTGGGATATTCCACTCTTCAGGGCGTCATGACCGTTCTGAAATTCGGCGGTAAGTTCTCGAAGGGCGCGTATCAGACCTCCGGCGGTTTGCACGGCGTGGGGGTCACGGTGGTGAACTTCTTGTCGGAGTGGTGCAACGTCGAAGTTTGTCGCGACGGGTATTCGTGGTATCAAGAGTATGAACGCGGCGTTCCTACGTGCGAAGTTCGTCGTGGCGCGGCGACCAAAAAAACCGGGACGAAAACGACTTTTAAGCCGGATCCGGAAATCTTTACCGACGTTAAGTACGACTACAGCGTCCTCTATCACCGCCTCCAAGATTTGGCGTTCCTGAATCCGCAAATTACGATTACCTTTAAGGATATGCGCGACGGACGAGGCGACGCCTTCCATTACGAGAAAGGTCTCGTCGATTTCGTTCATAACCTTAACCGCGAGGATTGCGCGCATCCCGACGTCGTCTATGCGTCGGGAGTCGCCGACAACGTTCAGGTCAACGTCGCGTTGCAGTATTCGACCGATTATAGCGAGACGGTGCGCACGTACGTCAACAACGTTCATACCGTCGAAGGGGGAACGCACCTGACTGGGTTCCGCCGCGCGTTGACGAACGTCTTGGGACGTTACGGTACGAGCAACAATCTCTTTAAGAACACGACTCCTCAAGGCGAAGACTTCCGCGAAGGACTCACGGCGGTTATTTCCGTTCGCGTGCCCGAGCCTCTTTTCCAAGGCCAGACGAAGACGAAACTCGGCAACCCCGAGGTCGACGGAATCGTCGGTTCGATCTTCGGTTCCTGTCTTGAGAAGTATCTCGAGGAGAACCCCGCGACCGCGAAGATTATCGTCCAAAAAGCGGTGATCGCGGCGGAAGCGCGCGAAAGCGCGAGAAAAGCGCGCGAGATGGTTCACGCGCGAAAGAACGCGTTGAGTCATGGCGGCATGCCCGGAAAATTGCGCGACTGCACGAGCCGCGAAGTCGACAAATGTGAAATCTACCTGGTGGAAGGAAACTCCGCGGGCGGATCTGCGGAAGGCGGACGCATTCGCGAATTCCAAGCGATCCTGCCTCTGCGCGGAAAGGTTATTAACGCCTATAAGGCGCACGACATGCGTGTTTTGAAGAATGAAGAAATTCAGAGCATGATCACCGCTTTTGGCGTCGGATACGGAAGCGAAACGGATCTTTCGAAGCGCCGTTACGGTAAAGTCGTCATCATGACGGACGCCGACGTGGACGGTTCGCATATTCGAACCCTCCTTTTAACCTTCTTCTATCGTCAGATGTATGATCTCGTGAAAGGCGGATTCGTCTACGCGGCGCAACCTCCCCTTTTCCGCGTGCGCAAAAAGAATAGCAAAGACGGCAAAGCGCGGTACGTTCAGACGGATGAGGAGATGAAGAAAGAGCTCCTCGAAGCGGGTATCCAGAACGCGCGTTTTTCTCCCAACGACGGAAGAATCATCGAAGGGGCGGCGATGACGCGGTTGTGTCGTCTCCTAAGCGTGATCGAAGACTCCGTCCAAGCGCTCGAACGTCGCGGTTACGGACTCAAAAAGCTGGCCCTGCTCCAAAATCCGGAGACGGAAGAGCTCCCGATGTATCACGCAACCTGGAACAAAGTAGAGTCGTGGCTCTTCTATCGTCACGAATACGACGAGTATGTCGAGAAGATTCAGAAGGAGACGGGTATTTCTTCCGACGCGTTGACCGTTTCGATCTCCGAGGCGCTCAATAATTCGGTGAATTTCGACGAAAACGCCGACACGGACGCGAAGTTGCGCGTCGTCGAGCTCTTTGAAGTTCGCTCGTTAAACAAGTACCTGAAGCAACTTCGCGAAGAGTTCGGCTTCGGAATAGATTCCCTCTTCCCGATCGAACGCATCGGCGAGGAAGGTTCGCGTTACGCGCTCCTGCGCGGCGACGCCGAAATCGGCGTGGATGATTTGCGATCGCTCCTGACGACGATTCGCGAAGCGGGAGAAAAAGGCTGGCAGATCACTCGCTTTAAGGGTCTGGGCGAAATGGATCCCGAGGAGTTGCGCGAAACGACCCTTGATCCCAATAACCGCACCCTCGTTCAAATCACGATGGACGACGCGGAGGCGGCGGACGATATTTTCCGCGTCCTCATGGGCGAACAGGTTGAGCCTCGTCGCGAATTTATCGAGAAATTTGCGCTCGACGCCCGACTCGACGTCTGACGAAGTGCGGCTTGCTACCACGCAATATTTTCTGACGACCGTTTCGCGCGGCGAAGGGAAAGTTATTATGACGAAAAATAAAGCGAACGGCGATGCAAAGCGCGATCGCCGAAACGACGCGCTCTCCCTCGACGGCGCCCAAAATAAGCGCGAACTTGCGGAGATCTTCTGCGCGTCCGGCGCCGACGCGCTCGCTGAAGGCGATTTTGACGAAGCGTTCGACGCCTATAAACGCGCCGCAAAGCTCGATCCAAACTCTGCCAAACCGAGACTTGGCGTCGGGCAGGTCTGGCTCTCTTACGAGCGTTATGATTTGGCCTTGGAGGAAGCGCAAGCCGCGATGAAACTCGACAAAAATCTAGCGGACGCCTACGAACTTCGAGGACACGCCTATCGCTTTCTCGAAAAATTTCGCGAAGCCGTCAACGATTACAATCGCGCGATCGAACTCAACAAACGCGCCTATCTCGCCTATTACGGACGCGCGATCGCTCGCGATATGCTCGGCGAAATCGACGCGGCTCTGAACGATTTTGGCGCGTGTCTCAAGATCGCTCCCGAATTCGTCTCCGCTTATTACGATCGCGGCGTGCTCCTCGCAAACGCCTTGCGCTACGACGAGGCGATTGACGATTATTCGAAGGCGATTAAACTCGATCCTAATTTTGTCCATTGTTACGTCGCGCGGGGAGAGGCTCTCTACGAACGCGGACTGTTGCGACGCGCGTTGCAAGATTTGGATCGCGCCGTCGAACTCGAGCCCGATTCTCCCGACGCGTACTATTATCGTTCCCTCGTTCACCGCGAATTAGGTTCGGAACGTTTTGCAAGACGTGATCTGCAAACAGCTTGTGAACTTGGGTTTGACGTTGAGCGCGACGCGTGACGCGCGCTTCTCACCTCCTTCTTAGCTCCTTTCTGCAAGGAATTGACGACATGAAAATCATGGCGCCCGCGGGAGACGCGGAACGTCTAACCGCCGCGATTAAAGCGGGCGCGGACGAGGTCTATATGGGAATAGCCGGTTTCGGCGCCAGGCGCTTCGCCAAAAATTTTTCCGTCGAAGAATATGCTCGCGCTATCGACGAGGCGCATCGTTCCGACGTTTCCGTCCACCTAACTTTCAATACGATCATGTCCGACGCTGAACTCGAAGGCGTTTACGCGGACATGAAGCGCCTCTATGAAGCGGGCCTCGACGAAGCGATCATTCAAGACATGGGCGCCGCGACCTGGCTCCGCGATAATTTCCCCGAGCTACGCCTTTGCGCCTCCACGCAATTGTCCCCCGCGACGGTCGAAGAGGCGCTCTGGTACGAACGCCTAGGTTTCGCGCGGATCGTTTTGGCGCGCGAACTCTCTCTTCAGGAAATCGCCGCTATTCGCGAAAAAGCGAAGATTGAAATGGAAGTTTTCGTTTCCGGAGCCCTCTGTCTGGGAGCTTCGGGGAAATGCTATCTTTCTAGCTTTATCGGCGGGCGTAGCGGCAATCGCGGAATGTGCGCTCAGCCGTGTCGACAATGCTATCGCGCAGAACAACTCGACTCCGAGAATCGGACGCGCGATCCGAAATACGGCTACTTCCTTTCCTTGCGCGATCAGTTGCAAGGGCGCGACGAACTCGCCGAGTTGATTCGCGTCGGCGTCGATTCCCTGAAAATCGAAGGCAGAATGAAATCCCCCGCGTATGTCTACGAAATCGTCCGATATTACCGCGATCTCGTCGATTCCCTTGCCGGGATCTCTGCGGCGGAAACGAGCCAACGCCTTTCGATGAAGGCGTCTTCCATCGCGGGAACCCCAAAAAGCGACGAAGAAAGGCGCCTGGACGTCGCGTCCCTCTTTAATCGCGGCTATGATCGCGGATATTTCCACGATCACGATCCCGCGATTATCAACGAATACTATTCTTCCAACTTCGGCGTCGAGGTTGGGAACGTGCAGGGGAGCGTCGTCCGGTTGTCGCAGAGCTTGCGCAACGGCGACGGCGTCGTCTTCCTCGACGACGAGGCTCGGAAACTTGGCGGCCTCAACGTCAGCGGGATCAGCCTCGTCGATCCGACGAATCCGCGACGTTCGCGCGTTGTCGAAACCGCCGAACCGGGGGATCGCGTTCGATTCCACGAACCGATTCCCGAGGGCGCCGTCTATCTGTACCGCACTTTTAACTATCGTCTCAACAAGGAGATCGAAAACTCGCTCGTTCAAACGCGTCGACGTTCCCCCGTCTCCGCGCGAATCGTCGCCAAGATCGGGCGACCGTTGGAGATTACGCTTCGCGCGCGGCGCGCTTACTTCCAGATCCGCGCGCAACAGCCCGTCGTTCCCGCGCAAAAGAAAGGCGTCGATCGTCAAGCCCTCGTCGAAGCGTTCGACCGTTTCGGAGAGACCCCTTTCTACCTCGCTCGGGTGAAATGCGATTTGGACGAAAACGCTTTCGTGCCCAAATCCCTCCTCAACCAGTTGCGTCAGGAGGTCGCGGTTAAACTGGAAGAACGCGTTGTCGACTCTTATCGACGAACCGCGCCGACGCCTCAAACGCCTTCCGCCCTGCAAAACACCGCGGAGGACGTCGCCGATTTCTCCGCGCCCGGCGTCCATTCCGACGCGAAAATTGACTCGATTTTACCTTACGTCGCCGTCTCCGTTTGCACCCGTGCTCAGTACGACGCGTGCAAAGATTTCGGCGTAAAGACGATTTACAAAGAAACGCTCCCCGTGCAGTACGAAGGGAGAAAGTTCTTCTACGAGAGCCCCCTCTTCGCGCCGATCGCCGGATCGACGGCGGAAGCGCTCCGACTAGAGGAGGATGGGAAGGGGTTTGCCCTTGACTGGTTCTTCAACGTTGCGAACGCTCGCGCCGTCCGTTTCCTCGCCGAGCGTTTCACGAAGGTCAAAACGATCTATCTCTCCCCGGAAATTTCAGACCATGCGATCGACGCTATTTTTGACAATCTGGGAGATTATCAGGAAAAACGACGCGTGACCCTCGGACTTCCCGTCTATGGGAGACTCTTGGCGATGTACACGCAAAAGACGCTCTTCGACGCGCCGCGCGAATTGATTACGAACGCCGACGATCGGCGCCTTATCGTCCTCAAGAACGCCGCGCGCGAGAATCCGGAGGGACGCGACGCGACGACTTCTACCACGGGCAGTTCCGTCTATCTTGCCGAACCGCTCGATATTCTCGACGCCGTGTCGTGGATCCTGGGCTCGGGGATCGGCGAAGTACGATTGTGTTTTACCGACGAAAGCGCGAAAGAAACGCGAGACCTTCTCGAACGCGCATGCGCGACGAATCCTTCAGGACGATATTCGACCTTCTCCTACGGGTACACTCGAAACGGCGTTTTCTGAGTTTGAGTGAGAACGCGCCGTGAAGAGAGCGGGGCGCGTGTGAAAAAGAAAAAGGGAAGACGACGATTCGTCTTCCCTTTTATTTTGGACTGGAGTTTTTCGCGAAGGCTCCAGCGGTATTTCTCGCTGTTCGTCTATTGATCACGCCTCGGTGAAGACGCTCTTGTCGGCGCCGCAAACCGGGCAGACCCAATCTTCGGGCAAATCTTCGAAAGCCGTGCCGGGAGCGATTCCGTTTTCAGGATCGCCAGCTTCGGGGTCATAGACATAACCGCATGGTTCGCATACGTATTTCGTCATTTGTTACTCCTCTCGTTAATAACGATATATTGTATTTATTTTCGAAGTTCTCTTCTTGAATATTTCGAATGTAATTATATTCACTGAAAGGAAAAGGGCGGGAGACGCGTTTTCTCCGTATTCAAGTCCCTTCCGCGAAGCTCCGCGTTTTAGGAAACGCGTTAGAGACATTGTATCGATTGAGGCGCGAGGCGTCAATCGTCGATAGGAAAAGCCTTGGGGGAAGAGGTTGAACTAGAATTCGATCTCCAAGGTTTCGCCTTCCTGAATCGTGTATTCTTTCACGCCGCCGTCGGCAAGACGCGCTTCGACGCGGAGTTTTCCTTCTTCCATTCGAGAGACGAGAAGATCGAAGCTCTTGCCGAATGCGTTGACGTTCTTGAGCGCCATCGAGGGCCATTCTTTGGGAAGTCTCGGCGTCGTCTCGAACTTGTGGAAGCCCGTCGGGCGCATTCCGAAGAGTCCTTCCGTGATAACGCGGCAGTATAACGCGCTCTCCGCGGAAAGGTGACGCTGGCTTCCTTCAGGCCACGCTTCAATCGGATACGGAACATGTTCCCCTAATAAGCGAACACGCGAGTAATATCGAAGTTTGTCGAGCACGATCTCTTGCGCGCCGACGGCGAAGCCCCCGCGCAAAGCGTAAAGAGTCGAACGATCCCAAAAGGTTGAGCTCCTTTCCTGAGTTAGCAGACCATTTTCCGTCCAGAGCGCGTCGGAGAAGAGCGCTTTGATCGTCTCGTCGGCGCGTTCGTTGATACCCACGACGAAGGGGACGCAAATCCACGAGCGGAGTTTGTCGCAACCCTTGTAATATTGATACGTCTTGTATCCGTGAACCGTCGCGCCGAAATAGCGTTCGATATTTTCGCGCAGCGTCGCGGCTTCGCGTTCATATTCGTCGAGTTGCGCCGCGTCGACCCCGAGCTCTTTCCCAAGATAACGCGCGCTATTCAACGCGTCGTAGTAAAGACACGACGTGCAAAGGTTGGCGTCCCCCGCGGGGAAACGTCCTTCGAGTTCGTCGCTGTCGGAAGCGACGACTCCTTCGTCGTTGAGACGGCGCTTGCAGTATTCCAAGCACCATTCGACGAGGGGCCAAAGATCCTGCGCTTCTTTAAGATCCGCGCGCGCAAGGAGATAGCGACTCGCGCCGTACGCGATCATCGCTTGATCCCCGCGATCCCCGGCGCCTTGCCAGACGTCGATCCCTTCGGCGATGATCGACGAAGGGATCCGACGATATTCGTCGTTCATAAAACGCGCGAAATGACGATAGGAGTTGTAGGCGCTTTCACGCGCGGTCGGATATTCCATAAACGCAAAGAAGGGGTTCGCGTATTCCGCTTGATCGTTCGCCCAGATCGCCGCGTAATACGACTCGCCGCCGGGACCGTGCATTAATCCCCCCGCGGTGCGGTAGATGCTTTCGCAGGCGCGGATTTTTGCGAACGCGAACGCTTGATCGATCGTTTCTTCCGGCGTCTCAAGGACTAGCTCGGACCACCTCGTCCTGACGAACGCCGCGCGCGCCCCTTCCTCCGCGTCGAAATCGATTATCAGCTCTTTTTCGCCTTTCCCTTCGCTATATCCTTGAACGACGAAATCGTAACGCGCGCTTTCCCCCTTTTGCAATACGCGGCTTTTTTCGCCAAAGAGCTCTTCGACGAGCGTGTAAGAACCGTTGACGCCGCGCTTCGCGTCGGTTTGCGTTACGTTGCGATACAACGGGGTTTCGACGTCGACCGCGCTTTCAGACGCGTTCGTCAGGGTAAGGCGTTCGATAATGAAGGGCCCTTTCGTCGAGGGGAATATCTTTCGCTCCGCTTGGAGAGCGCCGTCGTTCGCCAGCGCGTAGCGACTTCGCGCCGTCAGAAAACCGTTAAGGGAAACGCTTTCGACCTTTTCCCCCGCAAGGGGCTTTCCGTCGACGGTGAAGAAGGAGAGAAGGTTGACGTCGAATCGACGCATGAGGCTCGCGTGCGTGTTGTTCGGGATCGTGCGTAGCATCGGCCACACGACGGAGCGACTCAGAGTAAAGGCGCCGGTTTCGTCGACTCCGTATCGCAAGACGGTCGAAACTTGTTCGCCGCTTGCCTCGATATGGTCGGCGTGCGGGATCGACTTTTCGGAAAAGTCCGACCATAGAATCGAGCCGTCCGGTTGGAGAGACCATCGCGTCGCGTCGTCCGCGCCGCGCGTCGCCGTGCTATTGACGAAGAGGGCGCCCATCGCTAAGAGCGCCGCGACAATTGTATAGAATCGTCTCATTTTTAACCTTTCTGCCATTTGGCTATTTCTTCCATTGTAATCGCGGCGAACTCTTTTTGCCACTTTTCAAAAAGAAAAGGACGCGATCAGCTATCATAGCCGACCGCGCCCCACACGACGTAGGAATTTCGATCAGTTGCGCGCCAAAAGTCCTTCTTTCAAGTCGGACGGCGCCTGCGCTTTGAGGACGTAACGCTGTTTCTTACCCGTGGGAGTGTAGGGAAGTTCTTCCACAAAGCGATAATAACGCGGCGTGGTGAAGCCGGAGAGACTCGGGCTCTCGGCGCAGAATTGCAAGAGTTCGCGAACGGTCAAAGACGGATCTTTGGGGACGATATACGCGACGAGCGCTTGACCGCGCGCCATCTCCGAGACGGGAACGACAATGCAGTCGCTGACCTTGGCGTTCTTGCAGATCGCCTCTTCGATCGGCTGCGGGTAGATGTTTTCCCCCGCGGAAATCATCATGTCGTCCTTACGTCCGACGATCGAGATATACTCTTCTTCGTCCCAGATCGCCAAGTCGCCGGTGTAGAGATAACCGTTGTGAAACTTCTTCGCGGATTCTTCCGGCTTGTTGAAGTAGGCGTGAGGTCCCTTGGTGGAGCAGCGAACGATGACTTCGCCGAGCGTCTTCTTGTCTTTCGGAACGAGCTTCGTGGGATCGCCCCAACCGTCTTCGATCGGCTCGACGAGGATGACGTTGTCGTCGTACGCCGCGCGGCCAGCCGTGCCCGCTTTTTCGGGAAGCGCGCTCGAATCGAGGAACGTGCTCAAGAACCCTTCCGTCGTTCCGTAGCTGTTGATGAATTTGACGCCCGTGAAGACGCTTTGCAGATAAGTGCAGGTCGCCTTCTCAAGGTCGCTGCCCATCATGACGAGGAGGTGGACGGACTTGATATTCGCGAGGACTTTTTCCTGCTTTCGAGCAACCATGATCGCCGCGGAGGGAACGCCAAGAAGGATCGTGACGCCGCGCTTTTGGATATTCTTCAGGCAGACTGTCGGGTTAAAGCGTTTCAGAACGACGACTTCGCCACCGAGGTAGAGGGTCGGCGTTAGACCGCCGTGGAAACCGCCGCGATGGAACCACGGGGTGGTGTTTATTGTGACGTCGGTAGCGAAGATCGGATAGCGCATCGCGACTTCATGAACGGAGAAGACTTCGTTCATTCGAGAGAGGGGAACGCCCTTGGCGCGTCCCGTCGTTCCGGAAGAGTAGAGACGGACGATTTCGTCGAAGATGGAGACGTTTTCGGGAGCGGGGGGATTCGTTTCGGGAGCGCCTTTGATGAATTCTTCGTAATCGACGGCGTCGTCGACGAGAGTAGCCGCGGGGACGCCGACGCGGATTTTGAGAGAAGGAACCTCGACGCCCTCTTCCTTCGCGCGTTGGAAAGAGTTCTTCATGAGCTCTTCCAGCTCGAAGTCGTAAACGAGAATTTGAGGTTTGCTATCGCCGAAGAAGTAGAGAACTTCGTTCGACGAGTAGTTGTAGTTGATCGGGCAGAAGATAGCGCCAAGCTTTTCAGAAGCTAAATAGGCGACGACAAATTCAATCGTGTTGAAGAGCGCGACGCCGAATGTCTCTCCTTTCTTGAGCCCAGCGTTTGTCAGAGCGTTCGCCAATTTATTGGCGGTAGCGTTGAGCTGGGCGTAGGTCAGGGCGACGTTCTGAGCGGGGTCGCTAACGGCGACTTTATTCGCAAAATGGCGCGCGTTGCGTTCAAAGCCGCGGATAAAGTCGAATTCGCTTTCAAATTGCGCTTTCAGCGCTAAAACTTCAGGGGAAATGTTTGTCGTAGTCATAACAGTCCTAAATTGAGTAAACGAGTTTCCTCGCTCGCCTTAAGACGCGTTATTTTTTAGGCGCGTCCTTATCGACGAGCGCGAAAAAGAGTCGTGCTTTTACGCTTAGCTGACCGTTGACAAAACCCTTGCAATCGGTGAAATAGAACGGTTCTTTGATCGTTTCTACGCGACACTCTGAATTAAAGGTTTCGCCAGGCTGTACCATTCTTTTGAGACGAACGGAGTCGAGTCCAACAAGGAGTGGAGTTTTATTTTCAGGGACGCCGTCCTTGAGGAGGAATGCGGACGTCTGCGCGAGAATTTCGCACAGAATCACGCCGGGAGTAACCGGCGCGCCGGGAAAATGTCCCTGAAGAAACCATTCGTCTCCCTTAATTAACAAGCTTCCGCGCGCGACCCCGTCGTCGCCAAGATCGACGGAATCGAGAAGGAGCATCGGCTTGCGGTGCGGAAGATAATTTTCAATATTTTCGACAAGCATGGCGTTTAACCCTTAATTCTAGTGTGTGACTCAGATGCTGTTCAAACGCAACGTCGAATGGCGACGCACGCGTTATGTCCGCCAAATCCGAAGGAGTTGGAGATCGCCAAGTCCACGCTTGCCTCGCGTTTTTCATTCGGAACGTAATCGAGATCGCATTCCGGATCAGGTTCGAGGAGGTTGATCGTCGGAGGTACGACGTTGTCTTGCAACGCCTTCGCGCAAACGATCGCCTCGATCGCGCCCGCGGCTCCGAGCATATGCCCCGTCATCGACTTCGTGGAGCTGACGAGAAGCTTACGCGCTTCTTCTTCGCCGAAGGCGAGTTTGAGCGCGCGCGTTTCCGCAAGGTCGTTCAACGTAGTTCCCGTTCCGTGCGCGTTGACGTAGACGCGTTCGCCAACCTTCCAATTCGCTTCTTCGAGCGCCAAGGAGACCGCTTTGCCCGCGCCGGAACCGTCCGATTTCGGCGCCGTCATGTGATACGCGTCGCAAGTCGTCCCGTATCCGACGACTTCGCCGTAAATCGTTGCGCCGCGCGCCACCGCGCGTTCATATTCTTCAAGAACGAGAGCCCCCGCGCCTTCCGCAGGCACGAATCCCCCGCGGCGTTTGTCGAAGGGAAGGGACGCTTCCGTGGGATTGTCCGTCGTCGCGAGCGCTTTCATCGCGTTGAAACCCGCCAAGCCGACTTCGACAATCGGCGCTTCGCAACCGCCCGTTACGACGACGTCCGCGTAACCGTGACGTATCGCGCGCGTCGCTTCGCCGATTGCGTGAGATCCCGACGCGCACGCCGTTACCGCCGGAATCGCTTGACCGCAGAAACCGAAATGTATTGCGATCGTTCCCGCGGGCATATTCGCGATCATCATCGGAACGAAGAAGGGGGAAACGCGACGCGCGCCTTTTTCGACAAGTTTACGACAGTTGAGTTCCGTCGTTTCAAAACCGCCGATACCCGTGCCGAAATAGACCGCCGCGCGGTAAGGATCGACAGTTCCGACAACCTTGCTTTGCTCGACCGCTTCAATCGCCGCGGCTAACGCAAATTGAGCGCAACGATCCGTATGGCTCGCGTCTTTCGCGCTCTGATATTTCTCAGGATCGAAGTCTTTGACTTCCGCCGCCAAACAAGAGCGGATATTCGACGGATCAAAACGCGTGATACGATCGATTCCACACTTACCGGCGAGAAGATTATTCCAAAACGCTTCGACTCCAATGCCGATAGGCGAAACCGCCCCCATACCCGTGATAACGACTCTACGATTCATATTTTACTTCTGATCCTTTCAGGCCGATATCGCGCGACGTCGAAGCGAATGAAAGACTTATTTTGTCGCTTCGTCGATCGCGGCGACGATATCGCCTACCGTTCTAATTTGTCCAGTTTCTTCGATCTCAATGCCCAGTTTGTCTTCGAGCTCCATCAGAAGCTCCGCCGCGTCAAGCGAGTCGATTCCGAGCATTTTAAGGTCGTCTTCAGGAGCCATCCTTTCGGGATCGAGTCCGAGACGTTTGGCGAGACCACGCGTCACCAACTGAAAAGCGTCCATTTTTATTCTCCGTACTGCGTCGTTTCCGACAATGAGGGGGGGACGCTAAAAAAGGAAGTTACGAAATAGCGTCGCCCCCAAAGCTTCGTGGTTATCACTGATAACTTAGAGGCCAGTATAACGAACGCTCTATTGGCGTCAATACGCGGCGCGCTTAATTTAGGAATTGTTTATTGTTTTTCCGACCTTTTTTCACCCGCTGTTTATTGCCGTACGGAGCCGGTTTAGGGAGTTCTTCTCTCGGTTCGGGCCCCAATTTCGACAGGAATTCTTTCAACTCTCGCGTTTGGAACGCTCCTTCCGATTCAAACGCCAGCGTCCAAGGAAGCTCAAATTCCCTCTCAACAAGCGTGCGGACAAAGCGAATCATCATCTTCCCGTAAGGCAACTCGTTGTTGATAAACATCAGCGCGAATCCATAGATTTGCGAACGTACGACGTACATCTTGACGCGCGCTATTCGCAAATCGACGCCCTCTTGACGACAGTACTCCAAGAGGAGCTCTTTCGAATAATCGCTAATTCGTGCTTTGACGTCCATGTAGCTCGAATCGAGGGTTTCCCCCTTGAGCATAAGGACGGAGTTATATCGCGGATTTTCAACGAGAAAACGGATATAGTCGACGGCGAATTCGATGAGAATTTCGCGAATCGACGCGCCCTTCATTCGCTTGATGATGAGCTGTTGACGTGCGATCCATTCTTGAGAAATATAATCCAGGATGGCCACGACGAGCTCTTGTCGATTCTTGAAGTGCTTGTACGGAGCCGCGCAGGACGCGCCGCACGCCGCGGCGACGCGACGTACGGAGAAACGTTCGAACCCGACTTCTTCTATTTCGTCGATCGCCGCGAGAATGAGGCGTTGGCGCAAAGGAAGCGCGGCCACCTCTTCGGGAGAAAGACGCGTTTGAGCTCTTGTCGCCGAGTTCGCGACCGGCGTCGCGCTCATCAGACGACGCGCGCTTAATCGTCGCGCGTCCGATTGGCGTTCTGCGTTAGGAAATTCCGCTGTGGTTTTCTTGGCCATGATTATTATGAGGCAAGGGATTTAATCGACGTACTTGGCTTCTTCTCCGACGAATCTTTGCGGGTGATCCAGCGCGTCAAGGAAAATATCGTCGTCCGCCATCGACACTTGATCGCAAATCGCCTTGGCGACCTGGTCGGGACTCGTGCCTTTGCGAATTCTGACGAAATCTTTGTAATTCTTCTTGACGATATCCGCGAAATCGAGGGAGTGCTTATGGCTACACCACGGAATATAAACGAGGAAGAGCTTAACTTCGGGGTCTTTCACGTATCCGCTAAGTCGATCGAGGGAGTCGCCGTGACTCGTCGAGGGCCATATTAGATCGACGTTGAGTTTAGACGCGAGTCGCGCGCGGAGATGTTCCACGGGTCTGCCGCCGAGGAAGACCGCTTTCGCGCCGTGGTAATGCGAACGCACCGCCTGAACTTCTTTGCTAAGCGTTTCGCCCTGAGGCGCGTTGGCGACCTCCGCGTTTTTCTTATCCTGCTGGGCTAATTCGATGCTCTGAACGACGAGTGAGAATTCGTCTGTCGCTTCGAGATCGTCCGGGATTTGATCGAGAAGATCCTCGAGCGCCGCGCGAAGACGCAAGGAACTGGGCGGCTCTTTGAAATCGCGGCACATCTTCGTCGTCGCCTCGACGACCGCTTGCCATTTGTTGTTATAGTCCTTCAGATCGGCGTCCCCGTCGAGCGTGGCGTTCGACAGTTGCGTCGCGTAATTGGCTAACTGCTTCTCGAGACTTTTGAGTTCGTTTATCCGCGCGACCGCGACGCGATACTCGTGCAGAAGCTCTACGCCTTTCAAGGAAAGCGCGCTCACTTCTTCGGGCGTGAGACGGTCTTCTAACCTGCTATGTTGCAAGAATCGCATCGGGAAACGTTCGCGGCGCTCTGACGCGATAAGAGAGAAGACCTCTCTCTGGACGGGGTCTTTACCAAGCGCGATATCTTTTTCTTGTAAAAAGTTTTTGACTGCGCACTGCGCGTCCGCGGCGAATTGCAGCGCGTCGAAGACGAGGGGTGCGTTGAGATCCATCGCCTCTTCCTCCTCCATTTGCGCAAGGAGTTTCAACGCGCTTTGAAGCGCCTTATATCTCTTCGCCGCTTCCGAAAACTCTTCGCTAGTCAACGACTTAAATTTGCTTTCCTTAATCGTCCAGATGTAGGAAGGCCCCGTGAAGTCCTTCAGCTCCTTGAGTTCTTGATCCTTAGCGGCGATCTCGGCGCGATACTCCGAACCGTATTGTTGAAGCGTAATGCGTTGACTATTCCATTCGCAATATTGTCTTAGCGTGTCCGCTTGAGCGGCGAGCGCGGAGAAGGAGGCGACGGGGGGCGCGTCGTATAGAGGTGGGACGATTTCTTTTTCGACCTCGGACGCGACCTCGGCGCCGATACAGAGGCTTTTGAGAGTCTCGCCGTCGATCGGACGCATCTCCGGATGCGATTCATGATAGAGCCAGAAGGCGTTCATGGAGCTGTCGCCGACAAGGCGGAGGGATGATTTGAGAAGCTTTCGAAAAACGTCCCGATTCTCTTGATACAATTCCCCAAGTCCGGGAAAATGGACGCCGACGCGTTCGACCGCAAGGCGCGCGGAACACTTCTTACCGTTATCGAGGACGAATTTTTCAAGCTCGGCGTTCCATTCCTCGGCGCATTCGCGCAGAAGTTCTTCGAGATCGGGCTCTTGCGTCTCGCAGAGCGTCGCGAGCTCTTCGGTGGATTGCGCGAGTTCGTCGAGTTGGGCGTCTAACGTCTTTTCGGGGGTGGTCTGCTGAGGGGCGGGGGAGGCGACGGGGGCGCTCCAGTTCTGTCGAACCATTCCGGAGTAGTTGACGCCCTCTTTGGAGAGGAGATCGCGCAGGGGCATGAGACCTTCGATATTTCGTCCCAATTCTTCGGAAATCTGGGACGCGGTAATGAGGAATCTTCTAGCGCGTCCGGCGAGGAGTCGCAGGAGGGCGATCGGTTCGTCCTGTCCTAGTTCCATGGCGACGTTGGCGGGCCCGTCGGGCTGAGCGAGCGCGGAGACGAGTATCGCCGCGGCCTGCATATCTTCGTCGTCCGCAGGGGCGACGTCGAAGCCTGCGAGAAGGAAGGCAGGCGCGGCGGCTGAATGTTGCGGGGCAAGGGTGACGACGCGTTTGACGACGACGATATCGCGCGTCGTTAATTCGCGTTCTACGGCGACGCGGAGGCTGTCGACGACGCCTAAGTCGAAAGGATTGTCGAGAATCTTGCCGGAGACGACGACAATAGCGGTTTCTTGACTTGACATAACGCTGATCCTAAATTCTTTAGATAAAACGACAAACGACGCCTTTTCGTCATGAAAAGGACGTGCTCAAGAAAACTGGAAGCGTGCTTTTACGACGCGCGTTCAGCGTTAGATCAATATGGAGCGACGAGGGAGGCGAGGGCGCGTTCCAAGAAGTCTTCGACGAAACGTCGCGCTTCTTCGCGTCGGAAATTTTTCGGTACGAGACGATGCGCTAAGACGGGAACGGCGAGCTCTTTGACGTCGTCCGGAACGACGTAGTCGCGGGAATGGACG
The DNA here is from genome assembly GCA_963628165.1 of Paratractidigestivibacter sp. Classification (GTDB taxonomy): domain Bacteria; phylum Planctomycetota; class Planctomycetia; order Pirellulales; family Thermoguttaceae; genus RUG369. Next base: position 26,954 of record CAVGEG010000008.1, on the reverse strand, counting down.
AGCGCGTAGGCGCGTAACGCGCGCGCGAATGCAAGCGTGGCGCGAGGACTTGCACCGACGGCAAGCTCAGGCGCGTTGCGCGTCGCGTCGACGACGTCGAGCATATAATCCGCGATTTCTTGATCCAGACGAACTTCGAGCGTCTTAGATTGAAGTTCGAGCGCCTCTTCGAGAGAGAGCGTCGGCTGGAGGGGTTTGAGCGCCGAGCCGCCGCCATGCGTCTCGAGAATCTTTAATTCCGACGCGCGATCAGGGTAACCGATCGAACGCCTGATGAGAAATCGGTCAAGTTGGCTTTCTGGAAGGGGATACACCCCTTCGAATTCTACCGGATTTTCCGTTGCCACGACGAAGAAAGGTCGCGGAAGAGGATACGTCTGCCCCCCGGAGGATACCTGACGCTCGCTCATCGCTTCCAACGTCGCGCTTTGCGTGCGAGGGGGAGTGCGATTGACTTCGTCGGCTAAGACGACGTTGGCGAAGATGGGGCCGCGCAAAAATTGAAACGTCTGCGTCGATTGCTGATAAAAATCACCGCCTACGACGTCGGAGGGCAGAAGATCGGAGGTAAATTGTATTCGAGAAAAAGACGCGTCTAGACTGCGCGCTAACGCCTGACCAAGTAGCGTTTTGCCGACTCCCGGTACGTCGTCTAATAAAAGATGCCCTTCCGCTAAGAAGGCGACAAGAGCAAAATCTATGACCTCCTCCTTGCCTATAAAAACGGCTCCTATATTCTTCTTGAGTTGTGTTATCGCTTCATACGCCTCGGTAAATTCCATAGCTCTCTCCTCAATCTATATATGTCTAAAAACTTTTCGAAAATTTATTGATAAAATCTCTTTATTTTACATGTTTTCACTTAATTCTACAATATAGATCAGGCAGATAAGATTCAATAACAAGTAAAGAGTTAAACAAAGATAAAAGTTTTTTTCAAACAGTTCCGATTATAACGCTTTTTCTGCAAAAAGGAAAAGGTTCCGAAATGGATATTTCGGAACCTAGAACGACGATGTTTTTCGGGGGGAAAGAATTATTTTTCGGAGGAACCGAAGACGCGAGACGAGAAATCGGTTTGAGGATCCCAATCGAGAGGTTTGACGTCGGGATAGAGCTCTTTGAGGGCGTCGGCGAGTTTGCATCCGCGGCAATCGACTTGAACGACTTTTCCATCCGGTCCGACAAGGATCATTTCCGGAACGCCTTTGATCGAATAGTAGTCGTAAAGTCCGTGGTATCCCGCTTCTTTCGAATGCTTTTGGGACGCGACGGGCCAGGGAACTTCGTTGTCGACGAGGAATTTCTGGAGAACGTCGTCGTTCAAATCGATGCTATACCCGAAGATTTCGAAGCCCGCGTCGTGATAACGTTCGTAGACTTCCTTGAGACGCGGAATTTCTTTACGACAAGGGGTGCACCACGTCGCCCAGACTTCGACAAGATACGCTTTTCCTTTCACTGCTTCCGGGTCGAAGGGCTTGACGTATTCCCCTTTTTCGTTGGGGAAGAGCGCTTCGAAGTAGAGTTCCGAGCCGGGAAGTCGCGCGTAACGACGTTCTCCGCTAAGGGTGGCGACGGGCTTCGCGAGCGCGGGATTGCCCGACGCTTCGAAGGCGTCGCATAACGCGTCGATCGCCTCTTCGCCGAGTTCTGCGTCGATCGCGCGAATCGCTTGGACGATTTTGAAGGCGTCCGCGCCGTAATCGGGGAGCGCAAGCGCGAAGGTCACGACGTCGCCGACCAAAGAGACAAAGGCGTCTTCGCGCTCCTCTTCAGGAAGGGAGATTGCGAGTCGCAGACGCACGTTGAAGAGTTGCCCTGCGTAGGCGAGATAGATCGCCTTCGCTTGATTTTGCGCCGCTTCGTCTTGCGCGACGGCGTAGCCTTCTCCCGCCTTCGACGCGTATTCAAGAAGCTCGTCGTAATGCGGCCCCCCGAGCGTTTTCGCGATCATCGCGTCGTGGAGGGCGTAGCTACCGAGAATTCCGGCCATTTCCTGATGATATTGTAGTTCCTCTTCCTTCGTCAAATCGAGAGAAAGAAGGCGCTTCGCGGCGTTATAGAATCCGTCGCAGGTGCGATCCCAGAATTCGTCGGGGGAATAGGTTCCTTGAGTAGCCCAGTCGGCCAGCGCCTGGCGATAATTCAGAATCGCTTCTTTGTCGGCGTTATCCGCCAACTTAGGAGGGAGGTTTTCGTCAGCGCGCGCGACGTTCAAGAGGATCGTTGCGAGGAGAAAGAGGGTTAGGCTGAAAGTCTTATACATGAGGCTTCCTTGTCGTTTCGCGTGGAATATGGATAGGATGAAGCTTGGAGGAATTGTTAAAAAGGATTGTGAACGTCGACGGAACCTTCCGGAAAAGGTTTGTCGGTGAGTTCGCGATACATGGGGCAGTTGGACTGCATATGGATCGGCAATTCCCTTTCGCGCCACATAATCATGGAGCCGTTGGGGAGTCGCCAGGAATTTCTTTCGTAGAAGTGAACGAGGGGTTCGCGGCAGAAGAGGATCGCGTAAGGATAGCCGCGGCGTCGCGCTTCGTCGAGGCTCATGTCGAGAAGTCGCGTCGAGAGCCCCGTCTTGCGGTATTCGGGCGCGACGGAAACGCCTTGTACGCTCGCGGCGCGGTAACGATAATTCCAGTTTGTCGTCAGCGTTCTTTCGACGACGGCGACGTGTCCGACGATCTTACCCTCGCGATCGCGCGCCAGCGTCGTGAAAACGGGAGGGGCGTCGTGCCATGCGCGTCGCGTGCGGAAAACAGTTTCCCAGTTAGGAAAAATGGCGATGAGAAACTCGCGTAGCTTCTCGTCGAGAGCGCTGTCGATTTCATTCTCATTGAGGATTTCAATAGTAATATCATCAGTCGTCATTGGAATCTCGATCGCGCCGTAGGCGCATTGACGCAAATAGGTTTTCTGAGCAAACAAACAGGGCTTCGTCTGCGCTAATTCTATTTTTTTTAAAGGCTAGATAAAGCCTTAGGGAAGTAAAAAACTGAAAAAACGTCTTGATAAATGAAAAGACTCCTTGAAAAAACGTACAACGCGCATAATTTTAAAAACGACGCTAGCGAGAGAAAAGAGTATTAGCTAAACCTAACTCACGAATATATTAAAAATTCACCTCTTTTTTACTCGCCAGTTCTTGATTTTTTTTTGAATTGTCTGTATTATCTTATGGACGTTGACGCGGGTCGTCGTTCAAAAAAATTTGACGGAACTCGTCGCGTCCCTTTTTGAAACTTTAATTTAAAAATTTTACGCGCGTCGTACGACTTGTTCGACGACGCTCATAATAGGAGGCTGAAATGGCTGCTGTCGTTAATAAAGAACTGTGTGTTGGATGTGGCGCTTGCGCCGACGAATGCCCTTGCGGTGTTATTACGATTGAAGATTGCGCTGTGATCGACGCCGACGGTTGCGCCAGTTGCGGCGCTTGCGCGGCTGTCTGCCCGAGCGAAGCCATCACGGTCGAATGAGTTTCTTTTGACGATTTGACGTCGCCGTTTTAGCCTTTCGATTTTCAACCTTGTTTCTCGATAGAGGGGAACAAGGTTTTTTTATTTCTCCGCTTCAGGAGGGGCAATAAAAAAGCGTCGCAATTCGGTTGCGACGCTCTGCGTTATCGGGACGGGCGGGGAGCCGATTTTATTTGCTCTGCGAGGAAAGATCGATGACTCCGAGTTCCATGCCGGGAATAATCTTGGACGTCTGGCCGTTGGGGACGAAGCGCGACGTTTCGCCGACGCGGACGGTAGAACGCGCGTTGACGGACGCGTTCGCGGCGCGGGCGCGCGGAGCGCCGATGACGGTCGAGCGGGTAGACTTCGAAGTCGACGCCGTGTTGTAGACGTAACGCGGCGTCGTGGACGTCTTGAGAGAAACCGGCTGCTTCGTCGCGAAGGTCGCCTGCAAGGAGGTTTGATCTGGAAGTGCGACGGGGACGGTCGAGGCGGCCTGAAGTCCTTCCGCGGGCGCCGCTTTTTCTTGGACAGGCGCGGGAGAAGGAGTCGCTTCGGGCGTCTCAGGGAATTCGACTGGCGCGGACTGCGTCTCCTCCTTGGGTGAAGAAACGTCGCTCAGGACTGGACCGGCGCTTTGCGCGGCTTGCGTCGACTCGACGGGAGCCGCGGAGTGATCGAGTTCCGAGGGGGCGAAACCGAGCTCCTGGGCGGGCGCGGGAGAATTGGAAGGGGCGACGCTCTGATATTGAGGCGTCGTCGTTGCGGAAGCGTCTTGAGACGACTCTAAGGTCGTGACGGGCGCTTCGGGAATTGCGACGGGGTCTTCCTCCTTCACGTCGGCGGCGGTGTTGGGGAAATGTTGATTCAGGGCGATCGAGGCGCTCGCCAACGCTTCACTTTGCGTTGGAGAATCGAACGTCTCGGGGGCCTGAGTTGCAATCGGCGTTTCTGCAGAGGCGACGCTTTGCGCGGGCTCTGACGTCGTAGCGACGGCGGGAAGAGACGATTCGGTCGTCGCTTCGCTTTCTACTTGAGTCGGAGACGTCGCTCGCGTTTTTGATCTTCTAAAGAGTCGCGTGCCGAAGAGGCCGCGATCAAGGGGTTCGACTGATTGAGAAACGTTTGGCGCCGCCGGTTCGCTCGCATCCGAGTTTGTCGAAGTCGTCAAAGCTTCCTGCCCGCGTTGCTCTATATCGTCGATTTCCGCTTTATCGCGACTAAAGGGACAGCTGGCGCAATTGTTCTTCGTCGACTGACACCCAATAAGTACAATACCAACAAAACCGATCGTCGCTAAAAAAAGAGCGAGACGAATCGGGTTGGAAAGAAAACTTCCGACTGTCCTTGTAGAGCTACGTGTTGACATGGGGTCCACTGATCTGTCTCCCTTTACTGCATTCAATTGCTAATCCATCCATATGCATAGCAGAAAGACGGCGCGCGTCATAATTCAGAAACGCGCTATCCATTTTCCGTAATTCTACAACTCCATGGCGCATCAATCAATAAAGACTGATGAAAAAATGGTGAAAAACATTAGGAAAAACTGCGAAAAAAGATCCGTTTCTCTAAAAGTGTCAGGGTTGTGTGATTTGTGGTGGTTGTAGCGGTTTAGATTTTGGGAAAGGAAAGCGTCTCGCGAGGGACGGCGGAGCTGGTTATAGAACGTCATAAATTGAAAACGACCTGTTTTTCTCTTTTGTTGCGCAAAATCGTTACAGGTTGTAATTGCGTCGTACGTCGTACAAGAGGCGGACAAGAGCGCCTTTTTTCGCGGAGAGCGCCCATATTTTTCATTCTTTTGAGAGGGGTAAGACGATTCTGGTTTTGTTGACGATTGTCTTTCGTGCGGCGTTTCGTACGAAAGCGTTTGCGCACGGTTGGAAAGGTTCGCTCGGACATGTGAGCTTCGCGCCGTCTCTCCATTGATGTTGGGACGGCGGGGAGCGGCGTAAACTAGTTGCTTGGTTTGCGTTGGAGAACATATGCGAGGATTGAACGTCTTTTACTCCGGAGATTTTGCGTAATCGGAACGACTGGAATAACAGAGCGGGAAAAAAGGGAGTTTTTGCCATTTTCTCTTCAGTTCCTGATTGTGACGGGAATCTTTAAGCGTAAACTCAACCGTCGGTTGAATAAAACTTCTGGAGGCGTTCTCTCGTCTGGTTAATATGGATTATCCAACGAGGCGAGAAGGGACGGCGCGATAATTCGCGCGCAATGCAAGAAGTACAGTGAAGGAGCAGTTACTATGCTTGTTTTGTCAAGACATAAGGATCAGAGTATCTACATTGGCGACGATATAGTCGTTACGATCGTGGACGTTAGAGGCGATCGCATTCGTCTAGGGGTTGAGGCTCCTGCGAACGTCCCTGTTCATCGACAGGAAATTTACGAGCAGATTCAGCACGAGAAGGAAGCTGGCGACCGCGATAGTTTGTGCGTGAAGGAACGCGTTGAAGCGTCCTTTCAAGAAGGCGGTCGACAGCGTCGTCCGCAGCAATTCGTCGACACGATGATTGCGAAAGAGAGAAAAGGGGAGACTTCACGTTCGTCCAAAGCTCCTCTGAGCGGGCGCAGAACGTCGCGCGCTCATGCGAAACCTATGGAAGAGGAGACCGCTCCTTATCAGGAACTCGACATGTCGCGTCGTTAAAGCTCGACGTCGACGCTTATAGAAGCGCGGCCCTCTTCGGTCGCGCTTTTCATTTCTTGATTCCAAGACCAAGGCGCTCCGTCGCGCCGATTCAATAGGAGCGACCGTCGTGGATAAACTCTCCAAGACGTCCTTGAACTATTATTTATCCGAATACCTTGAAGATTTGAAACGCGCCGGCGTTCAAGAGGTTTGGCGCGGCGTCGCGCGTCAAGACGCGCCCGTCCCGCCCTCCGAGAGGAAAGCTCCTTCCGTGAGAAGAAGCCCGGTTCCTGCGCCGCCGACTTCGATCCAGCCGCCGCAACCTTCCGTCCCGCGCGTCGCGTCGGCGAATATTTTACCCGTCGTGGAACGACCGTCGGCGAATCCCGATTGCGCGTCGCGCGGCGAACAGCTCAGAGCGCTCGCCGAAAATGTCGCGCAGTGCTCTTTATGCGACGAATTGGCCGCGAGTCGTACGCAAACCGTCTTTGGTTCGGGAAATCCCTGCGCGGAATTGACCTTTATCGGCGAAGGACCCGGCGCCGAGGAAGACCTTCGCGGCGAACCCTTCGTCGGAAGAAGCGGCAAACTCCTCACCGATATGATCGAAAAAGGAATGGGGATCCCGCGATCTTCCGTCTACATCTGCAACATCGTTCGGTGCCGTCCCCCCGCAAATCGCAACCCGACGGAATTGGAAGCGCGCGCGTGTCGTCCCTTTTTAGAAGCGACCCTCGATGTAGTTCAGCCGCGTTTCATCTGCTGTCTGGGATCGATAGCGGCGAACAACCTCCTGGGCGTTTCCATGCCGATAGGTCGCCTCCGCGGGGAGGTTCACGAGTATCGAGGGGCGCAGGTCGTGTGCACGTATCATCCGGCGTATCTCCTTCGGAGCCCTGCGGCGAAGAAAGACGCGTGGCAGGATTTGCAACTCCTGATGCGAATAATGAGGCTTGAACTTCCTAAACGTTAGTCGTCTTGGAGAATCAACGGAAAAAGAGAACGTATTTTTTGGCGCCCCCTTTTCAACGAGGCGTGCGCGGGTATAATTCAAGAGACAAACTAAGCGGATTTTACGATCGACTGTCGGAGCCGCCTATTTGAACTGCGAAAAAACGGGCGCGGGAACGCGTTTGTCAATGATATTGTGAATTGTAGGTTCGCGTGTTTTACGCGCGAGCGCGCTTTCTTTGCGACTAATCGTCCAGGGAAGGAATGCGCTGGGTTTTGTTAGCAAAGGAGATTCAAAGATGTCTAAACCGGGAAGAACCCTTAAGAAGGCGAACCACGGCAAGCGTCCTGCGAACGCGAAAGCGCGTCGCGCAAAGCGCCGAATCGTCAAGACCTGATAGCGACGCCTTTGCGAACGCTTTGTGATCTTATGGAAAACGCGATCCGGCGTTGTGTAACGTCGTGGTCGTGTTTTTTTTAATATGGAGAGCGCCCGGTGACTACCTCTCTCCTTCTACCTCATGACTTGCACGGAGGCTTTGATGATTCAGAGACAGTTGATTGTTGATCCGTCTCTTTACGACGAGAACAAACCTATCGCCACGATCGAGGATATTCGCAAATACAACCATCAGCGTTACGAGATGGAGCAGCTCACGGCGATCCTTTACGATAATTTCGACGAAAAACGTTGCGTCGGATATAAGGATATGACGGACAAAGAGTTCTGGGTTCGCGGTCATATGCCCGAATTTCCTCTCACTCCCGGCGTCGTTCTCTGCGAAGTCGCCGCTCAGATGGCTAGCTATTTCACCACGAAGCACAACATGTTTAACGGGGCCGTCATGGGATTTGCCGGTCTGGAAGAGGTCAAGTTCCGCGGCATGGTTCGCCCCGGAGATCGCGTCGTCATTCAGTCCGAGATGATCAAATGGCGTAAAATCCTCATTACGGCGCGTTTCATGTGCATCGTCCGCGACGCGATTGTTTGCGAAGGCGTGCTCAAGGGCGTCCCTCTTCCCATCGAATGATTCTTTTTAGATTTTAGGAGCCGCGATTATGCCGCGTCGTTCGTTGCCAAAAATCCAAGGGGCTTTAGACCTTTCGCATTTCTTCTTGCCGATGGAAGTCGAGTATCCCGACGCGCCCCTTGATCCTGAAACGGCGGCGCTTGCTCAGCCAGGTGACGGCGCCGACAAGGTCGCGAGAATCCCTTACGCCTCATTGGCCAATATGTCCTTTGAGGAATTTTCAACCCGCCTCTTCGGACGCGTCGCTCCCCTCGAGTTTGAAATCGGTTCCGGAAAGGGACTCTTCATCAGCAATGCGGCGGCGAGTTGTCCCGAACATAATTTCCTCGGCGTCGAACTCGCTTATCGTTACGCCTTGATCTCCGCGACCAGACTCGCTAAGAAGAACGCTCCTAACGGGGTCATGATGGCCGCGGACGCGGCGAAGGTTTTGCGCGAGCTTGTCCCCGCGGAATCATTGACCGCCGCGCACATCTATTTTCCTGATCCGTGGTGGAAAAAGGCGCACCGTAAACGACGAATCGTGCGCCCTTCCGTCGTGCAAGACGTAGAGGCGAAGCTCATGAAGGGCGGAAAGCTCCATTTCTGGACCGACGTTAAGGAGTACTTCGAAACGGGCGTCGAGACGCTCAAAACCTCCACCTCTCTCGTCGGACCGTTCCCAGTGACGGAGCGTCCCGCGGAGAACGAAATGGACTTCTTAACTCATTTCGAGCGACGAACCCGATTGAACGATTTACCGGTCTATCGTTCCTATTTCGTGAAGATGTGAGCGACTGAACCTCGAAAATAAAAAAGGCGCGTGATAAAAACACGTGCCTTTTTTACTCTTCAACCAAGGATATGAACCGCCTGGAAGCGCTTCTTTCACGCTAAACCGCGCGAGAATCGACGCCGAAGGACGCGTGAAGCGTCCATCGGGGAACGACTTTTTATCGGAGAACAGCGGATTCGTTGACGAAGAGGGAGTGAATCGCGGGGGCGTTCGGATCGAAGATCGGGTAGTCGCTGCGGTTATGGCCGCCGCGGGTTTCGCGGCGCTGAAGGGCGCCTTCCACGATGAGCCGCGCGACGACGAGCATATTCTGAGCTTCCCACGCCTCTTCCGTTATGAACTGCTTGGAAAGGAGGATTTGCGACCAGGATTTGATGCTCTCGAGCGCTTCGGTCAACTCGGTTTCGTTGCGCATGACGCCGCATTTGCGCTGCATGACGCTCTTGAGAGAGTTGCGAATGTCGCCGACGTCGAGTTGCGTTTCGCTGGCCGACGCCTGAGTCGGCGGATTTTCGAGGGGAAGCGCGCGATATTCGTCCGGTTCGGCAAGCGCGATTTCGCTCGCGAGTCGACCCGTCATTTCGCCGTAAACGAGGGCCTCCAACAGACTGTTCGAGGCGAGACGATTCGCGCCGTGAAGCCCCGTGCTGGAGACTTCGCCCGCCGCCCAGAGCCCGCGAAGCGTCGTGCGTCCGGTATGATCGACGAGCACGCCCCCCATCGCGTAGTGTGCGCCGGGACGCACAGGGATGCGATCCTTCGTAATGTCGAGATTGAATTCGGAGCAGATCTGGTAGATGCCGGGGAAGCGTTTGCGAATCCACGCGGCGTCTTTGTGAGTGAGATCGAGGAATACGTTCGAGGATTCCGTCTTCACCATCTGCTTCACGATCGAACGGCTCACGACGTCGCGAGGCGCGAGTTCGCCGCGTTCGTCGTAATCTTTCATGAAGCGATAACCGTTTTTGTCGACAAGACGCGCTCCTTCTCCGCGCATCGCTTCCGTGATAAGGCTACGGCTACCCCCCGCGATATAGAGCACCGTCGGGTGGAATTGCAAAAATTCCACGTCGCGGCAGACGGCTCCCGCGCGGAACGCCATCGCGACCCCGTCGCCGGTAGCGCATTGCGGGTTCGTCGTTTCACGATAGACTTGACCGACTCCGCCGGTTGCCAAGATCGTTTGCTTAGCCCAGATGAGCTCGGTTTCGCCTTCTTTCTTCCAATAGACGACGGCGCCGCGGCAGAAGTTGTCGAAGGTGAGTAGATCGAGGGTGAACGCGTCTTCCCACACGCGGATATTCGGACGACGGCGAACCTCTTCGATCGTCGCGCGCATAATTTCCGCGCCCGTGGAGTCGCCGTTGGCGTGCAAGACGCGGAAATGGTCGTGACCGCCTTCGCGTCCGAGGAGGATTTTGCCGTTTTCGTCGCGATCGAATTTCGTGCCGTAATCGAGAAGCTTGCGCACTTCTCCCGGCCCGCGTGTCACGATCATTTCAACCGTTTCTTTATCGCACAAGGCTCCCCCTGCGATCAGGGTGTCCTTGATGTGATTTTCCACTTTGTCGTCGGGAACGTCCCACACGGTGGCGATACCCCCTTGCGCCTTCACGCTATTAGAAACGTTCAGGCCGGATTTGCACACGATGAGTACTTTCAGAGACGGATCGACGGAGAGCGCGGCGGTCAAGCCGGCGAGTCCGCCGCCGATAATGAGAACGTCGGTGAAGAAGTGAGGGTGCAATTTCGCATGAAACGGCGCCAAATAACGTGGCGTCCCAGAGATCTTTATCTCGCGATTTTCGCAGTCAACGGCTGCCATAGTAGTTCGTCCTCTAAAGTTGAACGTTATCGACGCGTCGTATCAAAATAAAGCGCCGCGGGAAGGCGGCGCTTTATCGTGGCGTCGTTAGTTGACGGAACGCGTCAGGTTCCTTTTCGTTTTCATTGGTGATTGTCCGGCGTCTTGTCGTCGTGACATTCGGTGCAGGTCATTTTGCCGATGACGTTGCCGACGGAGCCGCCCTTGTCGTGGCAGGTGATACACGCGGAGGTCGGTTGCGTGCGCTTGAGCGTGACGACGGGAGCGACGGAGCTCGTGTGGAACGCGGCGACGTTCAGGTTAAGGAGCTCCGCGGCCTTCTTTGCGATATCGGCGGAGAGGCGCGAGCAACGTTCGGTTCTTTCGGGAGAACCGCTCGTCACCTGAGCGAGCGCGCACCATTTTCCGCTGGAAACGTGGCACAACATGGAGTTGGCGATTGTCTGCGGATACGGCTCGTTTTCTTCGTCCTCGGGCTTGAAAATCGGGAGCATCGTACGCTCGTAGTAGATGCTGATTTCGTTCAGAATCGCCTTGAGCGTCTTATCTTCGGAGACGAAGAGGTTGACGGCGGCCATCGCGCCGTTGATCGCTCCGCAGAGGGTTCCGTAACCGTTGCCGCCGGACGCCCCATAGTGGAACATGTGGAAGGGGAAGGAGGCGATAGCGCGCGCCGCGGCGGGATCTTTCTTTTCCAACGCCTGAGCGACGTTTTTCACGATTGCCATGAACGTCGTGTGCATGCAGTGCCCTTCGGGATAACCCTCGTACGCGTCTTTCGCGACTTTGTCGGGATCGATCGGGGCAAATTTCCAAGCCTCTTTACCAGGAACCAACGCGGGATTCAACGTGGCGTTGACCTGCGTATTCGCGGCGGCGTTAGCCGTCCTGGCGGCGCCTGCAACCAATAACGCGCCAACGCTCGCACCTACTGTCTTCAACGCGTCGCGTCTATTGACCAAACTCATTCTGACGTCTCCTATCACATTGTATGACAAAGTATAACAATTGTAAGTATGCCAATTATTAACAAAACGAACGTTCTTCGAGATCCGTCCCTTAATTGCACGCCTGTTCTATTTGGGATATATATCGGTAAATGAAGGAAATAAAAGGAGAGTTTAATTTCGGTAATTTTGGCGTTTTTTATAAAAAGTTATAATGTTTAACGTCTTCGGGTCTTGAATTAGTTTTTTTGTTGTATAACATTTAAAAAAGTGAGCTATTAGGGGGTTTGATTTTTCTAGCGCTCTTAGGCTAGACGTCTTACCAAAACTTTCTAATTCAAGAGTAAGTAATTGTTTACGAGCTTTGGAAATAGAAACCAACGCCTCTTTCGAGCGTTTTTCCCTTTTCCCATGAAAATTACTTACGCTTATGGGATAACCCGTCACCTTAGCCAAAAAAAAGAATAGTTATTATGAATACTGAAACTTTTAGAATCTTTTGCGACGTCGTGTACTACCAGAGTTTTTCTCGCGGCGCGAAAGCGAATAATATAAGCCAGTCCGCGGCGACTCAATCGATTCACCGTCTTGAAAAACAGCTTGGCGCTCAGCTCGTCGATCGTTCGAAGCGACCTTTCGTTCTAACTCCTGAAGGAAAAGTTTGCTACGAAGGTTTCCGTGAAATTCTCGAAACCTATGATTCTATTATTTCGCGCGTTCAATCGAACTTCATGCAAGACGGCGGCGTCATTCGCGTCGCGGCGATTTACTCCGTCGGTCTGCACGACATGAGCAAGTGCATGCGCGACTTCATGAAGGGGCATCCGCGCGCCAAGATCCGACTTGAATTCCTCCATCCCGAAAAGGTCTATCAAGCCGTCTTCAGCTCCGAAGCGGATTTAGGGATCATCTCCTATCCGGCGGCGTCCCCCGAAATCAACGTCATTCCTCTTCGTTCGGAAGAGATGTACGTCGTCGCGTCCCCGGAACATCCGATCGCGAAGGAAAAGGCGGGCGTCAAAATCGACAGCCTCCAGGGATTGGACTTCGTCGCGTTCGATCGCGATTTGCCGATCCGTCGCGAAACCGGCAAGACGTTGCGTCAAAACGGCGTGCGCGTCAACGTCGTGACGGAATTTGACAACATTGAAACGATCAAACAAGCGATCGAAGTCGGCCTCGGCGTGAGCATTCTTCCTCTCCCGACGGTTCAGAACGAAATCGAGCGCGGACAACTCGTCGCGATTCCTCTAGAGTCTCCCGTTCTTACGCGTCCGATCGGCATCATCTACAAGCGCCGCAAGGTCTTCTCCGCGGCGGCCACTCAGTTTATCGAGGCGCTCGGCGGCCATATCCGTTGATGGAACGAAAGATTTGCGCGTATTGAAAAAACGAGGTTTTTATTATGGTTAAAATTGCTTTTTCCGGAGCGGCGGGGAAGATGGGAAAACGTCTTCTCGCACTAGGTTCCGCCGACGACGCGTTGCAAATCGTCGCGGCTCTCGACGCCCCAGGTTCTCCCGCCTTGGGTCTTGACGCGGGCGAAAACGCCGGCGTCGGGCGTCTCAACGTCCCGATTACCGACGCGATTCCCGCCGACGTAACTCCCGACGTAATCGTCGATTTTTCGTCCCCCGCTGCGTTCGACTCCCTTCTTGCGCTCTGCATGGAGCGAAAGATCGCTTTGGTTTACGCCACGACCGGCCTCAATCCCGAACAGCTCGCGCGTCTCGAAGAAGCGGCGAAGACGATTCCCGTCCTTCGCTCCCCTAGCATGAGTCCTTCCGTCAACTTGACGATGAAGCTCGCGCAGATTGCCGCGCGCGCCCTGAAAGACGCCGACGCCGACGTCGAAATCATCGAACGTCATCATCGCTACAAGGTCGACGCGCCGAGCGGCACCGCGCTTAAATTCGGCGATATCATCGCCAAAGAGATGGGGATCGACTCCTTTCGTCATGGACGCGAAGGGAAAGTCGGCGCGCGCCCGCACAACGAAATCTGTTTCCACGCCGTAAGAACCGGCGACGATCCCGGTCAGCACACGATCATTTTCGGTCTTTTGGGTGAGACGCTCGAACTGACGGTTCGGTCTGCCAATCGCGACGCTTACGCGACGGGCGCCCTTGAGGCGGCGAAGTACCTCGCGACTCAGCAGTCCGGTCGGCTGTACGACATGAACGACGTTTTGAACCTTTAATCTTAGGCGTTTAAACGAAACTTATAATAGGAGCCCAGACGAAGCGCCGTAAGAAAAGTCGGCTGGGCTCTTTTCCTCTTGCGTTAATCGGCGCGGTTAGTATAATGAAACAATCTGTTGATCCGGATTGACGGCGCGGCTGTCAGATGGAACAACTTCCTCACAGCAGACGTATTTTTCGAAGCGGTTCTCCTCCGCGAGTTCGGAGGCGCGTTCAGACGCGCAGAGAACGGCGAACTAACGTCGTTGACATAGACCAGGAATTTAAGAAGAAATGAAAGAGAAAATCCATCCTAATTACGTTGAGACCAAGGTCACCTGCGGTTGCGGTAATTCCTTCATGACTCGTAGCACCAAGCCTGAACTCAAGGTCGATATCTGCTCCAAGTGCCATCCTTTCTACACTGGACGCGTTAAGAACACCGAGTCTCGCGGCGCCGTCAAACGCTTCAAGGATAAGTTCTCTCCCTTCTTCCAGAAGCAGCAAGAGCAGCAGGGTAAGTGATGTTTCTCGCCGCGGCGAAATAGATCGACTTGGACGCGTGAACGCGTTACTGTAGAGACGATCGAACTGACGATCAATAGCGAGCGACGCAAGGTTGTCGAGAATATCGGCTCTCTTGCGTTTTTTTTTACTTTACCTAGGAGTATTGACCGATGCGAAAGCTACTTGACGAAAAGCTGGCTCGTTTTGAAGAGCTCGAGCGACTCATGAACGATCCGGAGACGCTCGCCGATTCAGCGCGTCTAGCGGCGGTCGCGCGCGAACACGGTTCGTTGGCGAAACTTTGCGGAAAATATCGCCGCTTCAAAGATTTGAACGCGCAAATTGAAGAGGCCAAAGAACTGCTCGAAGGGGACGACCTCGAGATGCGCGAGCTCGCCGAGGCGGAACTACCCGAGTTGCGCGAAACTCGCGAAGAGGTTTGGAACGAACTTCTCGACCTCACCATCGGCGGCGAAGACGCAAACCGCACCCACTGCATCATGGAAATTCACGCGGGCACCGGCGGCGACGAAGCCGCTCTCTTCGCGCGCGACCTCTTCGATATGTATCGCCATTATATTGAGTCCAAAAACTGGAAGCTCGAAATTATGTCCGTTAGCGACAACGAAATCGGCGGCTTCAAAGAAATCGTCTTTGGCGTCGACGGCGAAGGATGCTTCCGCGAATTGCAGTTCGAAAGCGGCGGACACCGCGTTCAGCGCGTTCCTGTGACGGAAACGAAAGGGCGCGTTCACACCTCCATGACAACCGTTGCCGTGTTGGCGGAACCTGAGGAAGTTGAAATCGATTTGAAGGAATCCGATTACCGCATCGATCGTTTCTGCTCGAGCGGGCCCGGCGGCCAGCACGTCAACAAAACCGCGTCGGCGATTCGATTGACGCACTTTGAGACGGGAATCGTCGTCAGTTGCCAGGACGAGAAGAGCCAGCATAAGAATCTTGCGAAGGCGCTACGCGTTTTGCGTTCGCGTCTCTATGATCTCAAACGCGCTGAAGAGCAGTCGAAACGTTCGCAACAGCGCATGAGTCAGCTGGGAAGCGGCGACCGAAGCGAGCGTATCCGCACCTATAACTACCCCGAAAACAGAATTACAGATCACCGAATCGGCTTGACTCTTTATAAATTAGATGTTATCCTATCGGGCGACCTCTCGCCAGTCGTAGAAGCCCTTCTTGACTATGAGCGTCAGGAGTTGCGCGAATCCTTTGGTACGATCGATTGATCGTCGCGCGAGAGCGTCGAGACGCGCCGATTTTCCCACATATCCTTTACGCGGTGACGAAAAGCATGTCCCAACCAGAGAAATGGACGTATAAGGCCCTCATTAATTGGACGACCGATTTTTTTCGGAAGAAGGGCGTCGAGACGCCGAAGCTTGAGGCGGAGACGCTCCTTTCGTACGCGTCCGGAAAATCGCGCCTCGATTTGCTCCTCTCCTACGACGAGGAGCCGAACGAGGAAACGCGCGGCGCGTTTCGCGAACTGGTTAAGCGTCGCGCCACGGGAGAACCGAACGCGTACCTGGTCGGAAAGAAGGAGTTTTATTCTCTTGATTTCGCCGTTAATCCCGACGTTTTGATCCCTCGACCCGATACTGAGCTTCTTGTTCTTGAAACAATTGAGTATTTTAAAGCGCGCGGATGGCGCACGGGCGCGGTGAAAAGACGCTTTTCGGAGGACGGAACGCCCCCGGTGGAGATAGAGACGCCCGCGGAACCGAATGTCAAGGGGCTACGAATCTGCGACGTCGGGGTTGGAAGCGGTTGCGTCGCCGCGGCGCTGGCGAAGAATATCCCCTCGGCGACTCTCGTCGGGCTCGATATTAGCGCGGAGGCGCTGGAGACGGCGCGACGCAACGTCGAGACCTTGGGGCTTGACGCGCGCGTGACCCTACTTCAGAGCGATTTGCTCGCCGCTATTCCCGACAATCTCCCCGAAGAGGATCGTTTTGACGCGATCGTTTCGAATCCCCCGTACGTCTCAGAGAAGGAGTATGCGGAGCTCGACCGTTCGGTTCGCGATTTCGAACCGCGCTTGGCGCTTGTCGGCGGGGTCACTGGCGCCGAATTGCCGATCCGCCTCGTGAAAGAAGCGGAGTCGCGTCTCAAAAAGGGCGGACGGCTGGCCCTCGAGCTTAGCCCCACGACGATCGACCTGGTCGCGGAATCGTTGCGCGATTCCGGCGTCTGGAGGTCGATCGATATTCGTCTCGATCTCGAAAAGCGAAAACGCTGTCTCGTGGCGATACGACAATAAGAACCACATAATACATTCTTACGTCGCGCTGAAACAGCGCGGTAATCCATCGTAGCGCGTCGTCGCGCCGCGGCATGATAGGAACCAATATTATGGCTGATAAAAAAGACGAAGTCTTTGATCTTAAGGGTATTCGGCTTCTTGTCGAACTGATGAAGGAAAACAACGTATCCGAACTCGACCTTGAACAAGGTGGAAGTCGCCTCTCGCTACGTCGTACGCTTCCTGGAGCCGCCTCCGCTGCACCCGTTGTCGTTGCGCAACCTGTTCCCGCGCAACCCGTTCCGCCCGCTCCCGCCGCCGCGCCCGCTCCTGCCACGCCCGCCAAAGAGCCCGACTATATCAAAACGATCGTTTCTCCGATTGTCGGCGTCTTTTACGCCTCTCCCAATCCTGAGGCCGAACCTTTCGTCAAGGTCGGCGACACGATTGCTCCTGGTAAGACGATCTGCCTCATCGAAGCGATGAAAGTTTTCAACAACATTCCCGCCGAAATCTCCGGAAAGATCGCCGAAGTTCTCGTCAAAAACGGCGATCCTCTCGAATACGGCACGCCCCTTTTCAAAGTTGACGTACGCTGAACGGATGCAATCGTCGCGCTCTCGAGTGACTCAAGGATGAAAATATGTTCAAAAAAGTCTTAATCGCCAATCGTGGCGAAATTGCGCTGCGCGTCATCCGCGCGTGTCATGAATTAGGCGTCGAAGCGATCGTCGTATGTAGCGAAGCGGATCGCGACGCTCGATACGTCAAACTCGCGGATCAGTCCGTCTGCGTCGGTCCCGCGCGTTCGGCTCAGAGTTATCTCAAAGTCAATCAGATCATCAGCGCCGCGGAGCTCGTTGACGCCGACGCGATCCACCCCGGCTATGGGTTCCTTTCCGAGAACTCCGATTTCGCCGAAAAGTGCCGCGCTTGCGGCTACGAGTTCATCGGCCCCTCCGTCGAAGCGATGCAGAGTCTTGGCGACAAAAACACCGCGAGAGCGATGGCGAAAAAATGCGGCGTCCCGACGATTCCTGGTAGCGACGGCCTCGTCGAGACCGAAGAGGAAGCTCTTGAAGTCGCCAAGAAGGTCGGTTATCCAGTCCTCGTCAAAGCGACGGCTGGAGGCGGCGGACGCGGCATCCGCCAGGCGAACGACGACGCGGAATTGAAGCGCGCTATCAAGGAGGCCGCCGAAGAAGCGCGCGTTGCGTTTGGAAACCCCGGCGTCTATATCGAGAAATTCATTAAAACCTCTCGTCACGTCGAAGCGCAGATCCTCGCGGACAATTACGGAAACGTTGTCCACCTCTGGGAACGCGACTGCTCTCTCCAGCGTCGTCGTCAGAAGCTCGTCGAGTTGACCCCCGCGCCCGGCTTCTCCCTCGAAAAACGCAAGGCTTTGTGCGAATCCGCCGCGCGTCTCGCCAAAGAAGCAGGATATTCCAACGCGGGCACCGTCGAATACGTCGTCGACGAGAACTTCAACTTCTACTTCATCGAGATGAACGCGCGTATCCAAGTCGAACATCCTGTTACGGAGATGGCTACGGGGATCGACCTCGTCAAAGCGCAGCTACGCGTCGCGTCGGGCGAAAAGCTCTGGTTTACGCAAGACGACGTTAAGCACTGCGGTTTCGCGATGGAGTGCCGCATCAACGCGGAAGACGTCGACGCCAACTGTCGTCCTTGCCCCGGCAAGATCGAGCAGATGATCGTTCCCGGCGGCTTTGGCGTGCGATTCGACTCTCACGCGTACCCCGGTTACGTCGTGAGCCCTTACTACGACTCCATGATCGGCAAGTTGCTCGTGAACGCGGAAACGCGCGAAGAAGGGTTGGCGATCATGTTGCGCGCCCTCGACGAATTCGAAGTGCAGGGGATCAAGACGTCGGTTCCGCTCCTTCTGCGCATCCTTCGTAGCCAAGAGTTTAAAGATCATATTCCTGACGTCGGCTTTATCGAACGTTACTTCATGAAGAAGTAGTTCGGATGGAAGACGAAAGAACGCGTCTATAGCTGTGGGCGCGTTCTTTTTTAATAAATAAGAGAAAAAGCGTTGGTTTTTCAAGTTTTTTTCGTAAATGGTATTGCAGGCTCAAGAGGAATAGCGCAGAATGCGGCGGAGAGTCCCGTAGTCGTGTTGTCGACGACGGACGTTGCGGGGCGATTAGGATATTGCGCCTGTATCGAGTAACGCGTTGGGCGGAGAAAGGCCGACGTAAAAGGGTCGAGTTTAGCGATAAGAAGGCTCAAGTCGGACGTCCTGATAGACGATATTCGTAACATCAGCGGGATGGGAAAATGAGCTCCCGCGCATGATGAATCGCGCGACATGTCGATTACGGACGATCGACATGACCGTCGGCTCCTTGCGTGTCGAGGCGTCGCCGCGCGTTTTGTTCGCGTATGGATTTTACTGTCGTTGAGCGCCTCGACGAACCGCGCAATACGAGACCTACTTCTGATCTTTTTTTCAGGAGATTGAAAATGAATATTTATGGAATCAACGGAACTCAGGGAGTTGCTCCCGTACGTCAGGTTGGCGCTACTCACAAGAACGACGCCGCTCAGAGGATCGTCAATACGCGCGACGAAATGAATATTTCGACCACGCGTGAGACGAACGTTACTAATACGAACGCTAATTCCGATATCCGCTTGGATCTGGTCAATCGCGTTCGCGCGGAAATCGCCGCGGGCGTCTACTACTCCGACGAGAAGTTCGAAATCGCTCTCGCCAAGATGTTCGATTCTTTGGAATGATTACGTTAGACGGACGCGCCTAGCGCGTCTGACGACGCTTCCCAACTCGTCGCCGCGCTTTGCGCGCCTACGCGACCCGTTGTTCGTTGATTGAACGACTTTTTTAAATTAAGGGACGCGCGTCCCTTTTTTATTTCTTGACTTCTTTTCAGTTCTCTTCTTCGCCGATTAGTAGCGTCGACACGTCGTACGCGTTTTTACGCCGCTCTTCCGCGCTCGCGCGTTCAGATTCATGGGGCGAACCGCGGTAAAACTCCACTTCGCTCGCGTTCTCTTTGATCTGGTTGTTGAGATCGACGAGTTTCCGATATTGGAACTCGTAGATCTCCTCCCAGCCGCTTTGCCCGCTTTCCGCGTCGGACGTCTCGCCTTTACCCTTTCGCGGCGGAACGAAAAGTCCCCATTTCACGAGCGAACCGCTTTCCGTTTGAAAGTACCACACCCCGTGAGACACGCCGTAAGGGTTCGCGACCGCGAGCGTTTTGATTCGCAGCGCCGATCGGGCCGTCGATTCGTTCAGAAACCGGATGAACGCGCATCCTTCCTTGACGAGCTGATCGACGGGAGCGCCTCCCTTTCCGGAGCCGATTCCGAGGATGATCGGAAGGCTTTGATAAAAGTCGGGGTGATCTTTGAAATATTTATTCGGGAGTCTTGCGCCCTCCGCGTCGACGACGTAGCGATCCGCGGGGACGTTTGAGGGCGCGTCCTCGGCGTCGAGATCGAGGAGGTTGACGCCTTTGGCGAGGAACCGTTCGTCGTTGGGGAAGCGTTTCAGCGCGTCATTATAGAAGGCGTCCCTTTTTTCGGCTGAGGCGTCGATAAGCGCGACCGGCTCCCGAAGTTCGAGGAAGACGCGCACCGTCGACGGATATTCGCAGAGCACGCGATGAACTTTGGAGACGAGAGGATGCTTCAGGAAGGCGGACGCGAGCGTCTTCTCAAGGTTCTTGTCCGTAACGTACAGCTTTTGACTGCGCTTTTCAAGGGGCAGAAACTTGAGGGCTTCGTCGACTAAATCGGGGGGCGTCCATGTCGGCACAGGTTTCGACTTTCCGTCTTCGAGGCAGTAGACGCGGATCGTTTGCTGTTTGGCGACGTAGATTTCTTGTTGATAAATCTCGTCTTTAAAGACGTAGCCTAAGAGCGCGACTCCGGAAAAAAGGGCCGCGAGAAAAAGGAGTTGACTCCAGAATAGTCGTTGCGCCTCTCCTTTGAAAAGGCTGAGCAAGAGTTCTTTCACCGCAATATACCCTTCGAGCGGGACGCCGCGACAACGTTTGGGAATAAAAGCCCTTGTCTAAACGTTGGGAAAAGAATATCCTTCCCCAGCGGCGTCTTTACGTGATTGTAACGCGCCGTATGTTTGGCGTCAATCGACGCATGGGAAAGGACTCTTCATATGACTAAACATGGCCACGTCGCATTAACGTCGTCGCGTCGCGAATTTTTGGGCGCGTGTCTTTGCGCGTCCCTTTTGCCGGGATGCGCGGTGTTTAACCCGTTCCAGCACGATAATCTCCAAGTGGACGAGGGCGCCGCGCGCAAGGCGGCGCGAGACGTCGTCGACGAACTCCGACGCCTCTCCGAATTGCCGACGTACCAGAAGAAAAAGCCGACTGTCTGCTTCCTTGGCGTCTCTGGGGGCGGAAACTCGGCTGAGATTTCCGCGATGACGCGCGATATTCTCTCCGAAGGGAACTTTCGACTCGTGGAAAAGAGCGCGACGACCGCGGCGTTTAAAGAAAGCGGCGTCCGCGCCAACAACGTCTTCATTCCGACGGAGCGTAAGAAGTTTATCAACGCGTTGGGAGAGAACGTCGACTACCTCCTTGCGGGCTATATCGAAAAAGCGAATCCGGACGACGAACCGGAAGACGGGGAGGCGCGAAAGGGACGACGAACCGTCTATAGGCTTGAGCTTCTGGACGTCGATTCGAATCAGAAATCGGTCTTTACGGCGGATCTATAGATCGCGCGTCTGATTCAAGACGCGTAAATAATAACAGGGGCGGGCTCTCTACTGGTAAGACAGTAAAATCAATTTTCTTGGAGTCGCTCATCCACGGGGATATAGCCAACAAGGTCGTACTCGATATGGTTCTTCTGCCGACGCTTGCCGCTGGACTTGTCAGGCGCTTCCACATAGACTGCCTTGACAAGCTCTCTGAGGGCATAGGGCGTCAGTTCCATGAGGGCGCTGTTCCTCTTTACCCTCTGAATAAACTGCTCTATATTCTCTGCCTGTTGTTCCTGTTCATGGATTTGCTGTTGCAGATTCTTGACCTTGGTTTTGAGGTCTTTATGTTCCTCGGTGTAGTTCTTGCTCATCATAGCAAAGCGTTCGTCATCCAACCGACCGGCGACATTGTCCTCATAGATGCGGATGAAAAGCCGGTCAAGCTCTCCGATTCGCTTCTCAGCCTGTGCCTGCCGCTTTTGATACAGCCGCAGAGATTCCTCGCTCTTCATACGGAGCTTTTGCTCCATTTCAGAACGGAAATAGGCCTCGTAGCGAGCGACTACCGATATGACCTCCTGAACGTGCTTCCAGACGGATCTGTTCCAGCTCAACGGCACGGATTTTACGGCTGGTATCTTTGGAATACCCCTCGTCGAACCAGTTCTTGACGCCTGCCATGTCGCTGTCGGCGCTGTTGGGATTAATGGCGTCGAAGTGGTCGCTGACGGCAATACACCGCACGCCGTACTGAGGAAACGTGTAGTTGATATATAGCCATGTCATCGAGGAATTACGCCCCAGTCTGCTGAGGATCGCTTCCACATGACCGATTTCGATTTCCGTAGCATTTTCAGAAAGCCGGGGCGGTTAGAAAAATTCGCGCCGCTGTACCCGTCGTCAATGAAGAACGTCGGGCTCGGAAAGCGCTGAGATTTTGCATACTCCATTAACATGATCTGCTGATGCTGGAAGGAGTTCGACGGAGCGCCCTTGCCGTCTTTTCTTTGGCGTCCTCTGCGGACAGTCTGCAATAAAGCGCTGTGTTTTTGTCGGTTGCCCTTAACATATTGTTGCCCTCCTTCGATGGGGCAACTGTCTGAACAGGATTGGATTTTTGGTTAATATCAAGAGAAACGTCGTTACGCATCGGCGTCCTCCGTGATACCGTTTTATCATCGGTAGCGTTTTGCTCCATAATGCGTCTGAGCTTCTTGTCGAGGGTTTCCGTGCCCTCGTAGCTGCCAGTTACGGTGTATTCCGTGCCGCCATTTTCCTCCACGATTTTGCCGTCGGACAGCCAAAAGGCGGACGGATTTTTCACAACAATGTTGCCCTTTTCGTCGAATGAAAACTCTCTCTTGGGGGCGTTATCGGGGCGTGACTTGACCCTGGATACGGGTCATGATTGGAGAAATGAAACGAGCGGATTTCACCGTCCTCCTCGCCGTTATTAAAATCATCAACGGCAAAATCTCGTCCAGTTCCTCGTCGGTCAGTTTGATAATCTCATTGTCTTTTTCTTTCGTATTTACTTCGTCAAGCCTCCTTCGCTTCGGTTCATTTCATGCAAAAATCCAGACGGAATAGCAAAACGGACGAACGCTGTCAATGGCCCTTCAAAATCTTTCTGCGGCGCCTCGTTTGCTATACCCAACCCATCAACTCCAAGCGCTGCCCAAGCCTTTCTTGCGCGCACAGCCCCAAGTCAGGGCCTCCGTGCTGTTTTGACCCGCCTACAACAGTGGTGCGATAGAGGAAGCCTGTTTTGCCCATTCATCCGCCCTCGCCCAATCATTTTCCTCCATCAAATCAATCAAAGTTTCACCAACTGTTTTTGTTAGTTTGGGAGTTTCGGCTGGATAAGAGAAAGCGCCTTTGATATATTTCCTTATGCCGACAATAACAACACGAGGTCGCAGTTGAGGCGCTCCATAGTCCGAAGCATTTAAGAGCTTTATTTGGACGCTATAACCAAGCTCGTCAATCTTCTTCAAGATAGAATTGCGATAGTCTGAAAATGATGGATCTAAAAAGCCACGAACATTTTCAAGCATTACCGCACAGGGATTGATTTCTCTATAAGCCGTAGCGCTTCCGGAAAAAGATCACGCTCATCAGCGCTACCTAATTGTTTGCCCGCTATAGAAAAGGGCGGGCATGGAACTCCACCAGCAAGCAAATCAATTTTATTTCGATATGGTTTTCCGGAGAAATTTTTCACATCTGTGCATATTACATTCCATTCTGGGCGGTTCAGTTTCAAAGTGTTGCAATAGTCCTGTTCATATTCAACAAGGGCAACATGGTGGAAGCCGGCCAGTTCCAAGCCCAACGCCTGTCCGCCTGCGCCAGCACAAATTTCGATACTTGTAAGCATAGTCATATATCACCAAATTCCTGAGGTTTACCCACCAATTAAGCGAAGTAGTAGGCCGATTAGTGTGTACACACCTTATTATACACGAAAAGCACAGCCTTTTCAATGCTCAAAAAGAAATTCTTCAAGTTCAAGTGTAACTTCTTTATGAACGAGGCGAATAGAGCTGTTTTGCGGGTGTCAAACATACTCCACAGCAAATGCCTCGATATTGACTTTTCAGCTTTATGTGTTTTCTCACGAAATCGCAGATATTCACGCATTATAAAGAATGCTGTTCGTTATGACGTGATTAACGGTTTTGTATGGGGATTAGCATAGCGGTAGAAACTATTTCACCCTTTTCATTTTTCTTGCATTGCAGAACAGAAAACAAGCGATTTTCAACCCTCAGATGTAGAAAAACAGGTAGCGCCCAACCGAAGTTGGGCGCCGCCTGTTTTGTTGTCCAATCCTGCTTAGCAGACGCCGATTTTGTAGTTTTCTCAAATTACAGTCTTATCGGCACACGGCAAACGACGCCCTCTTTTCGTTTCCATGGCAAGAAGATCAAAACTTCTGACGACGATTCTCTTCGATCTCTTCGAGGGAGTACAAACGTCCTTCGAGATTGTCGCAACCCTTGCAACTGTGCGCTGTCTTGCGCCACGCTATGCGCGACTCGAGGTTTTGATCCCAGAAGGGCCACGTGCGACACTGCGTCGGACGCGAGTTGTAGAGCATGCATTTGCGCGTGTCACGATCCAAAAAGACGCAATCGCCGTTCGTGTGTTCGCGAATACTGAGCTTGTTGCCGACCGCGCGGACAAACTTTAACTCGAAATCTACGCGCGAAATTCCAAGATCCCACGCCATACGTTCGATTTCTTTCGGAGTGACCCAAACGTAACCGGGCGCCCCGCTACAGCACTTGCCGCAGTTGACACATCCGAAGCGCAGACCGTATTGATACCAGACTTCTTGTTTGTTATTCAATGTCTTGCCCTTATCTAATAACAATAGCCGTTCAACAGAGGAGCGACTTAGAGGAAACGTTGTTATTTCTTATAATTGTAATATGAAAGAAAAAAAACGCAACAGGGAACCGACGCGCTTCCTTATCTGAGAAAATTAATCGACTCTCGTCCTCGGAGCGTCGAAATCTGGCTTATCGCTAATCTTATGATTTGAAGAACGCCGGAATGAGCCCAAACGTCCCGCCCCGGCGTCGAGTTTTCTTAGCCTCAAGAACGCGCCGCGTTTCGTCCCGCTCTCCTATCGCCGCACGGTCACTCACCGCGCATCGCTTGATCGTAGAATTCGCGCGCGCGACGCAACGGACGGCACGAACCTTCGCGTTGCAACTCCGCGTAGATCAGGTTGCAGTATCGCTCCATCTTGGGGTGCATGTTCACCGGAAAGCGATGGCTGTTACGCCACCATTGGACGAGCTTGTCGTAGCTGAAGTTCGCGCCGTTGTACGCGCGCGCCGCCGCGATTGTGTCGCACGTCATCTCCAGCGCGCATTCGAAGGGCATGGGTACGGGGCAAAACTCGTATTGCACGTTGCAGATGCTTCCGTCGGGCTCCACGACGTCTTGCCAGTATTCGTGATGATGCTGGTTGCGCCCCTTATGGTGGAGCCAGCCGCGACTGCACCCTTCGACCATGCGGCAGAGCCCCACGGGGGAGGAGTGGCCGTTGAAATATTTGACGGATTCGCAGAACTCTACGGGCGAGAACTTCGACCAATCGTGCATGAATCCGCGGAATGGATGACCGGCGTAGGCGCAGTAGAAGAAGACGTAGCTTTTGTGACGCAGGACGAGGAAGAGATGTCGGGCGATCTTTTCGACGAGGGGGCGTGACTGCGAGATGGCGTAGAGGGCGACGGTGCGCCTTTTTTTGCCTTTCAGAGTGGGGTCACGACGCGCTAAGATCGCCGCGCGCGCGGCTATTTTCATGGCG
The DNA here is from genome assembly GCA_963628165.1 of Paratractidigestivibacter sp. Classification (GTDB taxonomy): domain Bacteria; phylum Planctomycetota; class Planctomycetia; order Pirellulales; family Thermoguttaceae; genus RUG369. The sequence continues at coordinate 1,314 of CAVGEG010000008.1, read as the reverse complement.
CGACGAGCCTTGCCGCTGGGAGACGTCATACGAATACCTCCGCTATGGATGAAAAAAAGACGCCGAGGAACCGCCCGGCGCGGGCTACCTCAGCGTCAAATTGTTTTACGCGTTTCAGTGCGCGTCGAGATTAGGACGCGCGCGAAAGATCAGCGATCTTCCTCGACTTGGGGAATCCAAATCCAGTTGAAGCCGGAGGCGTCGCGAAGTTCCTTCATGAAGTCTTCATGGAACTGTTCGACGCGCGCGCGACGCAACATCATCTGGACGTAAGACGCGGACTGATCCGTAGCGATCTGGTCGAAGGAGTCGGAGATCAGCTCGTCCCCGTCCTTCTCGACGACCTTCAGGACGAAGGTGCGATCCTTCGACTGATTGGCGCAAACGCCCACGCCGTTGAGATCAAGACCGAAGAGGGTTTCGTAGAAGTCCCAACCCGGCGCGACGATACCCTTGTTGTCGCGATCCGCTTGACCGGCTTCGACGCCCGTTTCGCGAATTTCGGAGGGTTCGGCGGACGCGCCGTAAGAACCGTAAGAGGGCTTGAACCAGGAGAATTTCTCGGTTTCGACGACGAGCGCTTTCGCGTCTGCGGCGAGCTTATCGAAGTCCGCGCCTTCCGCCGACGCTTGAGCGTAAAACTCTTGCGCCTTTTTTTCGGCGATCTTCGCGCCTTCAAGGAGCTTGTACGTCTCGAGAACCGCGTCGCGCGCTTCTTCGTATTCGGGACGATACTGCGTCTTCGCGTCGATCGCACGGTAGACGTAGAATTCGTTCGGGACGCGATACGAAGACATGGGGTCTTCAGGATCGTAAGAGCCGACGCGATGCGATGCGTACGGAAGAGGCGTCGATTCATAAAGACGCTGCAATTCGTCCGCGGGGAGAACGTCCATGACACTCGCTTCGTCCAGAGAGATCATCACAGGGACGGAGCTTTCACCGTCGGGACGATTCGTAATGAGGTACTGGAGACCGTTTTCATCGGCGAGCGCCTTGAGATTGACCTTTTCGGGCTCCTGACCTTCCTTAGCGGAGATCATCGCGCGATAGTAATCTTGGAGTTTACCGTTGATTTCCTCCATCTTCGCGTTGAGGCGTTCCGCGGCGATGCGACGACGAATGATAAGTTCGACGCTTTCGAAGTCCATGTACGCGTATTCGACGTCGGCGGTAGCTTCTTCTGCGGACGCAACTTCTTCAGCAGGCGCGGCTTCTTCTGCAGGCGCGGCTTCTTCAGCAGGAGCGGCTTCTTCAGCGGGAGCGACTTCTTCAGCAGGAGCGACTTCTTCAGCAGGAGCGACTTCTTCAGCA
>CAVGEG010000007.1:32187-70207 GCA_963628165.1 Paratractidigestivibacter sp. | reverse complement strand
GAACGTACTGGTACGTCAAATATTGCCGCAAGGCGACGAGGTCGAGCTCGAAGGGCGCGCCGGGGAAGCGTTTGCGCGCCTTGAGTTCGCTGGCGAAGAGGATCCGCTCTCCGTCGTAGCGGTAGACGAGGGGCTTCTTCCCGACGCGGTCGCGCGCGAGAAGGAAACGTTTCTTGTGCGAATCCCAAATCGCGAAGGCGAACATTCCGTTGAATTTTCGGAGCGCGTCGATTCCGTATTCTTCGTAAGCTTGTAGGAGAACTTCGACGTCGGTTTGCGTTTTGAAGACGCGTCCGCGCTTCTCGAGTTCTTTTCGGAGTTCTACGTAGTTGTAGATTTCGCCGTTGAATGTCAGCCAGACGGTTTCATCGGCGTTTGAAAAAGGTTGACGCCCGGCGCGGGAGAGGTCGACGATCGCGAGTCGGCGATGACCGAAGGCGAATCCTTTTTCCTCTAGGGGCGCGTCGTGCGTCAACGCGCGGCGACACGTTCCTCGATCGTCAGGACCTCGATGAACGAGAGAATCGGTCGCCGCGTCGAGAGTCTCCTGGTCGACGCAACCGCGCGTTGCCCTCCAAATCGCTCCGCAAATTCCACACATGCGCTACCTGTCCTCCTGCGCGCGACTCAACGCGGCGTCTGTCTTAACTGTATGCGTTACTTCATGAAAAATTACATTTTTTGTACGCTGTTGCAACGACTTCCGCTTTTTTTCAAAGTTTTGACAAAGCGGTTGGCGTTTCGCGACGTTTTTCTGTACAATAGGATGTGAATCTTCTATATACAAATATCGGCGGCGATATGTCCCGTATTGAGCCAGGAGTGAAGAATCATGACGAAAAAGATCACGCGCCGCGCCGCGCTTCGAATCGCGACGGGAAGTCTTGTCGCGACGGCGTTTGGCGCGACGTCCGCGCTCGCCGACGCGCCCCTCGCCGCGACGAACGCCGCGCCCGCGCCGGAGCCCGAGGAACTCGAGACCGCCGCGTCCCTCCAACGCGTCGTCGTGAAGCTCAACGCGTCCCTGGAGCCCGCCGCCGCGCCCGAGATCGTCGGCTACGAAATCGCCGATTATCGAAACGATCCCGCGGTGCGACAATACCTTATGGAGAATGAAGACGGGGCGTTGCGCTTCATCCCTGCGGAACGGATCGTCGAGAAGGACGTCGCGCCCGCGATTTCCGTGCAAGAAGCGCGCGACGGGATGAAGAAGCGGCTCTTGGCGCGGCTAGGGAAGGGGTTCGACGCGCTAGACGTCGGGTCGTTCCTCTTCGTGTCGAACGCCTTCGACGGGTACGTCGAATGGTGCGCGCGCCTCTTCGAGCGTCTCGAAAAGGGTTTCGAACTGTACGCGACGAAGACGGGGCTGAAGACGACGCGTCGCGAGACGCCCCTCGTGGCGATTATTTTTGCGCGACAATCTGAATTTATTCAGTATGCGTCGGCAGAAACTCCCTCAGCGGAGAAGTTGGCCGCATACTATAATATGGAAACGAATCGCGTCGCGCTCTACGACCTGTCGAATCCGCAAGGGGTCGGGGCGGAAAAGGAGAGGCGCCGATCGCGTCTTGTGGAGACGCGCGAGATTCTTTCGCGTCCGAACGCGGCGTTTAACGTCGCGACGATCGTGCATGAAGCGACGCATCAGCTTTGCTTCAATCGAGGCGTCTTTCTCCGGACGGGGCCCACGCCGCTGTGGGCCGCGGAGGGGATGGCGCTCTGCTTCGAGACGCCGAACGGAATGGCGACGCAAGGGGGCTGGGGATTTCGCGGCGCCTTTGTGAAAAACGAACGCATGTTGTCACTCTACCGCGCGTACGCGCCAAAGATGAAGGATCCCTTCCGGAGACTCGTCGCGCAGGAGAGTTTTTTTGAGAATATAGAGGCCTCTTACGCCGCGTCGTGGGCCCTCTTCTATTATTTAAGTAAACGACGCGAGCGCGCCCTTGCCGATTATCTGAACGCCGTCGCCCAAAAGACCCCGTGCGCGGTCTACGACGCTCAGGAACGACTTGACGACTTCGCCGCGATCTTTGGCGACGATTGGGAACGTTTGACCGGCGACGTCGCGCGCTACTTGAAACGCCTTTAAATTGCGCTTAGCGCGAAGGAAGGAGGACGCTGTGAGACACTTGGATCGATTTTTACTACTGCTAACGTTCTGCCTGACGCTCTTCTTCACGGGGACGTCGCGCGCGCAGTTTAGCCCCGTGCCGATTCCTCAGCCCCCGAAGTCCTTCGTTCCCCCCTCCGTTCCCTTCGTTCCCCTCAATCCGAAAACGCCGACCGACCCCGTGATGAAAGCGCGCGCGAAGATGTACGAGGAGATGCTTAAAGAGCTGAAGAAGCGCGAAAAGGAAGCGACGGAGCAGGAGAAGAAGGTCGAGGAGTTCCTCAACAAACTCTTCGAGGAGTTCGGCCCCGACGCGCGCATCGGTTTTTCGCGGCGTTTCGTGATCGTCTACGATACGACGGACGCGTACGCGAATTGGTGCGCCCACGTTCTCGAAACGGTCGCGTACGCGTACGAACGGTTCGTCTCGGGACTCGACTTCTCTACCGGTCTCGAAGATCCGATGGTCGTCTTCATCTACGCGGAGAAGGAGCGTTACGAGGATTATTTCAACAAGTACGCGCCTTCCGCGCTACAACGCGCGAAGGAGAAGCCGCTGGGGTTCTATTTGTCGAAGAATAACCGCGCGGTCTTCTACGATCTGACGGAGCAGGAGCGCAACCGCTTCGACAAGACGGAACGCCGCACGATCGAACAGGTCGCGACGGAAGTTCTCGCCGCGCCGAAAGGTCGGGAGAATCTCTCGACGATCGTGCACGAGGGGACGCATTTGGTTTCGTACAACTACGGGTTCTTCAGTCGCCAAGGGGAGAATCCGGAGTGGGCGGTTGAGGGGCTCGCAATGCTCTTCGAGGCGCCGTGCGGAGAGGCAAAGGACGGGGGATGGTATCCTTTCGACAAGGGGGGACGACTGACCTTCGCGACGAATAAGCTACGGATCGAGGAGTTCAAAAACTACGCGTCGGGAACGATCGAATCCCCCTTCCCGGTGCGGGACGTCGTGGGGCTCGAACAGATCGATCCGGATCGAGTCGACGCGTACCCGATCAGCTGGGCGCTCTTTTCTTTCCTCTATAAAAAGTATCCCCGTTATCTGAGAGAATATCTCGTTTACAATGTCATGCAGCAGCCTCGAATGGGTTACACGACGTATCAGCGCACGCGCGAATTTGAGCTGTGCTTTGTGTACGATTGGAAGAAACTTTTTCTCGAGTTGCAGGCGCATGTCGACGCGTTGGAACTCGAAGAGGGAGGGATGGATCCCAAAGAGGCGGAGGCGCTTGCGCGCGAGAAGCACAATCTTCCGAAGGAGTTGACGGCGGAGGAGCAGAAGCGCCAGGCGCGAGCGGATCGCGAAGCGAAGCGTCTTGAGGCGGAGGGAGCGCGTCGGGAGAAGGAAGCGTCGCGCGCCGCAAAGGACGCGGAAAAGAAGGCGGAGAGGAGCGAAGCGCGCGAGGCGAAGGAAGCGCAGAAGGCGCAGGAGAGGGAGAGGTCGACGGAACGGAAGCTTTCCCCCGACGCGAAACCGTCGAAGGAGAAGAAGACGCCCGACGTGAAGCAGGAGGATTGGCTTAACGGCTGGGACGAGGAGGGTTGATTAATGATAGAAGGAGAGACGACGCGTCGCGCTTTTCTTTGCGCGTTGGCGCTGACGCCTTTTAGCGGGGCGTGGGGGCTCGATTTGCAGACGTACGAGTCGGAAGAATGGCTCCGCCTAGCGCAAAAGAAGTGCGACGAACTCGTGGAGAGGTTCAACCAGGTCAACCAAGAGAACGATATCTTTGACAGCGCCGGTCGTCCGCGTCAGTTCAAGTCGAAGATATGCGCGCCTTTTCTGATCTGCTACGACGTTTCCGACGCGTACGCGCAGTGGCTTGGCTCGTTGCTGGGGGAAGTGACGAAGGCGTACGAACGCTTTTGCGAGAAGCTCGGCGTCGAGATGACTCTGCCCGTCTATGCGCTGACGGTCGTCGTCTTCGCGACGCGCGAGGGTTTCGACGCGTTCGCGACGCAGTTGCAAGGGCCGAGTTTTCTTTTGCAGGAGAACAAACCGGTTGGGTTCTATCATCAGAGTTCGAGGTTTGACGGATCGGTGATATACGATATGACGTCCTTCGAGGCGTCGCGGGAGACTTCGAGGGGGCAGAGCGCGAATCGAACCGCGACGGGAACAGGAACGACGAGCGCGGTCGTGGGGAGTGATCGCGGAAGCTCGCGCGTCAGGGCGACGAAGGAGGCGCGCGCCATGAAGTCGCGACTCAACGCGGGGGACAACGTGAGCACGATCGTGCATGAGATCACGCATCAGCTTTCGTATCGTACGGGGCTCTTTGAGTTCGGGGCGCCGGACTGGGTTGTGGAAGGTCTGGCAATGACGTTTGAGACGCCGAACGAAGACGCGGCGCTCGGGTGGCGGTTCCGAGGGACGTTCCCCGTCAACGACTATCGTCTGAACGCTTTCGTGAATTATTTCAACACCGACTTCTCCCTCTCGTCGATTACGGACGTTGTGACGTCGGACTCTTTCGAAGAAGAGCTTCGCGACGAAGGGTACGCGACGGCGTGGGCGCTCTTCTACTTCGCGTTGCGCAAGAAGCCGAGGGAGCTGCGCGATTATCTGACGCGGATCAAGACGCAAAAGCGACGCCGGGAAATGACGGAGGACGAGCGGATGGAGGAATTCGTCGCGTCTTTCGGAGACCCCGACGTTTTCGGTCGGCAGTTCGTGAAGTTCATCCGCGACCTCAACGCGCGGTGAGTTGCGCGCCGAGGCGCGTTCCTTTCCTCATGGGATTCCTTCGGGTAGAGAAGAGGGGAAGGAGAGGCGAGATAAAAGAAAAACCGCGGCGCGGAGAGACGTCGCGGTTTTACTTTTGGGTGCGCCGACGATCCGGCTCCGGTTCCTAGGGATCGGGTCGAAGGATCGGGGCGTCGCGTCGGGTAGGCGCGGGGGATCAGACTTTCTCGAAGAAAGTATCGGGGCGGTTCGGGTTGAATATCTCGTTGCACGTCATGACGGTCACGAGGTCGTCGGTTTCGGAGAGGTTGATAATGTTGTGAGTCCATCCGGGGATCATGTAGACCGCTTCGATCTTCTCGCCGCTGACCTCGAACTCGACGATCTCGTCGGTGTTGATGTTCCGCTCTTGAATAAGACCGTGACCATGGACGACGATGAAGAGCTCCCACTTCGAGTTGTGCCAATGCTGTCCCTTCGTAATTCCCGGCTTGCTGATATTGACGGAGACTTGTCCGCAATCGAGGGTATGGACGAGTTCGGTGAAGCTCCCGCGATCGTCGCAGTTCATCTTGAGGGGATATTTGAACTGTTCCTTGGGGAGATAGGAGAGGTAGAGGGAGTGGAGCTTCTTGGCGAAGGAGCCGTCGGGGGCCTTGGGGAGGAGGAGAGTCTGCGGGAGTGTTTTGAACTCCTGGAGGAGGTCGACGATCTCGCCGAGGGTGACCTTATGCGTCGTCGGCACGTAGCAATACCGTCCGTCGTCCTTCGCGACGGCGTCGACCCCGGCGAATTCGCAGCGCTTTTCCTTCCCTTCGAGGAGGTCGAACATACCTTCGACGAGATCGTCGATATAGAGGAGTTCGAGCTCCGTACTCCGGTCGTTGACGGTAAAGGGCTGATCGTTCGCGACGGCCCAGCAGAAGGTTGAGACGGCGGAGTTGTACTTAGGACGACTATGCCCCATGAGGTTGGGGAATCGGTAAACCGCGACTTTGACGCCCGTCTCCTTCGCATAGTCGAAGAAGAGCTCTTCTCCCGCCTTCTTACTGCGACCATACTCGCTATTCCCGAATCTTCCGGCGAGGGTCGCCTGGATAGAGGAGGAGAGCATGATCGGGGCTTTATTGCCATGCTTCTTGAGAAGGCTGAGCAACTCGGAGGCGAACCCGAAGTTTCCCTTCATGAAGTCCTCGGGGTTTTCGGGGCGATTGACGCCGGCGAGATTGAAGACGAAGTCCGCCTTCTGACAATACGAATCGAGTTCCTCAGGGGTGGAATCGAGATCGTACTCGTAGATTTCCTCGACGCGGAGGTTGGGTCGCGTGCGATTCTTATTGTCTCGAATATTCTTGAGATTATTGCAAAGGGCGGAACCGACCATCCCCTTGGCGCCGGTGACTAAGATCTTCATAACAGGCTCTTTCCTTCTTTTTGCGTTCTTTTCAGACGTCTTTTCTCCAAACCATTTTATTCACGACGCCGGTATAGCTCTGGATGATTTTAACGACCTTGTCGCTGACGTTTTCGTCGACATAGTCGGGAACGGGGATTCCCAGGTCGCGGTTTTTGTTCATCTCGACGGCGACGTCGACCGCCTGGAGGAGCCCTTTTTCGTCGATTCCGGAGAGGATGAAGCACGCTTTGTCGAGCGCTTCGGGGCGTTCCGTGCTGGTGCGGATGCATACCGCGGGGAAGGGGCGTCCGACGCTGGTGAAGAAGCTGCTTTCTTCGGGGAGGGTTCCGGAGTCGGAGACGACGGCGAAGGCGTTCATCTGGAGGCAGTTGTAGTCGTGGAAACCGAGGGGTTCGTGACGGATGACGCGCGGGTCGAGTTGGAACCCGGAGGCTTCGATCCTCTTGCGCGAGCGCGGGTGGCAAGAATAGAGGATCGGCATATCGTATTTCTGCGCCATCTTGTTGATCGCGTTGAAGAGGGAGAGGAAGTTCCTTTCCGTATCGATATTCTCCTCGCGGTGAGCGGAGAGGAGGATATATTTCCCTTTTTCGAGTCCGAGACGCTGGCGTACGTCGGAGGCTTCGATTTTCGGGAGATTGTTATGGAGAACCTCGGCCATCGGGGAGCCGGTGACATAGGTGCGCTCTTTGGGGAGCCCGCAATCGGCGAGATAGCGTCGCGCGTGCTCGGAGTACGCCATATTGACGTCGGAGATGATATCGACGATGCGGCGATTCGTCTCTTCGGGGAGACATTCGTCTTTACAACGGTTTCCGGCCTCCATGTGGAAGATGGGGATATGGAGTCTCTTGGCGCCGATAACGGAGAGACAGGAGTTCGTATCGCCGAGGACAAGGACTGCGTCGGGCTTGATTTGAACCATGAGCTGATACGACTTCGCGACGATATTTCCCATCGTTTCGCCCAGGTCGGCGCCGACGGCGTTCAGGTACGCTTCGGGGGCGTCGAGCTCCAGATCGTGGAAGAAGACGCCGTTGAGGTTATAGTCGTAGTTCTGCCCCGTATGAGCGAGGATCGTGTCGAAATAAACGCGACACTTCTTGATGACCGCCGCGAGACGGATGATCTCAGGACGTGTGCCGACGATGATTAATAGCTTGAGTTTGCCGTTATTTTTCCACGAGCAGTCGAACATTTCACTTATCCTCCGCCAGACGTTCTTGGATGTAGGTTAGAGCCGCGATCGTATCGATCGTTTCTTGCAGATTGAGACGCCGTGTATTATTGCTATTGAACTCGGTGAGGGTGTTTCGCTTTTCGTCCCCTTCTTTGAAGAACTTGTCGTAATTTAGACCGCGGTTGTCCGCGGGGACGCGGTAGAAGTCGCCCATATCGACGGCCTTCGCGCATTCTTCGTTGGTCAGGAGGGTTTCGAACATCTTCTCGCCGTGACGAATACCGATGACTTTGATCTCTTCCTTCTTACCGCCGAAGAGTTCGCAAACCGCTTCCGCTTGGGTTTGAATCGTGCACGCGGGGGCCTTCTTAATGAGGAGATCGCCGTTTTGACCATGTTCGAAGGCGAAGAGTACGAGATCGACGGCTTCTTCGAGACTCATGATGAAGCGCGTCATCGACGGCTCGGTGACGGTGATCGGATTCCCTGCTTTGATCTGATCGATCCAAAGGGGTATGACGGAGCCGCGCGAACACATGACGTTACCGTAACGCGTGCAGCAGATCTTCGTCTTACCGGACATGCGCGATTTCGCGATAGCGACCTTCTCTTCGATCGCCTTGCTCATTCCCATCGAGTTGATCGGATACGCGGCCTTGTCCGTCGAGAGGCAGATGACGCACTCGACGCCCTCTTCGATGGCGGCGGTCAGGACGTTGTCTGTGCCGATAACGTTGGTGCGCACGGCTTCCATCGGGAAGAACTCGCAGGAGGGAACCTGCTTCAACGCCGCCGCGTGGAAGATGTAGTCCACGCCGGGCATGGCGTTGCGCGCGGACTGCAAGTCGCGCACGTCCCCGATGTAGAACTTGATCTTGTCCGCGACCTCCGGCATTTTCGCCTGGTACTCGTGGCGCATGTCGTCCTGCTTCTTCTCGTCGCGTGAGAAGATTCGGATTTCTCCAATATCCGTCTTCAGGAAGCGGTTTAACACCGCGTTGCCAAACGAGCCCGTCCCGCCGGTGATCATCAAGGTTTTTCCTGCAAATAACGACATTTTCTCCAACCTCTTTTCTAAATATCCGAAAATTTGCTTAATTTTTAGGAATTCGCTTTTAAAAGCCCGTCGACGGTTTCACGCCAAGAACTATACTTTACGCCCATTACGCATGCGCTGAATAAGTTTGCTCTTTTGAACAGTGCGACTTATAAAATACATCCGTCTCTAATTTGCGAATCAAGCGATCATCCAATCTCTCTTTGAAATATTGTCTTTAATGGATTCTAAGCTCCTCTTTTCAATTTGCGGAAAGGAATTTCTGTTTCCAAATAAACTTTTGGTTTATATAAAGCGCAGGGATAAAGATTGACGTGCACAACACAAATTTGACAAACAACCATAACCAACTGCCATAAGTCATATGCTGTAGGATAAACAGCATGATGATAATGGTCAGCAATATAGGCGGAACATTTTGGACATATACTGAAGCGTAGTATCTTTTAAGGTTCAAGCCCAGTACTTTGATATAGACGACGTTTAGAATGAAAAGGTTAATAAAGAAGGCAATACATATGGAAATAGACGACCCAAGCGCTCCAAAGCTGGGAGTTAGAATAAATGATAATACGATGTTTATGACGCCTATGATTAAGGCGCTAATCGCCTGATATTTAATCTTGTTGCGTACCGATAGCAACGTATTGGCTATTTGCTGAGGGTAAAGGAAAAGACATGGGGTTACAAGCAATGCGGAGCAGAGCCCGCTAATCTTGTATTCTTTTCCCATCCATAATTCCATAAACTCCGTCCCAAGAGAACAGACGCCAATGAATAACAATCCAAGAAAGCATATCTGGTATTTGCCCACTTTAATCATGATCTCTTCGATTTTGCGATTATCCTTGTTATAGTCTAAGCGCGCAACCATCGGCATGAAAAGTCCGTTAATGGCATAAGCGAAGGTGAAAAAATAGCCTTCGAGTTGAGACGCGGGAGCAAATCTGGCGATTTCGAGACTCGAAGAGGTTATGCCAAGGATAGAAGGAGCAATATTGAAAATTAACCGTTGCGCTAGAGCCAGTACCGTAACCCAAATAGAGAAAGCAAACAACTCTTTTAAAAGTTGCCTGTTGCGAACTCGAAAATTGGGGCGGATGAATTTTCCCCTGCTAATGACCCATAATCTTATTAAAATTGCCGCAATGCCGGAGACGGCGTTCATTAATACCAACGCGACCACTCCATGGTCTGTGACGAGCGCCAACACCGTCAAGAATATGGCGAAAAACTTTTGAAATAACTCGCAAATCTTAAGCCAGACGAACTTCTCATATGCGTTCAAAACGCCAGACAAAGGAGTAAAAGGAAAAGCCAAGACGCTATAAGTTGCGAAAATGAGGAAAATTTTCTTTAACGTTTCGCGCTCTGAAGGGCTTAAGCCGACGAATACCTGGTCAATTAGTAGATAGACGACGAATAGAACGGCGGCAATAGCGACGTCAATGTAGAGATACAGTTTGAACACATATCCCATTACGTTATTAATTTGCGCATCGTCGTTTTCAGCTCTATACTTTGAGATGAATCGAGTAACCGAGGCTCCAAGTCCAAAGTCCATCAGAAAAATAGAAACGAGCGAGCTAACCAATGCAAATAAGCCGTAATGGGCGTCGCCAATCTGATCCTTCATCCAAGGAGTGTAAAGTAGTGAGGCAACCGTGCTAATGATTATGCCTACATACGAAATAATTGCGCCAGATTTTATCTGAGAATTATTGCTCAGACGCATTCTTGTCTCCTAGATTCTGCGTAAAAGAGAAGCTTCCTCAGCTGTAGAACAAATGTTCTTGTTGTTTGAATAGATGTAATAACACTCTTTTTTAGTTTGGATTTAGGGGACAAAATAGTTACAGAAACATCCGTCTTAATTTACTTTCAACTCGCCACATAAACGTTTTAATCACGCTGTTCCGTCCCATGATTTTAAAGAGCGTTTTCTGATATGTGCGATTGACCAACATATACTTGGGATGTTTTATATGATCCGTATCAATATCATAAGTCTTCATATTGAAGATTCTTCGCAGTCCTTTGGGAACATATTTGATATCGGAAACGTTGTGAACACTGTCTTCAGAGATTCCTACATTCGAAATCATATTCATCGTAGGTATAATAGCGCAGGAACTGTTCAAGTTCATTGCCATTGCGTTTAATACTTCAAAGGAATAAACGGTTCCTGTATTTTTTAAGTAATCTCTTGTTTTCTTCGCTCTTTCAATCTGAAATTTCGCCCATTTAGGCGGCAATATATTTTCGTGAATTCTTCTTATCGTTTCGGAATCGTTGAGATAATCGAAGCTCGTGTCCCAATTCTGCCAAGCTCTTTTCCAAGTTGCCCAGCCCCATATGGTGGGCGTCTTGGCGAAGAAATAATCCTCCTTTATCGTTGCCGATGAATCTCCCTCGTGGTTCATGCCGCAAATCATGTGAACTCGAGGATCATCCTTGTACTTTTCAAGGAGCTGTTCGCAAAATGGGAAAAAGCTTTGTGATGGAACGCAGTCGTCTTCTAAAAAAATCAGCCGGTCAGCATACCGGAAGGCCCATCTAAAAGCAGCAAACTGGCTTTTGTCGCAACCAAGATTTTTCTCTGAATAAAACCTCTTAACGTCGCATTGCCAGTCAACGTTCTCTACGATCTTACGACATGCTTCGATCTTTTCAAGGTCTTTACTATTTCTTGGCCCATCTTGAAATAGAAACAAGGTGGATGGCTTAGCCTGACGAACGCTTGTAAAGACCTTCTCTAAAACGTCGGGCCTCGTGAAGAATAGTATCATAACGGGTACGTCATTCTTATAATTTTCCATTTTCATATCTCCTAGTAATTCCAGAAAAATCGATAATCGAATCCTACCGTTGTTTTAATCCTATACAGAAATAAGAAGGACAATAGCAACACGGCGAACATGTAAGCAATTCGTTTACTAACGGGAGAGAAAATCGAGATAATTTCATCTGGAAAGACAATGACAGGGCCAGCTGAAAAGTAAAACGAGATTCTCTCGAATATTGAAGAAACAAAGCGCAAAATGTATACGATTAAACCAATGTTCAACATATTCCATTTCCAAGTTTCAATTAAACGTCCTCTTTCCCCTGCTCTCAGAATCAGCAACATGGAAACAGCATAAAATGTTATGTTTATAGCGGGCCCAATAATTGTTTGCGTCGGAGTTAGCGTATTATAGTCGCTACCCGTAAGGTCGCTTCCCCATGATAAAAGTTGAGGAATCATATTTATCATTAAAAAGTAAACCAACATGTAGAAAAAACTTGTTCTTAGTTTCGGTTTGAAACGCGAAAGAAAATAAAAAGGAATAAAAGCGACAACTGTCGAATGGAAGGTGTAGGCAATACCATTCGTGAGTAAAAAAGCGAACAGATTCCTCTTGTGGACAAAGTCTATTGAGTATAAAGCTAAGCTGATAGCGATCGCCTGTCTGAAACCAGTAAGCTCAAAGACAAACAAACCTTGAGCTAAGAACATTAACAGCGCTAAGTACGATTCATTGCAATAGAGGTAGATAAATCTTGAAATAAAATAAACGCAAATAATTGCTTCAATGAATATAATTGATTGAGTCCAAGGAAAAACTTGGGAACATATTTTATTAAAAACTAGGTATCCAGGCTCCATGCCCACGCTTCCGAGGAAGTCGTTCCATGGAATCGATAGCGAGCTTTGATAGACGCGCGCGTAATTATTCAAGTCTCCCTTAGATGATACGTCTGCATAGCGAGAGCCCATTACAAACACCATCCCAAGACCGCTAAGAAACAAGAAAAACTTTTTACGACCGTCAGAATGCAGATCTCCTAAGCACACCTTTATAAAGGTAATCCATAGCAATAATCCACCCCAAACTATCATTGGTTTTTCTCCATGACGTCGTTGTATACATGTAGCAGATCTGTGACGTTTTTTTCTCGGTCATGCCATTGGGCAGATTTTTTTATAGCGTTTTCCGACAACTTTTGCGCGAGTTGGTCGTTTGAAAAAACTTCTATGATTCTTCCTGCCAAATATTCATACTCTGAGTAGTCGTATAGATAGCCTGTCTCGCCGTCGTTTATTAATCCGGGCATTCCTCCTCGAAACGCGGCAATACTTGGGAGCCCTAAATGCATCGATTCCCTTAATGTGGCAGAGGCGTTTTCCATAGCCGACGGCACGACGACAACGTTGGATTGTAGCATCAATTTAATAATGCCGTCTGCCTTTTGACTTCCGATGAATTCAACGTTTTTTTCAATTCCTAGGCTCTTGATTTCATCGAGAATGTATCGAGTATAACCGCTTGTCGGTACGAGCATTCCATCCTTTACCTTTGAAGCTAGGAATACAAATTTGGCGTCAGGGAAACGTTTACTAACAAGCTTTATAGCTGGTAGTACGTAGTGTCCGCCTTTCATGGGGACTTGCGTTGACGTAGAGGCGTAAACCATATGCCGAACGCATTTGTCGATTTTCCATTTTGGCGCCGTATAAAACTCGCCTCTCAAATTGTAGTTACAACGGTAATAGTTCAGATTCGGATTAAGCGATTGCATGTAAAATTTGTCCCAGTCCGTTCTGCCTGTTGCGTAATCTACTGATCGAATGAATTCTCTTTCGAACTTGACGTTCCGCTTAGCGACTATGTTTCGTTCAATCATTCCGTTGAAATGAGCGTATTCACTTAGCGTGCGATATTTTAAAACCGTTTTGAGTGATAATCCTCCCCAATGGTTCTGAGACGTTTTTTCGATGATCCCTTGAATCGTCAACAACTTCTTTTTCTCGGGAAATCTTCGAAGATAGGATATTCCATGCGAATATTCTGTGCCATGAAAGTGAACAATATCCGGACTGAATCTACGTTCTATTTCTTCCCAGTACTTTACGAGTTCGGGATGATAGAAAAGCATCGTTTTTCCAGTTCCTGGCAGGCAAAAGTATCGAATATTCCCGACCTCTACGTCAAGAAATTGATCGCCGTTTACACAAGCAATAGCAAGCTGGAAGTCTTGGCTTTGGCTAAGCCTTTCAGATAAATCAATTAACCATGTGCCACTAGAGCCCGTCTTTCTGCCAAGTTTCTGTGCCAATTGGGGCAAAAGCATGTTTACAATCCATAACACCTTCATCGTTGTTTTACCTAACTAAAAAGCCTTCTGCCTATACTTGACTTCCGGGATGAATATATGATCGTCTGGATAAAGCGACTATTAATAGAACGATGGCTGACGTCCCGATATACCGATTAGAGTCTATCAATCAGACTAAATATTCTCGGCCAGAGGCCGGGGAAACGGTTAAAAAGAGTTTTTGGCTCATAAAAAACAAAGCGCTCATTCTTATCATCCATTTTGTATATCGCCCATCAGACAGTCGAATAGAAATCAGAAAGCCCAACGCGCAAAAGACGGTAGAGATCATCATGAACGCTAAGTCGATTCCAGTATGGGCTCCTGCAATTTTTCGTATCGACAACGCTTCTATTAATAATAAGAAGATGCAGATAAAAGAATGAAAAAGAGCTGACTTGACTTTTACTTTATTCTTGTAGGAGACCATAGACTTCCCGACGTCTATTCCTGGACACACTGGTTTCGTGATTGATTTTTCCATGACGTATATTTTCTACTTGGACTTAGCTGCTTCAATCGTTTTGATTAAAACAGAGTCCATAAGTTTTCGATCATGACGTCTCACTCCGCAGTCATGCGCTTTTTTCGCATATTCCAACACTATGCTTGGGGTTTGTGACAGTTGGTTTAATTTCGTCGAAATCTCCTCATATGACGTTGCTGTAATTGCGGAATCATAACGTTCAAAGTAATCAATTGGCGCGATATTTTTGTCGCCAATTGCAAAGATGCATTTTCCACTTCTTAGATAGTCGGTGATCTTGGTTGAGAATGAGAGTCTAGCCGTATTCTTAAACTTGTTTTCAAGACTTTCAACAAAAACGAGAACGTCTGCTTCTTTCTGGACTGCTTTCACTTCTTCGTGCGTAAGGGAGCCCTTGACCATGCACCCATTACGATTCAGCGCTTGGGTTTGTTCTTTGGATAAGGAGTCGGTCGTATATATATCAAGCGTGATTTTCGTCGAATATTTATTAATTTCTTCAAAGGCGTCCGCGATTGCCGCAAGTGATTTCCAACGACCAATAATCAGTTTTCCTGTATAAACCATTTTAATCGGGTTTCCGATATGATAGGACTCAAAGGGAATAAAATCAATTCCTTTTGTCATGACGACGCTATCCACGCCAAAGAGTCTGTCATATTCTTCTTTCTGTTTAGGGGCTATTACCATGAGCTTGGCGCTATGGTTGACAATATATTTTACGTATTTTCTAAGAAAAAAGCGGTGGAGCAGGGATACAGGAGTTTTAGAAATCGACTTGTAAGTGTAGTTGTCGTCCGCCAAGTAGGACACGACTGGTTTTTTCGTTCGTTCAATGATATATTTTTGTATTCTTCCCATATATATCGTGGGGTATATAGGAATGAAAAGAACGTCTGCGTTATATTCGTCAATGAATCGATCAAGAGAATTTGTCCTCCATTTTCCAATTTTCCAAACAATTTCTCTGCAAATAGAAAGGAATTCTCTAATCCTTCCCTTGTATGAAGCATACATTCTTTGCTCTTGTTTCGCCGAAAGGTTAATGGCAGGCGAATCATCTGTTTCATTTCGAACTTCTTTACCTGTAGAAATCTTCCTACATAAGACGCTCTTCATAACAGCATTTTCGGAAATACTAAAAAATTTCTCGCATACAGAAGTTTTAGGAAGGATTGATTTTGTGTAAATCTGAGCGAGACGATCCGGTTCCCAACATTTAAAGAATTCTACAAGCGTGTTGATTCCCGTATTGTCACGCCATGCATTAGTTGAAACGACTAATGTTTTTGGATATTGTTTATTTGTCATAAGTCGTATTCCTATCGTAGCTTGCAAATGATTTTCAGCACAAACATTAACCCACGGAAACCTGTTAAGCGGTATACTTTATAAAAAATGCTTACTCTTGGGTTTTCATGGAATCGAAGGAGCTCTTTCATTTGCGATATGTCGGAATAGTATTCCTTTTTTTTAGAGTCGTGAAAGCCTGTATAAGCGATCAGGAGATTACAATAGAGCTTCGCTACGGAATTCAAAAGAGCTTTTTTATAGCTATCGTCAATCTCTTCTTGAGGAATTTGGCGGAACCACTTATTTACGACATAAACACAATCTGAAAGGTTTTTCATTGTCCAAGAGGACGTTATTGAATTTGCTCTTTGACGATAGACAAGAAAGGTCTCGTCAAGATAAGTAATAGATCGAATCTTAGTTAGAATATGATAGTACCATTCCTGATCTTCTCCAAGAATGCCTTTCTCAAATTGAATTCCATTTTCTTTTATGATACTTAGTCGAATTGCTTTTGACCATGCGGAACAGTAGAAGGCGTCACGACGCACCATTTCATTGATGCGAGAAGCAAGGGGCTTTATTGAGTCAATGTTCGGACACGAGAAGGAACATTCGCTAATCCTCTTTTGGTCTTCATAATACTTCTTAAATTTATAACAAATGACGTCAACTTTTGTACTGGCTTTTTCATTGATTTTTTGTAGAAAATCTCGATCGCAAAGATAGTCGTCGCTGTCGATATAAACGATATAATCGCCACTAGCCTGCTGAGTTCCTACATTTCTAGCGTCTGATAAACCTCCATTAACTTTGTGAAACACCCGTACGCGCGAGTCAAGCTGAGCGTATTTATCGCAAATAATTGGACTGCTGTCCTTGGAACCATCATCAACTAAGAGCAACTCAAAATTTGCATAGGTCTGCCCCAGAATACTCTGTACGCATTCGTCAAGATATTTTTCGACATTATAGACTGGAACTACTATGCTAAATTTGTAACTATGCATTCCATAACCTCATTTCATTTCAAAAACACGAGCAACGTTTTGGGTTAAGTTATGACAAAGCCTCTTTTTCACTTCCTGGGAAACAGCGGCGGTTCCAGGAAGTACAATAACGTTGCTCAGGCGTCTGAATCGGTTGGTTATAGGATTGGGAATTAATTCAAACATGTCTAAAACGGCTCCGTCAATTGCTTTTTTCTTGAGGGCCGCAAAGAGATCGCCTTCATTGAAGACCGTCCTACGCCCAACATTTACGATCACGGCGGAACGTTTCATTTTCGACAGCAATTCTCTGTCAAAAAATCCCCTCGTTTGCTCCGTATCGGGAAGAGTTGAGACAATGTAGTCGTAATTCCCAATGAGCTCAAGTAATTTCTCACGTCCGCAATAAACATGGTTAAAGTAAGGTCTTTTTTTTTCACTTCGAGCATAGCCGTCAACGAACATGTCAAATCCCGTAAGCCTCTTAGCCGTCTCTGTTCCGATACTTCCTGAACCGAGGATCATAACTCTTTTTTCTGCGAGTTCCTGAATAATGGAAGAATAGCCCCGACTCAACTTAGGCCGACGATTATTGGGATTGGAGCGCAATTTTTTAGCCATCGCCAACATGCCAAAGACGATTGTTTCAGCAATAGGAATAGAATAAGTATCGCCAGCGTTCAAGACGGCGACGCCTCTACTATTGTATTCTTCAATTGGAACGCCGTCAAAGCCTGCGCTTGTTAACTGAATTAGTTTTAAACCGGGAAAATCCATTTTCCCAACTTTGATAGCTAGCGCTCGTGAACCGACAATAGCAACAACGTCCTTGTTGTGTTCATAGGCGTTAATGATTTTATCGGAAATATTTATTACTTGGAGGTCGGCAGGAAGTTCTTGTTTATTCAGACTGACGATTGTTAAAACAACTCTCCTTTTATTTTTGCTCCCAAACTTTTGATTCTCGAGTAACCTTTGATAATCCCTCCGCTGGTTTTCCAACATGATCTGGCGATCGTAGAAGCATTTCGTTCTTTCGTAGGCCGCTTGCCCAATCTTCTGAGCGGACTCCCTATCCATAACGAGCCTCTTCATCGCCGCTTGCAAATCCGACGCGTTTTTTGGTTCGACTAGCAAGCACGAGACGCCCTCTTCCATTACTTCGGAAGCGCCGGGAATTCTCGTCGTGATTATTGCGACTCCAAGCGCTCCCGCCTCTTGAAGAACCATCCCGAATCCTTCTCGATAGGTAGGGTGAACCAAAACGTCCATCGCCGAATAGTATTCGTTCATCTTGGAACCGTCGATCATTCCCGTCATCACGACTTGTTCGGAATTTCTGGCCCAATCTAACGTTTCAGCCGGAACGCCGCAGTTATCTTCCACCGGTCCTACGATAAGTAGCTTCGCTTGAGGTTCTGATTCCGCTACGGCGCGAAACGCGGTTAGGAGCTCCGAACTCCCCTTATCCGCCGAAATACGTCCCGCGAAGCCGTATACAAAGGCGTCCTCTGGAATGCCGTATTGTCGTCGAATTTCGGCGCGGTTTTCCGCCTTATGCGAAATATCGTATTGGCGCATGTCGACGCCGATCGTGCCCCCTTTGCCTACGACAATCGCCTTGTCTTCAGGATAGAGGCCTTCCGAAACGGAAAACGCTTTATTGAGGGGACTGACAGCTCGAATGTCCGTCGAATTTCGACAAACCATCTTCTCTATCGTTTTAAAGATTATGCGCGAAACTCCTTGCATGCCAACGTAACGAATCCCCCATTGACAGTAGAGTCGGATCGGGACTTTTGCGATTCTCGCGGCGATACTCGCGTAACATGCGGCGTTGGGCGTCGAATATTGCACCATGTCGAATCGCTCTTTTCTAAAGATCTGGATCAATTCCTTGATCGATTTCAAGGCGGAAAAGTCGATTCCTCTCGCCATTCGCACAGGGATATAACGGATGTGTTCGGGCAATTGACTTTGAAATTTTTCGTCGGGGTCGCAAATCAAGGTCACATCATAACCGCACTGTTCGTGCAAATAATTAGCGGTCTCTATGACGAACGCTTTAAGCGTCAACGAGACGGTTGTTATCATGCAGATCTTTTTCACGGAGCGCATTATCCTCTTTTATTCTTAACGATTACGGCTACTTTTTCACGAATGATCGCCAAGTTCTTTTGATACTGTTCTTCGCTATATTGGGCGACCTCGAGTTCTTTCAGACGGATATTTTTGACGCCTTCCACGAAAATCGACTCGATTTCGATAGGATCTTTCACAATGTTCGCGTCGCAAAACCCCCTCGAAAGGATCGCCGCCGTGGAACCCAGATGGTAATGCTCCGCGATGATATATTCCGCCGGAAGCATACCGTATCCGACTCGCGCGATTCCGCCAAACCCGTATTTGACGCCCTTTGTTTTTATCTTCTGACAAAGCGTCGAGACCGTGTCGTCGCAAATCAGTTCAAACATGAACGTTTTATGCAACGCCAAGTGCAGATCGTTCAGCCCGATATGGATTTCATCGACTCCAGGGACTTCCAAAATCGAATCGATATTCGCTACCGCCTCCGCCGTCTCTAAAAGAAGCTGGACTTTCGCTCTTCCGTCGACGCAATCGACGAATCTCTTAACCTCGTCCGCCGTTCTGAACATCGGGAGCATCACGACGTCGGCGCCTGCTTCGATCGTCTGATTAATCTCTTCCCCAGAGCTTGAGTAGTCCGCCGTCGCCGCGTGCATGGGGTTGACGCGCACCATCAACTCGGCGCTTGAAACGACCGGACGCAGTCTCTTGACGTCGTCGATCGTATGGTGGTTCTTAACGGTGTTCATCCCGCCTTGGCGTTCGTTTTTGCCGATGTATTCCATATCAATCCAGACGCGATCGACGCCAGCCTCTTGAGCGATTTGCGCCGTCGTCGGATTGTTGGTAATGTACATGAGTGATAATGGCATCGCTATATCCCGCTTTGTTCTTTACTTAATGCGTTTGGCTGGAACGCCGACATATGTTCCAGGCGTCTCGATTTTTTTTACCACGACGGCCCCGGCGCCTATCATGCAGTTCGAGCAGATCGACATGTTATTGACAACGGTCGCGCCCGCGCCAATCCACGTCCCGTCTCCGATCGAAACCGTTCCGCATAGATGAGCTCCGACGGCGATATGCGTGTAATCGCTCACGTTGCAGTCATGATCGACTGAAGAGCAGGTGTTGATTATACACCCCCTGCCGATATGCGCTCCAGGATTGATCACCGCGCCCGCCATCACGACCGTTCCCGCTCCGATTACCGCGTCCTGGGCGACAACGGCGTTAGGATGAACTAGCGTCGCGAGCCTTTCGCACGGAATCGTTTCTTGGATTCGTTTCCGTACGACCGGATTGCCGATCCCGACAACAACGTCCGCGTCTATCGTTCCAACGTCCGACGTTTTGCCCGCGACGTGACGCCCTGCGCTTTCTCGCGCGTTTTCATTGTCGTCCAAAAAGACGATTTCGTCGTAGCCGTTTAGCTTCGCAATGTCCGCGACGACTTTCCCGTGTCCGCTTGCGCCGATAATCGCCAATCGTCTCATTTTCGACCCTCCGCGTTTTCTTGGGCTTCGGTCGCCTTTGAGCCTTTAAATTCTTCCATCGTTGCCGAAGTCGTAGAACTGATTCCTTCGCGTTTTATCACGGTCAGGAGAGTTTTGAAGACGATCTTCCAGTCGCCAAGGAAGGTGATATTGTCCACATATTGAACGTCCAACTCAAATTTATCTTCCCACGTGATCGAGTTTCGACCGTTGACCTGCGCAAGGCCTGTGAACCCCGGTCGGACTTCATGTCGCCGCGCCTGTCGTTCGTTATAGAGGGGGAGGTATTTCACGAGGAGGGGACGCGGTCCGCATACCGCCATCTTGCCCGTAAGGATCGCGAAAATTTCCGGTAGCTCGTCTAACGAGGTGGCGCGAAGGGCCTTGCCGAAGGGCGTCAGACGAACTTCGTCGGGGAGCGGGGCGCCGTTTTCATCCTTGGCGTTCGTCATCGTTCGGAACTTGTGGAGCTTGAATATCTTGCCGTTGAGTCCCGGTCGTTCTTGGGCGAATAAGACGGGAGAACCAAGCTTAAATCTGACGAGAATTGCGACCATGAGCAAAACGGGGCTCAGGACGAAGCACGCAAGGAGCGCGCACAGGAAATCCTGCGGGCGCTTTACATACTTTTCGTAAAATCCCTTTTTATGGGCCATATCCGTCCCCCCTAGTTGAAGCAACTCTTGACGACGTCGATGATCCGAGCTTGCTCCTCTTCCGTCATTTTATTGTCGCTTGGAAGGCACAAACCGCGGCTGAAGACGTCCATTCCGACGTCTTCGTATCCTCCCTCGGCGTAGGCGTTCGTTCGCGCTCTACAGTTTCCGTCGCGAACAACGAAGGGATTCATTCTGTAGATAGGTTGCATGTGCATCGGCTTCCAGATCGGGCGACCTTCCGCGTTGATGCTCGCGATCGCGTCTAGGATTTCCGTCGGACAACTCTTTCCATGCTCGCCGACATAGAGAGCCTCTTGATCGCTCCTTACTTGTTTGCACATCGAGTCTTTGTCAATAATCATGCAACTTAGCCAGAAATTCGGTTCGCTGTTGACTTCGTCATAAGGGTTCATCCGCGCCGGAAGACCCTTGAACGCTTCCTTATATCGTAGATAGATTGCCTTTTTCTGGACGATATGTTCCTCCAATCGAGGAATCTGATTGCGCACGACGCCCGCGATCACATTGCTCATGCGGTAATTGTATCCCAGCTCTTCGTGTTGGTACCACGCCGCGCGTTCCCGCGACTGCGTCGACCATTTTCGCACCTTCTCCGCCGCTTCCTTGCTCTCCGTCAACAACATCCCCCCGGAAGACCCCGTGATGATCTTGTTCCCGTTAAAAGAAATTGCATTGAATTTCCCAAAGGAGCCTGTTTGGACGCCCTTGTAAGTCGCGCCCAAAGATTCCGCGGCGTCTTCGATAACGATAGCGCCGTGTCGATCGCATACTTCTCTGATTTTGTCGACCTTGCCCGGCGTGCCGTAAAGGTGCGCGACAACGACGAGCTTAATCTCCGGATAGAGGTCGAACGCCTTCTCTAACGCGACGGGATCCATATTCCACGTGTCGTATTCCGTGTCGATGAAGACTGGAATTCCCCCCTCGTAAACGATAGGGTTTACCGTGGCGTCGAAGGTCATATCGCTCGCGGCGACGTAACGCCCCGCGAGGGCGCCTTGTCCTGGCGTCGGTTTACCGTAGAGAGCTTCCCCCGCCAATTTCATCGCCAGATGCAACGCCGCGGTTCCCGCTGAGAGCGCCACCGCGTATTTGCACCCCACCTTCTCCGAGATTAGTCGCTCAACCTCGTTAATGTTCGCGCCGACTGTCGACATCCAGTTCGTTTCGTACGCTTCAATGACGTACTGCATGGAATCCGGATACATCGTTGGGGAAGAGAGCCAAATTTTCTTTTCAAACTTCTTAAAGCTGTTGTCCGGGTTAAACATCTTCTTTGCTCGTTTCTACGACTCTTCTCTAGCGCGACTTAAAGACCGAACCCTCCCCAACGACGTTTTATCTGGCTTCAGATAAGGCGTCGTTGACGACGGCGCTCGCGCCATGGAAAGCCCTTACGACTTTGCTTCGTCGGCTTTAGTCATGTCGTTCAAGATATGCTTCCTCACCGCCTCTTGATTCACCGTTTCAGGCGTTTTAAACGTTTCGATAACGCGATGGAGCGCTTCGCGTGCGGCGGCGTCGCTTTCGGTCAGGCAGGCTTCTTTGAGGATCTTGTACTTTTCTTCGACTATTTCTCTCGGGAGCGGTTTGTCGCGCTCGATGAAGATCAAATCGTTTTCCGTCTTGTCGAGCTCTTCCGTCTTGACCAAAAGCTCTTCGTAGAGTTTTTCCCCCGGTCGCAGGCCCGTTTCGACGATCTTGATTCCCGTCGCGCCCGAGAGACGGATCAGCGTCTGCGCTAAGTCGTAGATCTTCACCGGTTGACCCATTTCCAGAACGAAAAGCTCCCCGTTGTTCGCAAGCGCCCCTGAAAGAAGAACCAGTTGCGCCGCTTCCGGTATCGTCATGAAATAACGGATGACCCGCTTGTCCGTGATCGTGATCGGACCGCCCTTTTCAATCTGTCTCTTAAAGAGGGGAACGACCGAGCCCGCGGATCCTAGGACGTTGCCGAAGCGCGTCACGCTGTATTTCACTTTCCCGTACGAGCTCGCGCTCAGGGTCATCAACTCGCACATGCGCTTCGTCGCGCCCATCACGTTCGTCGGGTTCACCGCCTTGTCCGTCGAGACCATCATGAAACGCTCGGCCTCGTACTCTTCGCACAGATCGAGCAGAACCTTCGTCCCAACCACGTTGTTTTCGATCGCCTCGATGCAGTTCGTCTCCATCAACGGGACGTGTTTGTGCGCCGCCGCGTTGATGACAATCTGAGGATGATACTCCTCGAAAACGCGGCGCATGCTTCGCTCGTTGTTGATCGACGCGATCCCCACTCGAAGATTCAAAGCGCTACCGTACGCAAACTTCAACTCCTGCTGAACGTCGTACGCGCCGTTTTCGTATATATCCAAAACGATTATCTGCTTCGGAGCCCTCTTCGCCAATTGTCGGCATAACTCAGATCCGATCGAACCGCCGCCCCCCGTGATGAGCACGATCTTGTCTTTATAGTAGACGTTCGACTTATGATCCTGTAGCTCGATCGGTTTTCTAAAAAGGACGTCCTCGATCGCGATCGGTTTGATCGCCGGTCTCTCCCCTACGTTTTCAATCGCCGGAACGCTGTACGTCTTGATCTGGAAGCCCGCGTTGAAGTAGCGATTACAAAGCTCCTTCCGCTTCGCGTCGTCCGCAAAGATCGCCATGTATGTGTTCAACGCCTCAATCCGCGAGAAAGTACTCTCCTCGTCCGCAAAGACAGGCAACCCAAGTATTCGCCGCCCCGACTTGCTCTTCTCCGGGTCGATAAAGCATGAAGGCGTATACGGGGAATACGGATTGTTCAACAAATCGTTTGCCAACGAGACCGCAAGATCCCCGGCGCCAAGAATCGCCGTCGGCGTCCTCGGCACGCCGTCCGCCATTTTTTCTTCCCCCGTGCAAAGGGCCGAGACCTTGTTAAGGAACTTCCCAGAAAGCGACTTGTTGTTTCGGTTCGCGGTGGAACATTGATACAGCACTCTTATAATATGCGACGAGTACGTGGTGAACAAAACCAATAAGAGTAAACGCGAGTATGCAACGTGAGGAACCGGCAGATATCTCACCAGAATGAGGTTGAGAATCAACGCGAATCCATCCGCCAGCAGAAACCTGGCGTAGTAACCGGCGTTCCCATAACGTAGGACACTACTGTATACGCCGCATAATAACCGCATTGTAAGGAGACAGAGACCAGTCAGCACGGAGTGGATAAAGACGCCCTGCGCTGTGAGGTTAAAACGATGGGGCAGGAAAGTTGCTAACAGAATTGCAATCGTGGTAAAGATAATCACGTCAATAATAAGCAGGACAACTTTCCTATTCCGATACAGCAATGGGACATAAAATTTTCTCCCTAAAAAACAACCAAACAGGGAAGGACGATTCAAAGTTCTAAGCCTTTCATATTGCGACGACGAAACGATAAAACTCCTTTATATTTTACTCGAACGTGTCGGGACTCAAGAAAAATTTTCCCGGAATCTGAAAAAAAGAGATAAATTTTTGATTTATTGAAAACTCCGGAACTTAAGATGCATTTGTTTTGCCAGATAAGACACAATTTCTATTGAAAAATAATAACCATACTTCGTAATCTCCTTCGCAAATACATATTCTGAGAATGCGGGCTTCTTTATTATCCTCCTTCAAGGGCAAACTATGTTAGCTTAACGATTTGCGGTACCATTCGACGGCTTCTTGAAGTCCTCTTTCCAGCGAGTAATCGGGCGCGTAGCCCAGAGTCCGTCGCGCTTTTCCCACGTCGGCAAGGCTGTGACGAATGTCCCCCGCACGCGGCGGGTCAAATAGGGGCTCCACGTCGATTCCGAGCGCCTTAGTGATCGCATGGTACAGATCGATCAACTTCGCCGACTCCCCAAAAGCGATGTTAAACGCCTCTCCCGCCGCCTCATTCGGCGCGAAGCACGCCTTCAGATTCGCCTCCACGACGTTCTCAATATACGTAAAATCTCGACTTTGTAGCCCGTCGCCGTGAATCGTCGGTCGTTCCCCTGCCAAAAGCGTCTTAATAAAGCGCGGAATAACCGCCGCGTACGCGCCGTTAGGCGTTTGGCGTCGTCCAAAGACGTTGAAATACCGCAACATGATCGTTTTGAGCCCGTAATGCAACGCGTATTGGCGCCCCCAATCCTCCAGCGCCCTCTTCGTCACCGCGTAAGGAGAGAGCAACCTTCCCTCGCATCCTTCGCGCTTGAGCGTCGTCGCGTCGTCCCCGTAAACCGACGAACTCGACGCGCAGACGAACGTTTTCACCGTCCCCGCGCGCCGCGCCCCCTCGAACATATTGAGCGTCCCCTGGATATTGTTCGCGCAGTAGAATAGAGGCCGTTCGATCGACCGCGGGACGCTTCCCCACGCCGCCTCGTGCATGACGAAATCGACGTCTCGGCACGCCTTCTCGCAGACGTTCAGGTCTTTCACGTCCCCCTTGATAAACTCAAAGCGGTCGTTTGACAAAAAAGGCTCGATATTCGCCATAAACCCCGTGGAGAGATCGTCGAGGACGCGCACCGCGACGCCCTTCTTCAACAACGCCTCCGCCAGATTCGACCCGATGAAGCCCGCGCCCCCCGTCACTAAGACGCGCGTCGATTCCGGAAAGACGACTCCTTCATATCCCATAGCGTTTTCCTTACACCGCCGAAACTTTTTTCATGAATAAACGCGATACACATTGTAAACGACAATCGCCGTTATCGAACAGGCGTTGATAAGGCGTACGGACGTCTTACTTTCTCCCAGCCGCGAGGTTCCCAGCGGAATGAGGAGGTATAGGATGAAGATCGCGGGCAGGGTTTGTCGCGGGGAGAGGATCGAGAGGAGGTTCTGCGCCTGCACGCATTTGTAGATGACGAAGAAGACTATCAGGAGGATCGGCGTCTGATAGACGCTTCGACGTCGCCACGCTTCCGCGATTCCTAGAAAGGCGACGGGAAGGAGCGACATCACCGTCAACATTGCATGCGACGCATAATACGATCCGCCCCAATACTGATTGGCGTCCTGGCCCGTATTGACGTAGACGCCCAGGGGTAGGAAAGGGGAGAAGAGGGTGAAGAACGGAGCGCCGATAATCATCGCTATCGTCTTGCCGAGGTTGACCTGCGTGTCGTTTTGAATGGTGCGGTCGGCGCCCACACGCATACGTTCGATGATTTCGCTGAAGTCGCGACTCAACCCGACTTTGTCGAAATGCTTCCACAAGAACAATAGGAGGAAGAAGACTAAGATTAGGGTGAAGATAAAGACGGGAGAGCCCTTCATCTTCATGGCGCGGTAGATGTAGAAGACGCACCCCGAGACGAGGAGGATGAAGATTATCGCGGGCCTACAGAAGATCATGAAAGAGAACGCGGAGACCAGGCAGAAGACGGAAAGCCACCAGTGTTTCCACATGGCGAGGTTCGTCATCGCCCAGAGGGATGAGGCGACCGCTAAGAGTAGGGCGGAGTCCTTCAAGTTGCACGCCGAGTAAACGACAAAGATCGGCGCGAAGGCGATCATAACGGCGCCGAAATACGCGTGCGTCTTATCTAAGTAGGAGCGCATGATCCCGTAGGCGAAGAGGACGGTCAGCGAGGAGAGGAACGCGTTGCCGATACGCGCGGCGTAGACGTTATCCCCGAAGAATTGCATCATTATCGCGCCAAAATAGGGATAGCCGGAGTATTCGCCCCCTAAGTATTCAATCTTGCTCGCTACGATCGGCTTGAAGCCGTATTCGTGCCAATACCGGCTAATCCAGATCATCGCCTCATGGTATCTAGAGTCGTCGGTTGGGCTCGTAAAAGGGGAGTCGTAGAAGAAGCGGCAACAGGCGATTAACCCCACGGCTTCGACGATTCGAACGATGAAACTGACGACGAAGAGCTCGCGAAGCGCTTGCCACGTCGGCGGCTCGGACTCTGTGTATCGCGCGGTGAACCCCCTTGCGAGCATGAAAAAAATGGGGATGAGCGCGTAGGACAAGAAGAACGCGTTGAGTTGAACCGCCAAAGCTTGCAAAACGCAAGCCATGAAGAAAAAGAGAATTAACTGCTTTTTCCAAATTCTGTAGAATCGGTGAAGTTCAAGGTCTTGCAACGGAGTTGTCCTTTTTTGATGATGTCGTCATAGTCCGAATAGCGCGTTTATAGGAGCGATAGGACTGAGAATGCGAATTTCATGGCGTAGAAGTCGTTTATCATGGAGAGTCTCGAGATCATCGCCACGTCTTCGTCCTTATGAACTTGCGTTTTCTTAACGGCAAAAGCCGCCTTATATAACTCTCTTGCTTTCTCCCTAGCGAATTTGGAGACGTACTCTGCGGAACCGTTTGCGTAAGCGTAATAATCGCATTTTCCGCAGCGTTCGACAATTCTATCGCGACTATCGCGCAATTGCCGCACGACTTCTCCTTCGTCTTGACCGTCATGAAGGATGGCGTGTTCGTAGCCGTGAGAGCCGATCGTCGCGAAACCGGACTTCGAGAGGGATTCGATTTGCTCCCAACTCATGAGCCGCTCGGAGTCGTATCGTTTTTCGTTCTCGGCGGCTATGTCTTCCGGGATCGCTTTCTTGAGATCCGCGACGAGTTTTGCCAGATCGTACTCGTTCAGGCTCCGTACGAATTCGAGGAGCTTGAAGGCCGCGTGCCTGCGTTCCTCCGGAGTGCGGAGGGGAAAAGCGGCGCTCATCGACGGAATTTGGAGCGTGTCGAGTTTTTCGCACGTCGCCGCGGTAAAGGCGTAATAGGACGGAATGCGTTCGTTGGCGTCGATCAATCCCGGCGAAACGAAGATCATAAAGGGGATCTGCTTTTCGATCAAATAGGGAGCGGCGACCTCGGCGTTGTTGGCGTAACCGTCGTCAAAGGTGAGGAGTATGTCGCGTTTGTCAAAGGTTTTCGCCTGGAATTTCTCGTAAAACTCGTCGGGGGTGAGGAAATGTCCGCACTTGGCAAGGTATTCGATATTTCTTCGGAAGAGATCGAATTCGATCTGATTCGCCTGAACGAGAGGATGAGCGAACGGCCCCTTCATGACGCCGTGACACATGACGACGCGCGCCGAATGAGGTAGGAGCTCCATGAATCGCGGGATTCCGCAAAAGCCCGCGATTGAGGCGAGCGTCTTTTTATATCCCATCGTTAAATCCTTTCTTAATCTTTCTTTGGCGGTTCCAGCGTCTTCTTTACCACGGCGGGAACGCCCGCGCAGACGGAGTAATCGGGCAACGACTTTGGAGCGGAGGAACAGGCGGCTAAGACGGTTCCGCGTCCGATCGTGACGCCGGGCAGCACGGCGGCGTTGGCTCCTATCCAGGCGCCGTCTTTAATGACGATCGGCGCGGTTTTATTGCGCGCGTTCCACTTGCCGTTTTCGTAGGCGTGGTTGGTCGAGGTTATCATAGCCTTGTGGGCGATGAGGACGTTGTTTCCGATCGTGACGTCGTTGGCAAGGAGCAGGACGGCGTTGGGGCCGATGCGGACGTTGTCGCCGACGGAGAGCCATCGTAGTCGCGTGAAGCGCACGTCGGAGGAGACTTCGAAGTTCTTGCCCGCTTTTTTCATGGCGAGAGAGTAGAGGGCGCCGCGAAAGCGCATGCAACTCGTCGAATCGGGGAGCCAGTTAGTGATGATGCGAACAAACCATGCCCACAGAACGTCCATTTTTCCAAACATCTGAAACATTTTACATATCCCGTATCAAACGCGATTACTATTGGGCGCGCCCGTTGAGCTCGTCGAGGATCCCGACGATCTTCTTGGCGAACTTATCGAAGGTCAACTCGCGCGCCTTGGCGTATCCCTTCACAATGAGGTTCCTTCGAAGGGACTCGTCTTCGATGACGCAGTCGATGGCGTCGGCGATAGCGACGGGATCCTTCGGGGGTACGAGGAGTCCGTCTTCTCCGTCGTCGATCGACGTGGGAATGCCGCCGACGACGGTCGCGATCGTGGGGAGTCCTTGTGAACGGGACTCGACGACGACGTAAGGAGCGCCTTCGGAGAGGGTTGGGAGGACAAAGACGTCGCAGGAGCGCATGACCTCGAAGATTTGGCTCTGAGTCATATAACCGGGGAATGAGACGCGATCTTCGAGACCGAACTCCTTGATTTTGGCGTCGAGGAGCGCGTTGTACTGGGCGTATCGTTCGTTTTTGGAACCGATGCAGACGAGCTCGACGCGACGCTTGCACCGCAGATAGGGGAGCGCTTCGACGAGGTACTGGACGCCTTTTTCCGGTCGAATAAATCCGACGAATAGGACGCGTATGACGTCGCCTTGGCAGGTGTCTTCGCGTTCGTAGATTTCGGACTCGAGGACTGGCGCGGCGACGATGTTATATCGTTTAAAGCCTTCCACGCGCTCATAGAGCTCTTGCCCGAAGCATAGGAACGCGCCTTTGGTCTGAGCGACGCCGTTTTTGACGACGCGTTCCCAGTTTTTGGCGTAGCAGAGCGCGAGATGATCCATGACAAAGCCGCTACGCTTATGCGACTGAATGAGCGCAACGGGGTTGCCGACGAGCCAATGCAGGGGGTGAAAACCCTTCTTGACGCAGAGTTTGTAGAGGTCGGTCGTTCCTGGGAACATTCCTCGAATGAAGAGGTCGCCGGGCTCTTCGAGCGCCGTCTGCCACGCCTGGCTATACCCTTTTAATTTTAGCGTCGCGGCGAGGGTCGAGCTGGATTTTGGCATAGGGACGTGAAGGACGTTTTCCGGCAACTTGAACGCGAGGTTGGAGGATTTAACGGGCTCCTTTGGGGCGCACCAACAGATTTCGTCATATTCTTGGGCGAAATAGTCGAGGAGAAGACCCGTGGAGAAGTGCGTATAGATCCCGGACGCGTCCTGAAACGCTCCGCCGCCGCCGGAACCGACGTATATTAATCTCTTGCGTGTCATAAAGTTTGCTTCCAGAAGCTGGGCTTTATCATTCTTTTTGGGTGGATATCAGAGGTCTTCGATAATCTTGATACGCTTCGCCATTTGGAGCTTGGTATCGAGACTTTCAGCGACTTGTCGCGCTTTGACGGCCATCGCGTCATACTCTTCGCGCGGTAGCTTTTCAAGCTTTTCGAGCGCGTCGGCGATAGATTCCGGAGTCTGTTCGTCCAACTCGATTCCGCAACCTTCCTTCTTGACGACGCTGTGACCTACGCAATACGTCATTAGAATCGGCTTAGCGGCGGCGAGATATTCATAAAATTTGTTTTGACTCTGGCCATATTTATCAAGGGCGGTGCTTGAGTTATGGAGTAGAGTGCAGTCGCTTTGCGCCAAAATAGAGGGAATATTTTTGCGTTCGGCGAGGCCTTTGAAGACGATATTCGTCAAACCGAGTTCTTTGACGCGGTCGCGCATCGCGTCGAGTTCGGTACCCTGTCCCCAGACGAGGATGCGGATATGGTCGTTTCCGCGGTCGCGGAGGAGTCGCGCGGCGTCGACGCACATTCCGAGGTTGTTGACGAAACGAACCGAGCCGGCGTAGACCACGTTGAAGCGCGTTTTGTCCGCGAGATCGGGATCGGAGAAGGGATGGTCTTTGACGAGCTGATCGAACTCTTCGATATCGACGCCGTGAGCGACGTAACGAACCTTCTTGAGGTCGATGGTGGAATCCCAGCCTTGATCGGCGATATAGTCGGCGCCGCCGGCCCACGTCATGATGATCGCGTCGGCGCGTTCGTACATCTTGCGTTCGTATTTCCGGAGGAATTTCGCGTACCACTTGTTTCGCTTCTGGGGGAAGTAGGCGAAGATGCTCTCGGGCCAGAGGTCGCGGATTTCGGCGACGCAGGGAACGTGGAAGCGCTTCGCGAGCTTTTCTCCCGCGGAAACGACGAAGGGAGACGGAGACGAGGCGAAGATGACGTCGGGCGCGCCGTTGGCCTTCGCGTAAAGTTTCGCGACCTTTTTGAGGTTGCGGTCAAAGGCGATAAGATTGAGGACGCGGTCTTTTCCGTTGTTGTAGTATGCGTTTGCGCGAATAAAGACGCATTTTGCGCCGCAAGGGAGGGTTCGTTCGAACCACAACGGGTTGCTCTCGTCGACGAAATTTCGCGAATAGTGATCGAAGTTGCAACAGAAAACGACGGGTTCATACCCCTGTCGCACGAGTTCTTTGACAATCCAATAGTGATGTCCGCGTTCATCAAGAATAATGCGCGTACAATGTTGATGAATAAGCCAGAGTCTTTTTTTCATATTAAGCCAGAAGGTTCGTCCATAGAGTTATGCGCGAGCGGCGGACAAGGACGCGCAAAGGAACCGGGCGACGGTTTCTGCGCGCGTCGTCCGGTATTAAGAGAAATCAAGCCTGACGATTCTTCTTATAGTATTCGACGAGAGCGTTGGTGGACGCGTCGTGAGAAGTCGTCGGGGTGGAGGCGACGAGTTCGGGAAGAACGGCCTTGGCGAGCTGCTTTCCGAGTTCGACGCCCATTTGATCGAAGGAGTTGACGTTCCAGACGACGCCCTGGACGAAGATCTTCATTTCATAGAAGGATATGAGTTTTCCGAGCATTCTCGGGGTGAGCTTCGTGAAGAAGAAGGAGCTCGTCGGACGGTTGCCGGTGAAGACCTTGGCGGGAGCGAGACGCTTCGCCTCGGCGTCGTCGAGACCGGATTTGAGGAGTTCCTGGTAGGCTTCCTCTTCGGTCTTGCCCTTCATGAGCGCTTCGGTCTGCGCGATGAAGTTTGCGACGAGTTTTTGGTGGTGATCGCCGATGGGGTTGTGTGTCTGGACGGGCATGAGGAAATCGCAGGGGATGAGTTTCGTGCCCTGGTGGATGAGCTGATAGAAAGCGTGCTGGCCGTTGGTGCCCGGTTCGCCCCAGACGATCTGACCGGTGGAGTAATCGACGCGATTGCCTTCGCGATCGACGCCCTTGCCGTTGCTTTCCATATCGCCCTGCTGGAGGTACGCGGAGAAGCGACGCATATACTGGTCGTAGGGGAGGATCGCTTGCGTTTCAGCGTTCCAGAAGTTGTTGTACCAGACGCCCAAGAGGGCCATAACGACCGGGATATTCCGCTTGTAGGGAGTCGTTCTGAAGTAGACGTCGGCTTCGTGCGCGCCGGAGAGGAGTTCTTCAAAGTTTTGGAACCCGACGGCGAGGGCGATGCTCAGACCGATCGCCGACCACAGGGAGTAGCGACCGCCGACCCAGTTCCAGAATTCAAACATATTGTTCGGATCGATACCGAATTTTTCGACTTCTTCGCGGTTGGTGGAGAGGGCGACGAAGTGCGAGGCGACGGCTTTTTCGTCCTTAAGGGCGTCGAGGAGCCACTTTTTGGCGGATTGAGCGTTCGTCATCGTTTCCTGCGTCGTGAAGGTTTTGGACGCGACGATGAAGAGGGTCGTCTCCGGATTGAGTTTCTTGACGGTTTCAGCGATGTGGGTGCCGTCGACGTTGGAGACGAAGTGGGGGGTCAAGATCGATTGATAGGGGGTAAGGGCTTCGCAAACCATGCAGGGGCCGAGGTCGGAGCCGCCGATACCGATATTGACGACGTCGGTGATCGCTTTGCCGGTGTAACCCTTCCATTCGCCGGAGCGCACGCGAGCGCAGAAGTCCTTCATTTTGGCGAGGACGCGGTTGACGTCGGGCATGACGTCTTTTCCGTCGACGTAGACGGGGTTGTTCGAACGGTTGCGGAGGGCGGTGTGGAGGACGGCGCGGCGTTCGGTGACGTTAATCTTTTCGCCGGTGAACATCGCTTCAGCCATCTCCTTGACCTTCGCCTGTTCGGCGAGGGAGACGAGGAGATCAAGGGTTTCCTCGGCGATACGGTTTTTCGAAAAATCGTACAGAATTCCGCCGAACTCGATAGAGAACTTATTGAAACGTTCGGGATCTTTCGCGAAGAGTTCGCGCATAGTCGTTGTTTCGAGTTGCTTCTGATGAGCCGCGAGCTTCTGCCACGCGGGCGATTGCGTTAAATTCGACGCCACTTTGGTCTCCTCTCTATCGATTTGTAATAGGCGACGCGCGGGAATCCCCCTGCGAAGAGGTTTGTCGCGCCGCGCCGTTTTAATTCCTAGTGAATTATAACGTACGATTGCTCCCTAATCAAGTAAGGGCCGGGGCTTGAAGGCGCCAAAAAATCGAATCTTTTCCTTCGCAAGGGGGATCCGCGCAGTATTTGAAGCCCGCTTTTTGGAGCATACGTTGGGAGGCGAAGGCGTCGCGCGGGGTTTCGGCGAGTACGCGCGAGGCGCCCGCGGAGAAGGCCCAGCGGCTCGTCGCGATCGCGCCTTCGGTCGCGTACACGCGGTTGCGAAAGGGGGGCGCGATGAAACGCGCGATCTCCGCCTCTCCCGCCGTCGGCTCTCCTTTGAAGCGGAAGAACCCGACGCACGCGCGTTCACGCGGTAGTATCGCGAACCAGGGAACGCGTCATAGGAGGGGCGGAGGGGATCGACGCGCCTTGGTCGTAGAGCCAGATGAGAGCGCGGCGAATCGACTCGGGGCGCTTCGAGTTTCCGGGCGGCGTCGAAGCGCGCTTCGAGAGCGGAGGGATTCCAGAGGCGTCGCGCGAAATCGCGGCGTCGGAGGGGAACGAGAAAAAGGCGCGACCCTCGGAAAAGAGCCGGGCGTCGCGCAAAAATTTCTCGAAACGCGCTTCTTTTGAGGAGAAGTTCGTCATGGCGTTACGACGTCTTCTCCAGTCGAGAGGATCTCGCGCAACTCGGTTCCGTCGAGGAGGATCTGATAACGCGCGCCCTTCGGAGCCGCGATCTTCACCTTGTCGCCGTCGACGACCGCCGGGTAAGGAGACGCGATTCGACGTCCCCCGGCGTCGACGACGCTCAGGCTCGTATGCCGACCGTCGGCGATTCTGCGCAGGAGATGCACCGCCGTCGGATTGATCCAATAGGGATATCGCTCCTGCGTGTCAAGCTGGAAGGAATCGGGAAGGAGGCCGATCTTTTCGTCTTCGAGGCAGAGCTGGCATTCCGCGCTCGCGACGATTCCTTCGCCGATCTTATGCCAATCGAGGGTCGAGTCGTACCGCGACAGGAGAAGGAGCGCGTGGGCGTAGTCGAGCCCGCACCATTGGACGGGGCGTCCCATCCAGTTCGGAGCGACCCAGGAGGTGGCGCCGAAGACGGCGATCGTCGCGTAGCGCATCATCGGCTGGTATTTCCCCTCGGGGTATTTGTCGCCGGGCCACGGTTTGATGTCGGGGTCTTCCCAGAGGTAGACGAACGGCAGTCCGGAGATCGCCCATCGACGCGCGGCGTCGAGATACTTTTCTTCGCCGGTCGCCTCGTAAGCGAGGACGTTTGAGAGGACGAGGCGCGACGAACCCATAATGTCAGGGGTATGGATCGAGAGTTCCCAGACTTGGGCGCCGCGGGGAGTGCGTTCCTTGTTGGCGAATTCGAGACCTTTGAGGGCGACGTCGAGCGCTTCTTTGTCGCCGGAGAGGCGCCAAACTTCGAGGAGGGTATAGGTGAAGTTGCCGTTGTGTCCGGAGGCGTAGTCGACGTTGCTTCCGCGCAGGTATTTTCCGCTATAACGCCAGGAACCGTCCTCTTTGATCGAGGAGACGATCGGCGCTTTGACGCCTTTCAAGGCGTTTTTGAGGAGTTCGCCGCGGCAGGTCGCGAGGTAATAGGAGTAGTTGCGAATGTGTCCGCCGCCGAAGTCGACGCGCGGAACGTCGGGGGTTTCGCCGGAGAGCTCCCAGATCGTCGAGAGATAATCGGAACCGTAGCTAGGGCGGAAGGGATAGGGAGGATTGTTGTCGAGGCACGCGTGCATCCATCCTTCGGGGGTCTTGATGTAAGACTGTTTGAAGGAGGCGAGGATTCGGGCGTCTTCTTCCTCTTGCGAACAGGGGCGTTTGGGGATATCGGGGAGTCCGATTTGTCGCACTGCCCAGAGGATGGAGTCTTCGATCGGGGCGGGATCGGCGAGTCGGACGCGACCGGAGGCGTACTCGGCAAGGAGGTTCATGCGCGAGGCGTCGGAGGCGGAGCGGAGACCGTCGAGAAAATCGGGGACGGCGAAGATCGGTTGCGTTTTGGGATCGTCGTAAAGGAGGGTAGCGGAGACGCGGTCGGTGACGATCGCGGCGTAGGGTTGCGAGACCCATGAGATCGGGGGGGCGACGCGGAGGCGTTCGATCGTTTCGATATCGGCGGAGGAGGAGCTATGCTCTCCCTTTTCGAGATATTCGGAGCCGGGGAGAACCGCCTGTTCCATGGCTCCGAGGACGCGCAGGACGGGGGCGTGAATCTTTCTGGGGGCGCTGTATTCGAAGGCGAGGGATTCGTCGTCGAGTTTGAATTTGAGGAACCCGACGCTCGCCGAGAGGTAGTCGGAGCGATCGATATTCTTTCCGGCGATTCGTCGCGCTTCGTTTGCGGGGATTTCGCAGACGCTCAGTTCGAGCTCTTTGCCGTCGTCGGAGACGGAGCGGAGCGCGGGGACAAGGCGCCGGGGAGGAGCGGAGTCGATCGCGTCGGCGTTTTTGAGCGAGGCTAGCGCTTGTTCGGCGGTATTCTTCCAGTTGACGACGTCGGAGCCGTCCCCTTCTTCGCAGAAGAGGGGAGCGAGAACGGCGACCAGTTTGTCGTTGCGGAAGATTTCGGCGCCGTCGAGGGCGGGGGAGAAACGCACGGCGAGGGGGCCGCTTCGAAGGATCACGCCTTGCGTTTTGGCCGTAAGAGGCTGGCTCGCGCTTTCGTTGTACGTGAAGAAGCGGCGCCTGACCCCTTTGCCGTTTCCTTGTTGGAGGACAAGTTCGACGTCGCCGAAGAGGGTCGACTTGGGGAGGGCGTAGTCGACTTTAGCCGTCGACCGAGGGGGGATCTTCTTTGCGGTTTGTTTCCGGAATTTGGGAAGAATCCAGGACGTCGAAGCTTCCTGTTCGACGTCGGAATCGTTCGCGATCGTAACGGAGACGGAGCCGCCGTCTTTGCTGGGGAGGTATTCGGAATCGAGGAATCGGATGGGCTCGTAGACGGGGGCGAGGACTTCCACGCGATAGAGCTTTGCGGAGCCCGCGGTTTCGCCGAGGTCGAAGCGGATACGACGAATCGGCTCTTTGGAGTCGAGTTCGACGACGTAATCATGAGGCTCGGCGTCGAGGGGCATTTTGAATCTGGCGGATTTTTCTTCGCTGAAATCGGGGTGAGCGGTTGCGAAGAAGAGTTGTCCGTTCCCCTGATTTTCGCGACTGGCGCGGAATTTCACGAAGAGTTTTCCGGCGGGTAGTCCGTCGATTTCAGGGGTGAAGAAGAACGGATCGTCGACGGAGGAGCGGATTTCGAGGGCGTCTGGTAGTCGCGTTAGAGTCACGTTGGCGCGACCGATCCATCCGTCGATTGTCGCGGCGGGGTCGGTGAAGTCGCTAGCGACAATTGAGGTTGCGTCGATAAGTTTTGGGGCGGAGAGTTCCCACGGCGTTTCGTATGTCGGGTATCCTTCGTCCGCGGCATGAGTCGGGACGTAAACGAAGAGAGAGGCCGCCGTCGCCAGAATCAGCGAAAGGGCGCGCGGGTAGAACGAGCTAGACATTCTTCGAACTCCTCTGTGAATAACGGGGAAAAAGTTTTTTAATTCCGAGGTTCAACTATTATAACGCTTTTGTAGGTTGCGTGAATTTTGGCTAGTGTAAAAAATTTATTTCCAATAAACTATCTGGCGACTGATCTTCCCGCTAGACGACAAAGGGAATGTACGTATGATATTTTTGATTATCCGTCGCGTGCGTAAAAGTAGAGCCGCAACAGTAAGGAACGAGAGAGACGATTGTGTTTAAACAGCGCCAGAAACGGCTTGCGATTTAATCGTTGCTGGCGATCAAAAAGGAGAGTATTTGTGGGTGAAATGGAGTATACACGTAGTAGCAAATCGCGCAGTATTTACGAGAGGCATGTCAAGCGCGTTCTCGACTTTACCTTAGCTCTTTTGTTGATTGTGTGTTTGAGTCCGGCGCTTTTGTTGGCGGCTTTTCTTGTGCGGGTGAAGCTTGGTTCTCCCGTTTTTTTTCGCCAGATGCGCGTCGGCAAGGACGGCAAGTTCTTCTACATCTGTAAGTTTAAGACGATGTTGGATCCGCAAACTCGCGACGGGAAGAAGTTGTCGGATAACGAGCTTCAAGAGGCTCTGAGCAGCGGTCGAGCGTCCGATCTTCTCACCGACGAAGAGCGCCTGACTAAGTTTGGCCGATTCATGCGCAAGGCGTCGCTAGACGAGTTGCCGGAGCTTTTCAATATATTGACGGGTAAGATGAGTTTCGTGGGCCCTCGTCCTATGTTCATGGCCAATTACGAATACTACACGCCGACGGAAAATCGCCGCCATGAATTGACGCCGGGTTTGACGGGTCTTGCGCAGGTCAACGGTCGTTCTATGGCGCCTTGGGAACGACGTTTTGAAGATGACGTTTTCTACGTCGACCACGTTAGCTTCTGGCTCGATTTGAAGATCTTTATGAAGACGTTTTTGGTCGTCTTTACGGCGGAGTGCGCGGCGCAGGGCACGGAGGCGTCGGTTCCTTTTACGACGCAACGCCTGCAGCAGCTTGTGGATTTCGCCAACGTCGGCGAAGACGTGATTCTTTCGCAAACGATAGAGGAGCGGCGCGCGCTGTTGAAGAACTATGAGGCATACGTCGAGAAGAAAAAGGGGATTGAGCCTGTCGGTCTTCGCGCGGCCTGATTAATTAGTAGATTTATTCTTGTTGCGCGATTTCTTTTCTTTAGAGAAATATTGACGTCTATAACGAACGCGAAATAGAAAATATTTCTCTTTTTATCGTCGACGCGTCCCTAACGGGGCGCGATTCCTTTATAATGGTAAGTTGAAGAATGGGCGAATTGCGCTCACAAGCCTTTGCCGCGTCAGGCGCGGCGTTCCTTACCGGTATATGCGGGATGCACTCATGATGAAGCGATTTACGAATCGGAAAAAACTTGCGTTATCGACAGTCGCGGCGACGCTTTTGGGCGCGCTGGTCGCGTTTCCGTACGGCGCCGTGGGAACGACTGCGACGCGCGTCTTCGCTCAGGACGATCCCTTCGCCGACTTGAACGACGACTCGGATCCCTTTGCCGACTCAACCGATTCCGATCCTTTCGGAGCGCCGGAGGAATCCGCGAACACGCCTTTCGCGCCGTCTTCGCTCCCGACTCCCGCGGCTCCGATCTCGTCGAAGCCCGTCGCGACGGCTGGCAACGCGAATCCCGCGCAGGAAGCGTTGACGCCGGAGGAGGAGGAACGCGCGAAAGAGCGCGCGAAGTATCTGAGAGCGGAAGACGTTCCGGACGACCTCAAGTCGGAGCAGGATTATTTCGATTCGGCGACGCCTGCGGAGCGCGCAGTCTTGCTCAAGACGCCGACGAACGCCGCGGAATGGTTTGTCGC
>CAVGEG010000007.1:22058-32177 GCA_963628165.1 Paratractidigestivibacter sp. | reverse complement strand
GCGGTGCGCGTCGCGCGAGTCGGTCGACCGAACTTTGCGAAGATTCTAGCGAAGAAGTCGTTGGAGGCGCCTGAAGCGTCGCCGGAAGAAACCGCCGCGCTTCTCGATTCTCTTGGCGCGGGGCGCGCCGCGTATTTTGTCGCTAATCCGACGATCGGTTCCGACGGATCGGCGGCGTACGATCGCGTAACGCAGACCGCGCGGCAATATTGGCGTTCCGACGCGGCGCTGGAAGAGGCGTTTTCTCGCGCTCTTTCAGGATCCGTCGCCGAGCGCGCCGCCGCGATTACCGACGCGCGCAAGGGGGGCTACGTCGCCGTCGCCGCGCTTGTCGACAAGCTCCTTTCCGAGAACGAAACGGACAAGAACGTAGCGCTCGAACTCCTGCCTTTCTTTGAAGAAGAGGCGGTCGACGCGCTTGTCGCCGCACTTCGCGCCGTTCCCGATTCCGACGTCGCGCCGATCGCCGACGCCGTCGCCGGATTCCAGAACGTGAAGGTCGCCCCCGCGCTTCTCGCGCGGTACTTCCTCGCTTCGTCGGACTCCGAGGGGGCGGAATCCCTCGCCGCGGCGCTCGCGAAGCAACTCTCTAAGACGCCGAGCGCGGAAGAGTTCGTGAAAGAAGCGTATCAGAAGGCGCGCGAATACTATCGCGGCGAACGCGTTTTCGCGAACGCCGTCGACGGCTCCGCGCCCTATTGGCAGTGGGATTCTTCGACGGAGCGTTTGACGCGCGACGACGTTCCTTGCGCGGA
Source organism: Paratractidigestivibacter sp. (assembly GCA_963628165.1). Lineage (GTDB taxonomy): Bacteria > Planctomycetota > Planctomycetia > Pirellulales > Thermoguttaceae > RUG369. The sequence goes on along the minus strand of CAVGEG010000007.1, from coordinate 31,422 downwards.
GCTTTCGCGTCTTGAAGCCGCGTACTGGGGAACGACGGCGTATCGCGTCGGCGAAGCGCGCGGCGTACTGCCGCAAGGCGCGAAGGCGTTGGCGATCGTCGCGGTCTCGGCGCGCGAGGCAAATTTGGCGGGGCTCGACGCGGCGCGGTTGGCGACCCCGATCTTAGAGAAGGAATTCCCGAATCTCGGCGCGCAGGATCTTGTCGACGCGCTCCGATTCGCGCTCGAAACGCAACGCTGGGACGGCGCGTTGATCCCGACGATCCTCTTGCAGGATTGCGGAGACGAGTCCCTCTGCTACGGGGACGGAACGCCGACGACGATCGTGCAGGCGGCGACGTGTCCCGACAGGCGCGTGCGCTACGAAGCGCTTTCGGCGATCGTCCAGTGGAATCCGTCGAAGCGTTACGTCGGCTCGAGCCGCGTTCTCGCCGCGCTCGAATGGTTCGCGACGTCTTCCGGAGAACGTCTTGTCGTCGTCGCGTCTCCGAAATTTGCAGATTCCACGCTGATTGGTCGCGCCTTCGGCACGCAAGGTCTTCGCGTGTTGCCCGCGACGACGGGTAGGGAGGCGCTCCTTTCGGCGCAGAGCTCCGCGGACGTCGAGGCGATCTTCGTCCTTTCGACCGTCTCGAAGCCGGATATTCGCACGATGGCGCAGGCGTTGCGCGGAGATTGGCGCACGGCTGAGATTCCGCTACTGGTCGGCGCCGATGGCGAACGCGAAGAGATCAGCGCGAATCTCGCGGTCGGTCGCGAACCGAACGCCGTCGTTTTAGCGACCCCGCGCCAGCATGACGCCGCGGCGTTCGCTCTCGAGCGCCTCTACGACAAGTCGGGCGTGAAGCTTGTCTCGGCGGGCGCGCGTCTGACGCAAAGCCGCCAGGCGATCGCCGGAATTCAGAAGCTGACGACGACGCATCCAGAAATTTACGAGTTGGAGAACGCCAACGCGCTCCTCGATCGTCTTCTCGCGACGCCTGTTCTCATGAACGAGGCTCTCGAATTCGCGTCGACGATCAAGTCTTCGCACGCGCAGACGGAATTGGCGCGTCTCGCGGGGGACGTTCGCTTGAGCGTCGAAGAGCGCGGTCGAGTCGTCGACGCGTTCCAGCGCCACCTGAGCGCGAACGGATCGCTCCTGCGCGGACCCGACGTCGTGGCGATGTACGACCGCTACAACGCGAGCGAGACGGAAGACGTGCAAACGCAACGCGTCCTCTCCAGGCTCCTCGACGTCTACGAGGACGCGACGGGGAAAGGCTCCAACTGAGTTCGAAGGACGCGCTATGCGTCGAAAACGTCGGGATACGACATGATATAAAGAAAGGAACGCGTAACGGGCGCGTTCCTTTCTTCTTTTCTTGGGGTTCTGCTTGTCGTTTTTTCTTATTGGCGCGATTCTTTCTCTTGCGCGGCGAGACGCTTGGCTCTTCCGAGGGAGGCGAGTTTGACGCAAAGGGGATTTTGCGGGTCGAAGAGGGGCGGTCTGAGAGAGTCGAGGAGCTTGGGGGAACCGAATCCGAGGGTTTGAGGTACGGAGACGGCGAGGGCGAGGCGCCGCGCGGGGGCGGAGTTGAGGAGCGCCGCGAGATAATCCCCCTCTTCGAGAGACGCGACAGGGGTGAAGACGAGGGTCTCTTGGGGGACGATCGGTCGGTTTGAATCGGGATCGGGGACGACGAGGGCGGCGGTGAGTTCATAGTCCATCCGCCGCCATACGACTTTGTAGGGGGCGAAGGTTGCGGCGTCGACGTTGTAGAGCGACCAGAAGGTCGCGGCGGCCTGGTAGCGTCGATACGCGGCGCGTCCGCGTAGCTCTTCTTCGAAGCGTTGAAGGTATGCGAGCGCGAGAGGAAAGCGTTCGCGCATCGTCTCGGGGGAATATCCGCGCCTCTTTTGCGGATCTTGGGGGATGAGGGCGAGGGTCGTGGGCGCGTCGTAGCGGTACGCGCCTAGATTGCGCCAGTGGAGCATCGGGAAGAGGAGGTCGCTTTCGATTTGCGCTTCGACGGACTCGACCTTCTTCTTTCCGCGAGCGCCGAGATTCCGCGCCGTCGCGACGTTCCCTTCGCAACGCGCGGTCGTCGCGTCGAACCAGTAGACGCCGACGCTCCCCGCGGCGTTGGCGCCGAGCTGAGCGCGGTATCCGTTCCGTCGGTCGGGGGTCATGAGCTTTTCGACGACGTCGTCGATCTCGAGCGCGGTAGGATCGTCGAGGTCGTCGACGCGCGGCGGGAAGCGGAAGAGGAGGGGCGCGCCGGGCTCGTCGCGGATCGGTTCCGCGGTTCCCGCGTCGAAGACCGCCGAGTCGAAAGCGCGACTAAAGCGCTCCCATTCGGGCGCGGCGTCCGCGGCGAGGCGCTCCCCCCGAGTCGGCGCGCGCCATTCCCTCACGGGGAAGGGATAGCGCGCGGTAGAGTTCGGGGCGCCGAAGAAGGCGACGGGCTTCGTCGTGACGTATTCGAAGAGTCGGAAATGCGAGAGGTCGTCGATTTCAAGGGGCGCAAACTCCCACGGCTTCCCCTTCCCGAAGAGTCGGAAGCCCGCGGCGGAAGACCCGGACTGAAAGAGGGGACGCGGCAGGATGAAGCCGAAGACGCCCCCCGGTCGCAGATAGCGCGCGACGCACAGATGTGCGACGAGCCCCGCGAGCTCCTTCTTGCTCCCCCCGAAAAGGGCGTCGGTTCCCGTTAAGGAGAATAGGCCGAACTCTTCCCACAAGGCGCGCGTTTCCTGACGATATTCTTTCGCGAGACGTTCCCATCCGAGCCACGGGGGGTTGCCGAGGAGAAGATCGAAGCGTCGAGGCGGGCGAGGAGGATCGTCGGGGGCGAAGGGGTTGCGTAGGGAGAGGGCGTCGAGGGGGACGCCGGGGAGCGCGGCGTAGGGATCGCGCGGGCGTTTTGAACGACGATATTCGACGAGGGAGGGGATCGCGGAAGGGATTGCGTCGGGATCGTCGGCGAGCGGGGAGAGGGCGAGACAAAGGAGATTCGCCTTCGTTGCGAGGATCGCGAGGGGGTTGATATCGAAGCCTTCGAGACGATCGAGGACGCGGTTTGGTTCTTCGCCGCGTTGGATCGCGTCGCGTAGAGGCGCTGAGAGGAAAACGCCCGCGCCGCATGTTGGATCGAGGATAGAGGGGGCGTCGTCGTTTTTGGGGGAGCGTAGGCGTTTTGCGCGGGCGTAGAGGTATTCGGCGAGGCGAGGAGGGGTGTAGAATTCGCCGAGCGCGGCGCGGACGTTTGCGTGGAAGAATTGGGGGTAAATATCGCCGAATGGGTCGCGAACGCGCGCGACGGCGCAGAGGTTGATTTTGGCGACGGCTTGGGCGTCGCGTTCGAGGAGGTCTCGCAGGGGTGCGGCCCAGTCGAAGGGGGTGGGTCCGAAGAGGTCGGTTAGGGCGTCGTCGTTGAGTCGGAGCGCGGCGGCGAGGACTGCGAGGAGGGTTTGCGCTACGTAAGCGTGGAGGATGAAGAGGAGGGCGTCGTCGCCGAGCGCGGGGGGAACGTCGCGGTCGAGTTTGAGGAGCTGGGCGAAGGAGCGGTTGGCGGGGAGTTTGGGGGGATTGACGCGTTTTCGAGCGTCGCGCCACTGTGAGAAGGAACGTTGAGTCGCGTATTGTGAATCGAGAAAGAGGCGTATAAGAAAAGAAACCCTCTCGCAAGCGGAATCGGAATCGGAACCGAATCGACGGCGCCAGACGTCGCACAAACGCGCGTAGAGGGGAAAGTCGAGATTTCTTTTTTTCATGGGTACTCGCGACGCGTCGCGAAGGGGAGCGTCGCGAGCGCGATTGGATTAGACGTAGTGTAAGACCGTTTTGACGACGCCCCAGACGAGGAAGTCGGTATCGTCGCTGACGATAATCGGTTTGAAGGCGTCGTTTTCTGGGCGCAATTCGACGCAATTTTCGCCGCGGAAGAATCGTTTGACGGTGAACTCGCCGTTGACGCATGCGACGACGACGTCGCCGTTGGAGGCTTCTAAGCTTCGATCGACGATGAGCACGTCGCCGGGGAAGACGCCCGCGTCGCGCATCGACTCGCCGGTTGTGCGAATGAAGAAGGTCGAAGCGGGGTTAGGAACGAGGTGTTCGCATAAGTCGAAGGATTCGAAGGGGGCGTTGTCTTCCGCCGGGGAGGGGAAACCCGCTTGAACCAGATCGGAATAGAGAGGAACTACAAGACCGTTTCTTTCGATGATTTTAGGCATACGTTCGATGAGTGAGACGGGGAATCGCACGGCTTTTGTGGGTTCGCCGTATTTTCCGGAGTTTTTCGGACGACCGGCGCGTCGTTTCGTGGTCCTCCCTTCAGGAGCTAGAATTTCCGGCGCGGGGACGGCGTTCGCCTTGAGCGTAGCGATCGGTCGCTCCAGGACGCTTTTTTTGAGCCCGTTAAGTTGGGTGGGCAATGCAGGAGAAGGAAACATGGAACGATAAAACTCTCTTTAAATAAAATGTGACGCTAAAAGCGATGAATTGGATAATCGACGCGACGCAACAATCGGAATAATAAAATAAATAATCGGTATAAAAGAGGTTTACGCGCTCGCGTTTTTCTGTACGTAATTGTAACACCTTTGAGCGTGAAGGGCGCTTGTAAAATTCCTTTTTTGGGGAAATTTTTTCCCACGCTAAGCAAGTAGAGAGAATATTTTACACGTTGTAAGAGAAGGTCGCTTCTGTGCGACGCTAAACGCGTTTTGACAAAAAGTGAAACCAACTGTGGACTCTTTTCATCAATAGGGGCCTTAAAAACGCGACGCGCGGGGATCGTCGCTTGCGTTCGTCGTATACGCTTTGAGGAGGAATTCTTTGAAGTTTTTGCCGAGGATGCGCAGGATATTGCACGCGTAATTCTCTGCGTCGATCGCCAAGGGATTGTCGTCGAGGAAGACTTCGTGACGGTTCTTGCACAGCTCGAGGTCGAAGTCGTCGACGAGGACGTCGTAGAACTCTTCGACGTTCGTTTCGACTTCTTGGAGGCGCGGGTCTTTGGCGACTTCGTCCTGGCGTTCCTGAAACCAGCGCAGATGGCAGAGATAGCGGCAGAGGGCGTTCCAGTCGGCGACGTCGGGGGATTCCTCGTGTTGTCTTTTGAAGGAATCGTAGTCGAAGCGCTTGACGATATTCGTCGATTCGCGTCGAATCTTCGCGTAATAACGGTCTTCGACGAACTCGAGGAACCACTGGAAGAAGTCGGCGATGAGGGTTTTGATCTTTTTGGAGGTGATGGAGCGGTGGAATTCGAGGGGGAAGGAGGGAGAGGAATAGTCGGTGAAGGCGCGGTTGACGAGGGAGCCGGGGACAAGTTCGCACGCCGTGTCGGCGAGTTTGGCGCTTGGAATTTTGAGAAACTCGAGACACCCGGCGTTAAGGTGCGCGACCCATTCGTCGACGCAGAAGATCTTCACGAGAGGATCGGGGAAGCGGTTCTCGACGAGGCGCAGGGGGCATTCTTTCATGCTCAAGAGGAGGAGTCGCAAGAAGTTGTCGATTCCCTCAGGGGAGGCGGCGCCATTGGCGTCGTCTTGGAGAACTTTGACGAAGATAGCGCGCCATTCGCGCCACGCGACCGTGCGCTCCAGCTCTTTAACCTCCCGAGAATACGACGTGCGTTCCGAGACCATTGCCACGCTCCTTTTCCATTGAGATGAAACGATCCGACTTCCCCCTAGTCCATTATATAGTAACCGGGTCGATCTCAATCGAAGGGGGTAACGTTTTCTTTATTTCTTGTTGTCGGCGCGTCTGGGGGGAGCGAAGAAAAAGGGCGCCCGAGAATAGCGGACGCCCAATATTTTTCAGCGAAATGCGCGACATACGATTACGCGTTGAGAGTTTCGACCGCGACGACGGCGTTTTGCGCGGCTTTGACGTCTCCCTGATACGTCTTAGCGAAGTAGGAGAGGGTGAGGATCGAGCTGAAGATCAGGAGGATCGCGACGAGGCCGATCATGAAGTCGAAGAGGCACACGGGGCGCTGGCGAAGTTGTTTGAGGAAGAGGGCGGGGACGACGAGCGAGAGTAACCCAAGGATCGTCGTCTCGATAAAGAAGGCGAAATCGACGGATCCCGCGAGTAGGAGCGCGACGTCGGCGACGATCGTGAGGAGGATCAGGAGCGCGGCGAGGACGAAGAAGGGAACCGGGGACGAGGCGTAAGGAGGTTTGGGGCCTTTGGGCTCCTTGACCTTAGCGACCTTTTCTTTCTTGGCTTTTGGCGCTTTTGTAGTCTTCGCTCCCTTGGCTTTCTTGCCCTTCTTTCCAGCGGAGGGGAGGGGCGCGACTTCAGGGGGGGGGAAGTCGGAGGCGTTTGAACTGAAGACGCCGTCGGCGCCGGAAGGAGCTAAAGGATCGGCGGAATCGTTAGAAGCGAAGGGGTCGGCGTCGCTCTGGCCGAAAACGCTGTCGGCGCCGGAAGGAGCTAGAGGATCGGCAGAATCGTTGGAGGCGAAGGGATCGGCGTTGAGTTCGCCGGAGAGATCCGAGAAGAAAGCGTCTTCATTCTTATCTTTTTCGTCAGCCACGTGAGGTACTCCTTTAATCTAACCGTTCTTTGGCGTATGCGCCGCGCTTTTTTGCGCGATTCTTCCCACTTGAGAAAAACGCTCCCGTAAGTATAAATAAAAAAAGTGAAATTACCATATTTTTGTTGTGAATCTTTCCTATAATTTTTATTTTTGCTATTTTGACGTCGTTAAAACCGGACAGAATAGGAGGCGCGCAGTGACTTCGAAGAGATCGACGACCCTAGGAACCCAACCGAAGAGGTCGGAGGTTCCCCCGGAGAAGCTTTGCGAATTCTGCCATGCGAAGTGCTGTCAATATTTCGCGCTTCCGATCGATAAGCCGACGACTTTCGCCGAATTCGACGACGTTCGCTGGTATCTCTACCATGAACGAACCTCCATCTTCGTCGAAGACGGGGACTGGTACCTTCTCGTGCACACCCCGTGCCGCGCGCTCGACGCGAACTACCGCTGCAAAGACTACGCGATCCGCCCAGCGATCTGCCGCGACTATTCGAACCAAAAGTGCGAATACGACCGCGCCGCGCTCTTCGACCAGTATTTCGAGACGCCCGAACAGATCGAAGAGTACGCCGAAGCGCTCCTAGGACCGCGCAAAGACGCGTGAAAAGCAGAAGCTGATAGGCGTCGCGGAATTTCGCTCTTTATGTTCGCAGGTCTCGCGTCTTTTATTACCAAGCAAGTCTTGGGCTCGGCTATAATGTTTGTATCTTGCTTTTGGGAGACGTTTGAACTTATGGACATTGTCGTTGATTCCATATTTAACGTTGCGTAGTTTAATTGCTCTATTTTCTCTAAGGTCGGGCGTCCTTGGGAAACGAAAGGACGAACGATTAAGACGCGACGGTAGGCGACCGCATATTGCTATACGGACGAAATCCTATACGTTGCAAGAAATCCTGAAAAAGAGTCGAGAATCGAGCGCTTCCACTTATCGTCATGGTTGTATCAGGAGTGTTCACGTGGGGAAACGTGGTATATTACATACGTAACGCGAAGACGATTTCTTGGTTCGAACGCATGACTACAGTATTTTGTTGATTATTGCGATAATATGGTCTGTTTTGGGGCGAATATGCTCTTTATTTAATTTTTTTTGAGTACGTCGGCATTTTTAACGTCCCATTTGGCAAGATAAGGGAAACCCTTTGCGAATTGGGCCGCGATTATCGATACAAGCTTGAATTTGCTATGATCTAGGGATTAAAAAGCTATTTCCTTTAATGTTCAGAGCAGAACAAGAAAGTGTTTATATATAGTGTTTTAAAAAAGCGCTTACACAATAGTTAAAAAAAGTTTATAATTAGTGATTGAACGGTGCGTTTAATGAGGTTTCATTGATGGTATTCGGTTTATGTCGTTGTCTAGAAATTTTATGGAGGAGATTTCGTGTCTGACGCAAAAAGAGATTATTCTGACGCCGTTATCCAAAGGAAGAGAGAGGCTTTGATAGATGAAGAATTAGGTAAGAAAATTAGGAAGAGTTTTAAACGCCGAGATAAATTTGAAAAGATATTGGCAGGCGGTGGATATTAATGAATTTGTTGCGAGAATTGCGCCTAATTCGATTCCTGTTTTGCAAAACAGGAAGATTATCTTTTACAACGATGATATGTCGCTGGCCGTGGTTGCTGATATTAGCGGCTCTTGTCGCCTTCAACAAGACCCTTTGCATCGAATTAGCAAAAGTGATAACTATTTAGATCTTTTTGGAAACGACGCCCATAATTACGCGGACGAACGAGGTAAACAGCATGGGCGCAGTAAGAGCGATTATATAATAAGGTAACTCATTTTCGTATCAAGAAACGAGAGGAAATGGAATGAAGGTCGTATTTACCCACTACATTCGCGCTCCTAAAAATGAAGAAGGATGGTATAACTGTGAACATTTTATCGACGACGAGGAGAATATCTTCGAAGTGGAATTGACGCAGGAGGAGTATGACGCGTTGTATCATCGCTTTACCGACATACTTTGGAATAAGTGGCAAGGATTGATCGGGGATTGCGAACAAGACGAACTTCCGGCGGAGCATGTGGAGGAAGCGTTGCAGGTCGTACAGGAGCTTATATCGACGAGCGACTATCCTGGGGAAAAAACTGCTCTAGAGAAGTTGAAGAGCGCGCTCGAAGTCGCCCTGGCCGCGGGGTATTATATCGAGTTTGACAACTACATGTATTTGGATCCCGAGAAAGACGAGGCGCCGTGAGACGCCAAATGGAGGAGCGGTCAATGTCTGACGCCAAAAGAGACTATTCAGAGAACGTTAAACGGCGCAAAGAAGACGCGGCTCTTGATAAAAGTTTGATGGATAAGATTCGTCAGGGATATGAACGAAGGGAACAGTTTGGCGCTAACTGGGAGCCCGTCAATATTAACGAAGTCGTCGCGGAGATAGCGCCCAATTCGAAGCCGGAAATTCAGAATGGTAAAGTCGTTTTTAAAAACGCCAAAGATTCCGTTCAGGTCGTTGCCGACGTTAGCGGATATCTCAGGGTGGAGAAGATTTCTGAAACAAGTAAGAGACAGTATTTGGATCGCCACGGTAAGGACGCTCATAATTACACGGACGATCGCGGTAAACAACATGGTCGTAGTTCAAGCGGCTTCAATCGCGTAACTCACTATCGCATTAAAAAACGGGAGGAAATGGAATGACGGATAAAATCGACTTTCATTGGATCTTTGCGCCGAAGAATTCCGAAGGTTTGAAACGCTTTGAGAGCTGGGTTGACGACAAAGAGAACGTTCACGAAGAAGAACTGACGAAAGAGGAATATGACGCGTTGGATCGACTTGACGTAGGTTTTTTTTCCTTGAT
>CAVGEG010000007.1:12046-22048 GCA_963628165.1 Paratractidigestivibacter sp. | reverse complement strand
CTCGTTGGGCCCTGGGAAGAGGAAGAACTTCCCGCCGAACATGTGGCGGAGGCGCTTGATCTTGTGAATGAAATGCTCGCGAAGAGCGATAATCCGGCGGAAATCTCAGGGTTGGAGAAGGTGAAGCGCGCGCTCGAAGTCGCGAAGAAATCGGGGTATTATATTCGGTTTGACAACTAGTCCAATATCTTCAGTTGGGAAACGTCTGATTACGCGACGTTTCCCGTTTCATCGCAAAGCGCGTCGTCGCGGTTAGAATCGAGAGGAGTATTATGACGGACGATTATATTCACTACGTTAGCGTTCAGACGAAGAACAAGCATGAAAAACCGGACTACTTCGGGTTTGTCTCAGGCAAGAAGATTTACGAGGAGGAATTTACGGAGAAGGAATACGCGGCGTTATCCCAGCGCTTCTTCGAGTTCCTTTACGAAAGGCGGGGTCTCATAATGGACGGCTTCCAGCAAGAATTCCCCGAGGAAAATGTCGCCGAGACGTCGGTGAAAGTGGACGAGCTTTTAGCGACGAGCGTCGACCTAGACGAAAGAGCGGCGCTCGAGAAGTTGAAGCGCGCGTTCGATCTCGCCTTGAAAACGAGGCGTCGTATTGTCTTTGAGAACTGCTACGCGTATTATCCGGCGGAGCTCGACGAAGTCGACGAGCCCTGAGAACTTCTCCCTTATTTCTCCGAGCCGTTCTTCTTTAGCGTCCTCTTAATTGTAGGCGCCGCCCCTTTCCTATATAATGGGCGCGTACGCCGACTTCACGACCGCAACGCGTCGACGCGCGTCGCGGTTCCTTTTTTTTTCGACGAGTTTGGTATGGACGTTTTTGGACTGCGCAAAGAGATCGTAAATCAATACCAAGATTTTATCAACGGTTACATCAACATCAAAGACGCGAAGATCGCCGACAAGGTGCAATCGGGGCTCGACTCCGGGGTTCTGTGGCCCGAGCCCCTCGTTCAGCTTAGCCCCGCGTTTGCGAAAGGGGACTCCTTCGAAACCCTCGAGCGCGACGGCGTCCTGTGCCCCGAGACGAAATTGTGCTTTCGCAGCGGCGGCGTTCCGATCTCCCTCTACCGCCACCAGACGGACGCGATCCGACGTTACGGCGAGGGAAAGAGTTACGTCTTGACGACGGGAACCGGGAGCGGCAAGAGCTTGTCGTACATCGTTCCGATCGTCGACTACGCGTTGCGTCATAAGGAGGAGAAGGGGATCAAAGCGGTCGTCGTCTATCCGATGAACGCGCTGGCGAACAGCCAGATGGAGGAGCTTAAGAAGTTTATCGACAATTCGCCCGTTAAGGTGAGTTACGGGCGCTACACCGGTCAGGAGGGTAGCGCGGAGCGCAACGCGTTGCTGACGAATCCCCCCGACGTCCTCCTCACGAACTACATGATGCTCGAGCTGATCCTCACGCGCGCCGGCGAGCGGAAATTCGTGGAGAGCCTCAAGACGCTTCGCTTTTTCGTTTTGGACGAACTGCACACGTATCGCGGGCGGCAAGGGGCGGACGTGGCGATGCTGTCGCGTCGTCTTTTCGAAGCGAGCGGGGCGGAGTCGCTGCTCTACGTTGGGACGTCGGCGACCCTTGCGTCGAGCCCTACGGGGAAGCTCGAGGAGGAACAGCGGGAAGTCGCGACGTGCTCGTCGCGGATCTTCGGAGGAGAGATTGCGCCCGAGGATGTGATCACGGAGACGATCGTTCGCGCGACGGACGTATTTGAAGAAACGCCCGATTCTTTCGCGACGCTTTGCCGCGAGGTCGCCGCGCTCGGGGCGCCGAACGACGACGAGGAGGGGAGCGTCGAGAAGCTCGATTCAGACGAGGTTCTCGCGATTTTGCGCCGCATGACGGGGCGCGACGTCGACGCGGAGGCGTTCCAGGCGTCGCGGTTGGCGGCGTGGATCGAAGAGACGTTCGGGATCGAAGAGCGGGAAGGTCGGCTGACGCGTAGAAAGCCCCTCGAACTCTCCGGAACGGGGAGCGGTTCGGAGAAGTTGGCGAAGCTCCTGAAGAATAAGCTCGGGGAGGGCGCGCCCGACGCGGCGCGTTGCGAGAACGCGATTCGTCGTCTCTTCATGGCGGGGTACCGCACGAAGAAGAAGGACGGGCGCCCCTTCTTCGCGTTCCGTCTGCACCAGTTTTTTAGCCGCGGGGATTACGTCTACGCGACGGCGGAGCTTGGAGAGAAGCGCGAAATCTATCTTCATAAACAACGCTTCGCGCCGAGCGTCGAGGGCGCCAAGGAGCAGAAGCGCCTCTATCCGCTCGTCTTCTGCCGCGAATGCGGTAAGGAATACTACTGCGTCTATAGAGTCGACGATAAAGAGGATCCCCGTTTCATTCCGCGCGATTTCTCCGACCGCGCGGATAAGGACGAAGACGGTTACGTCGCGGGGTATCTCTATCTGAGTACTGATAAAGAGTGGCCGGAAGCGGAGGATAAAGAGAACATTTTAGCACGGATCCCCGAGGAATGGCATGACGACCGCGTTTATAGCGACCGACTCAAAGACGGGGATATTCCGGTACGTTACCGAACGAACCTTCAGGGTGAGATTCTCGACGCAAAAGCGCCCAACGGGATCAACGTCGCGTTCATGACGGCGGCGTTTCGTTTCTGTCCGGAGTGTGGTCTCGCATATTCGGCGATGCATGTTCGTAAGAATTCGTCGGACTTTGGTCGATTGGGGGGAATTGCGACAGCGGGTCGCAGTAGCGCGACGACGATCCTTTCCCTTGCGGGCGTCGCGGGGCTTGAGAAGAGCGAGTTTATTAGGGAGCATCCCGAGGCGCGTAAGCTCTTGAGCTTTACGGACAATCGCCAAGACGCGTCCCTTCAAGCGGGGCACTTCAACGACTTCGTTCACGTTGGGATATTACGCGCGGGGTTGCGTCGCGCTCTTGAAGAGGCGGGAGAAATGGGGATCGCGTCGGACGATTTGCCAGATCGGGTTTTCGACGCGCTCGCGTTGAAGCCGACGGACTATATGCCGGAGAACGCCCCAACGAAAGGCTTCGCTTTGATCGAGGCGGTGGACGCGATGAAGGAATATCTTCGGTATCTCCTCTTCTGCGACTTGCAACGCGGTTGGCGCGTGAGCGTGCCGAATTTGGAGCAAACGGGGGATCTTCGCGTGAAATACCGATGTCTCGACGAAGCCGTGAAGGACGACGAAGAGTGGCGAAACGGCCCCGAGCCTCTTTATAGCGCCAAGCCGGAGGTTCGTCGCGAGCTCCTTGCCACGCTTCTCGATCTTCTGCGTCGCGAGTTGGCGATCGACTGCTCCGCATTGGATCCCAAGAATCATTCGAAGTTGGTGGAATCCGTCAAACGGCGCCTTCGCGAACCGTGGCGCTTTAGCGAGGAGACGCGTCCTGAAAATCTGACGAAGAGAAAGTTTGCGGCGCTGGCCAACTCGAAGCCTGGTTTTTTAAAGCGCGAGTACGTTTTTGTCACGGCGCGAAGCGGGTTTGGCCAATATTTGAAACGCAAGATCGACCTTGAGCCTTTCGATCTCCAGGGAACGAAGGAGACTCAGATGCGCGAGCAGATGATACAAACGCTCTTTAACGTTTTAGAGACCTATGGGCTGTTGAAGAAGAACAACGACAACGCGTATCAGGTTAATACGGACGCGTTGATCTGGAAGCTCGGCGACGGTTCCGCGCCGGCGGATCATATTCGTCAATATACGGTGGACGACGACGATAGTCGGCGGTGGAGGAACAAATATTTCCACGAATTCTATAAGAACAACACGCTCGCGTCTTCGGTCTACCGCGCGGCGGAGCATACGGCGCAGGTCGATTCCGACACGCGCGAAACCCGAGAAGAGGCGTTCCGCGACGCGAAGCTGGCCGTTCTGTTCTGCTCGCCGACGATGGAGCTGGGCGTCGATATCGCGCAGTTGAATCTCGTCCACATGCGCAACATTCCGCCGACGCCCGCGAACTACACGCAACGCGCCGGACGTGCCGGACGAAGCGGTCAGCCCGCGTTGATCCTCACATTCTGCGGCGCCCAGAATCAACACGACTTCTACTACTTCCAGCATCGTCATTTGATGGCGTCGGGCGCGGTGAATCCTCCTTGTGTCGACCTTGCGAACGAAGAGCTCGTCCGCGCCCACGCCCGCGCGATTTGGCTTACCGAGGTCGTGCGACAAAACCTTCCCTTTGAACGCGGTTCAAGCGTCGGCGATTATCTCGACGCCGCGACCTGCGACATGAAAATACCGGAATGCGATCTTTTACCGGAAGTCGCCGCGATACTTCAAAATCGCAACGTCGCGGACGCGGCTAAGAAACGCGTGCAAAACGTCTTGGGAAGGATGAGCGACGAACTCAAAAACGCCAAATGGTTTACTGAAATGTGGATCGACGAACAGATCGACCGAATCTACGCCGATTTTGAAGACGCGTGCAATCGCTGGCGCCAACTCTTCAGGTCGGCTGTTCGACAGCGAAACGAATCACACAACGGAATGGTGAACAAGAGCCTCCCCGAAGAAGAACGAAATCGCCACAAGACTCTGCGAAATCAAGCGGAAAAGGAGATGAAACTTCTTCTTAACGAAGGCGGATGGAAAGAGGAAAAATCGAATACGTTCAGCGACTTCTACTTCTACCGCTACCTTGCGTCGGAAGGGTTTCTCCCCGGCTATAACTTCCCTCGACTCCCCGTGACGGCGTTCCTCCCCGAAGTGAATGGCGTCGGGATAAGCGACTACCTTTCGCGCCCGCGCTTCTTAGCGATCAACGAATTTGCTCCCCACTCGTATATCTATCACGAAGGGGCGCGCTATCAAGTGGAAAGCGTTGGGATTGCGACGAGCTTGCGCCACACGGACGGGAAAAAGGTCGGCGAGCTCTCTTTTGAAGAAGCGAAGATTTGCCCCGCGTGCGGGTACTACAACGACACGACTCGAAAGCAGTGCGACGTCTGCGAATCGTGCGGGAAGAATCTCGAAGGCGTCGGGCGCGTCGACAATCTCCTGCGGATGCAGAAGGTGACGGCGCACCGCGTCGAGAGGATCAATTGCGACGAAGAGGAACGCCAGAGGATGGGCTACGAGGTGGCGACCGCTTTCCAATACAACGAACGAGAGCGGTGCGACTACGAGATCTACGTCAAAGGAAAAGACGGCGCCGAAACCCTTTGGGGCGTCGCGACGTACTGCCCGACGTCGACGATCTATCGCGTGAACAACGGATCGAAAGCGGTTCCCCCTTCCGGACGCAACGGGTTCTATCTCAACACAACGGACGGGCGTTGGACGTCGGAAAACAAGCTCAAGGAGCTCAAGAAGAAGGCGGAGAAGGACGGGACGATCTTCGCGGACGCGATCGTGAAAGCGCGTCCGTACGTGCAGGACACGCGCAACATCCTCGTGATAAGCCCGAAGAAGGCGCTCGCGGCGGACGTTTTCGCGTCGTTGCAGGCGGCGCTCAGTCGCGCGATTCAGATTCATTATTCTCTCGAAGAGCGCGAGCTTGAAACGAAGCCGCTTCCCAGCGACGACGATCGACGCGTCTTCCTCTTCTACGAGGGCGCCGAAGGGGGCGCCGGGGTTCTGAGTCAAATCTTCCGCAGTAGCGTCGAGTTCGACGCGCTGATTAAGGAAGCGCTCTGTCTATGCCATTTCGACGCCGAGTCGGGGGAAGACGTAGGACATGACGTCGGGGGCGGGGAGATGTGTCAAATCGCGTGCTACGACTGCCTGCTGAGCTACTCGAATCAGCACGACCATGAGCGCCTAAATCGGTTCTCGATCCAAGAGCTCCTCAAGTCCTTGCGCGGGGCGCGAATCGTCGCCAAGTCGGCGCAAGGATCCGCGAAGGAACGCTACGACGCGCTCTTTGCGCGGTGCGGGTCGAAGCTCGAAGAGAGATGGCTCGACCTGGCGTATCGCGAAGGATGGAACTTGCCCACCGACTCGCAACGCCTCCTCGAGGAGTTCCATACGCGTCCCGATTTCCTCTACGAACAGAAACGCGGCGAAGGGTATCTTCGCGTCGCAGTCTATATCGACGGCCCCCCGCACGCGGAAGAGTCGCGTCAAACGCTCGACGCCCAAACGCGCCGCGCGCTCCGTTCGAAGGGATGGACGGTCGTCGTCTTTGACGACGCGCCCCCGGAGCGCCGCGACGCGCACTGGAGCGAAATTGCGAGGAAATACCTAGAAATATTCGGAGAGCGGGTTGAACGAAATTGAGAATTGCTACTTATAATTGAGGGGATATGGCTGGATAAAAACGCGCTCGACGCGACGCGTCGACGTTTGAGAGGAAAGGCGTTTATGGCAGAACTAAAGGCAGAGAGGAAGTACGCTCCGGGCTCGCTAATTTCCGTCCGCGGACGAGAATGGGTCGTTCAACCGTCGCGCGACGAAGACCCCGAGATGATTATCGCGAAGCCGATCGACGGTTCCGACGACGAAGCGACGGGGTTCCTTCCGGGTCTCGACGAGATAGAGCCTGCGGTCTTCGCGCGTCCGAATCCCGAGGACGCGGGGGACGGCGCGGCGTGCTCCCTTCTTCGCGACGCGCTTCGCCTGAACGTGCGCGACGCGGCGGGGCCCTTCCGCTCCTTCGGGCGCATCAACGTCGAACCGCGCCCCTACCAGCTCGTGCCCCTCCTTCTCGCGCTCCGTCAGGAGACGCCGCGACTCCTCATCGCTGACGACGTCGGCGTTGGAAAGACGATCGAGACGGGTCTCGTCTTACGCGAACTCGTCGACCGCGGCGAAATCGAACGATTCTGCATTCTCTGTCCTCCGTACCTCGCGGAGCAGTGGGAGCGCGAACTCTACGAAAAATTCAATCTCGAGACGACGGTCGTTCTCCCGGGGACGATCAATCGTCTGGAACGGGAGCTCAACGGTTGCGAATCGGTCTTCGACGCGCACAAGCGCACGATCGTCTCGATCGACTTCATCAAAGGGAAGAGAAGCGCCGAGTTCTTGCGCTCCGCGCCCGATATGATCGTGATCGACGAAGCGCACTGCGTCGCGAACGACTTGGGAACGAATCGCTCGCAACGTTACTCCTTGGCGCAACTGCTCTGCAAGGATCCCGATCGCGGCGCGCTCCTCGTTACGGCGACGCCGCATAGCGGGAAGGACGGCGCGTTCCGCTCCCTGCTGGGGCTCCTGAACGAGGAGTTTCTCGACGAGGAGACCTTCCCGACCGATCTGAGCGGCGAGGAGCATAGGAAGGATCGCGAACGCCTCGCGCAGTATTTCGTCATGCGACGTCGCGGCGATATTAAGGATTTTCTCAATGAAAAGACGGACTTCCCAACGGTTAAATCCGACGATTTCTCCTGGGCGCCGACGGATAAATACCGCGCGTTGCTCGACGCGACGATCGAGTACGCGCAGGCGCTCGTGAAAGACGAGTCGTCGAAAGATAAATTGCATAAGAGCGCGATGTGGTGGACGGCGCTCGGGCTCCTACGCTCCGTGTCGTCGAGCCCCGCGGCGGCGGAAGTCACCTTTGCGAGGAAGAACGACGACGCGAAGAAGGACGAGAAAGGGAACGCGGACGGCGCGGAAACGGTCGAAACCGACGAAGAGAAGAAAAACCGCTTAGAAAACTTCGAGAAAGAAGCGCGTCTTCAAGCGATCGACGCGGATCCCGTCGAGTCGGAGAACTCAAAGGACTTTATCCTCGGCGCGGCGCTCGACGTTCCGAAGGGGAGCGCCCTTGACAAAAAACGCAACGAAATCGTCGCGTTGGCGCGCGAACTCAAGGGCGTCGGCAAGGATCCGAAGCTCGACGCCCTCGTCGGCGTCCTCAAAAAAGAGCTCAAGGACGGATATTCCCCGATCGTCTTCTGTCGGTTCATCAACACGGCGACGTATCTTAAAGACGAACTTGGCCGAATCTTCGCGAAGGAGGACAAGAAGACGCCCAAAGCGGTCGTCGCGTGCGTGACGGGGCTTCTCCCCCCGGAGGAACGGGAGCGAACAGTCGAAGAGCTCGGCGCGGCGGAGAGGAAGATTCTCGTGTGCACCGACTGCCTCTCCGAAGGGATCAACCTTCAAGATTACTTCGACGAAGCGATTCATTACGATTTGAGCTGGAACCCGACGCGTCACGATCAGCGCGAAGGGCGCGTCAACCGCTTTGGTCAGCCGAAGAAGGAGGTGCGCGTCTTGACGATCATCGGTTCCGAAGGAATCGACGGGCTCATTCTCGAGAAGCTCCTCAACAAGCATCGAACGATCAAAAAAAGCCTTGGCATAAGCGTCCAGCCTCCCGCGGACTCGCAGAAGATGGTCGAAGCGCTCGTGAACGCGTATCTTCTGCGCGGAGCGCGATCTTCCGTGACGCCGACGACGATGTCGCTTCTAGGCTTTGACAAGCAGGTCGAAGATCAGATCAACCGTGAGGTTGAGGAATACGAAAAGGATTGGACCGCCGCGAAGGAACGCGTGGAGAAGCGCACCCAGACGTTCTTCGCGCACCGCGCGACGTCGCGTTTGGCGGACGCGGTGAGGCCCGAGCTTCGCGAGGCGCGCGAGCAGATCGGGGGCCCGGAGGACGTGAAGCGATTCGTGACGCGCGCCGTCGCCGCGCTCCACGGGAAGATCAAGGAGACGTCGTCGGACGTTTTCGTCGTGGATATGAAGGAAGCGCGGGAAGAGAACGAGTCCCTCCGCGCGTCGATCCCCGATTACGACGAATGGCGTTTGAGTTTCACCGGGCCGCATGGGAACGAGACGGAGTTCGCGACGCGGGCGCATCCGTTCGTCGCGGGGCTCGCGGATTATACGTTCCGCACGGCGCTCGACTCCGAGGCGACGGATCCGATCGCGCGGCGTTGCGGGGGGATCAAGACGGACGGGGCGACGACGATTTCTTTCGCGCTGTTGTTGCGTCTGCGGTATCACCTTCTGCGCGATGCGGGGAATGCGCCGGGGAAGGACGTGGAGAAGCGCGGGGCGTTCGAGACGCTTGTGGAGGAGACGCGCGTCCTGGGGGCGGAAGGATTTCCGGGGGACGTCGGTTTCCGGTTCCTTTCGGAGGAGGAGACGAACAAGCTTTTGGAGTCGAAGGCGACGGTGAATCTCGGTCGCGAAGAGGCGAAGGACTTGATCGCGGAGTTTTACGAGGCCGCGGACGAAAGCGGCGTCCTCCGGGAGGAGTTCAAGCGCCTCGTTCAGGAACGCGCGGACGCGCTCTTGGCGTCGAACAACCGCGTTCGCAACGCCGTCAAGTCGGGGAAGGTCGAGGTGAAGCCCGAGGAGAACCCCGATATCGTCGGCGTCTACGTCTATTCCCCCGATCAGTCCCGTTAAGTCGCATACAGCGCTTCAGCCGCATTCATTGGGCGCGGAGCCCTTGAAGAGCCTTTAAGATAGAGTCATGGCCAAGAAAAAGAACACGAAGCAGTCCGCGCAATGGACGCGTCAAAAGCGCTCGACGCGCCGACGCGCGCGACGTCCCCTGAACGTCTTCAAGCACACGACGGTCGAACGTCTCTTCTCGACCGATATTCTCGCCAATATTGTCTCGACGAACCCCGAGCTCGAGGGGCTCAAAGACGCCGATTACTACTGCCTACCCGGCGAACGCCTCGGCGAGAAGGTCAACGACGCGTGGGCGAAGCTCCGGCGCTCATGGCTCGTCTTCGATTACAATCGTAAAAATCGCTCCGAAGGAGAGAGCGGGACGACCCTCACGCGCCAACATTGGCTCAGACCTATGTTGCAGTACTTGGGATTCTCCCACATCGCCCGCGCGACCCTCGAGAAGGACGGCGTCGACGTCGCGGGGAAGAGGGTCGCGCCGACGCACGTTTCGAACGAGCCCGTCGCGTTCGTCCTCAAGTCGTTCCGTCAGGATCTCGACTCCCGCGATCTCGACGAAAGGGGGTCGAAAGGATCCCCGCACTCGACGCTTCAGACGTACCTCAACGCGAAGGGGGGCGGCGCCTGGGGGTTCCTCTCCAACGGCCTGCGATTCCGGATCATGCGCGAGAAT
>CAVGEG010000007.1:0-12036 GCA_963628165.1 Paratractidigestivibacter sp. | reverse complement strand
CGCGAGAATCGCGCGATGGCGCAGGTCGCGTACGTCGAGTTCGATCTTGAGTCGATCTTCTCCGAAGACGACTACGCGGAATTCTACCTCTTCTTCCTACTCGTTCACGCGTCGCGCTACGTCAAACGCCATACCGAGCGCGAAGAAGCGCCCCTCGACGCAACCGCCGACGACGCCGAAAACGCCCCCGTCCAAGAGAGGGAAGACGACTCCCCGTGGATCGAAAAATGGCGCGACGCGTCGATCGCCCGCGGCGTCCGCGCTCTCGACGGACTTTCCCCCGCGTTCCAAGTCGCGATCAAGACACTCGGAACCGGCTTCTTCAAAGCGAACCCGTCCCTTCAAGAAAAGATTCGCGGCAATAAGATTACCCCGAAGAGGTATTACGAAGACCTCCTTCTTCTGGCGTATCGAATCGTCTTTCTCCTCATTGCGGAGGATCGGGATCTTCTCTTCCCGTACTCGGAGGACGCGGAAGCGAAGAGGAAGAAGGAGCGGTATAGGCGGTACTACTCGGCGAGTCGACTGCGGACGCTGGCGCGGCGTCGCGTGTCGTCGCGCCATGCGGATCTGTGGGTTCAGCTCCGGGGAACGCTCCGCTATTTCGCGACGGGAGAGGAGCGCCTGGGGATCTCGAGGCTCGGGTCGAGTCTCTTTAACAAGGAGACGCTCTTCGACGACGCGAAGCTTGTGAACGACGCGCTTTTGAAGGCGATCGGGGCGCTCACGTCGATCGAGAGGAACAACGCGACGTTGCCCGTCGATTATCGCAACCTTGGGGTGGAAGAGCTCGGGAGCGTCTACGAAGGGCTTTTGGAGCTGACGCCGCGCTTTGCGGACGGGCGCTTCGAGTTCGTGGAGGATAAGGAGAAGGGGAATATGCGCAAGACGACGGGGGCGTACTACACGCCGCCGGAGCTTGTGGAGTCGCTGATCGAGACGGCGCTCGTACCGACCCTTGAGGAGAAGTTGTCGACGGCGGGGACGCGCGAGGAGCGCAAGAGATCGCTTTTGGGGCTGAAAGTCTGCGATCCGTCGTGCGGCAGCGGTCACTTTTTAGTGGGCGCGGCGCGTAAGCTGGCGAAGCGTCTCGCGACGATCGAGACGGGGGACGACGAGCCGAGCGTCGGAGATATTCGCAAGGCGCTGCGGGAGGTCGTCGTGTCGTGCCTTTACGGGGTCGACGTGAACCCGATGGCGGTGGAGTTGTGCAAGGTTGCGCTGTGGATCGAGTCGATGCAGCCTGGCAAGTCGCTGGCGTTCCTGGATCACCGGATCCGGTGTGGAAACTCGCTTTTGGGAGCGACGCGCAAGGAGGTCGAGGGGCGAATCCCCGACGACGCCTACATGGCGCTCGAAGGGGACGACAAGGATTATTGCAAGGAGATGAAGGAGCGGAATCGTAAGGAGTTCAATCAGCCTTATTTCAGCAACGAGTTCCTTGAGGGGACGGCGGCTCAGATTGTCCGCGACTTCAGAAAGGATTTCACGCAGAAGAGGCGACGTTTCGACGAACTCCCGAACGAGACGGCGGAGGACTACGCGGCGCGAGAACGCGTCTTTAACGAAGGGTTCTTCGAGTACGACGAGTTCAAGACGACGGCGGACTTGTGGTGCGAAGCGTTTTTACTCCCGAAAAGGAAGGGACGTTTCTGCGTAACGCACGAGTATCTGCGCAATTGCGAGCGGCTAGGCTCCCGTTATCTTGCGGAAAGCACGCGCAACCTGGTAAAGAAGGTTTCCGCCGAGGCGAAGCTTTTCCATTGGGATATCGATTTCCCCGACGTCTTCATGAGTCAGGACAGAGCGGCGGGATTCGACGTCGTGCTGGGTAATCCGCCGTGGGAACGCGTGAAGCTCCAGGAGAAGGAGTGGTTCGCGGGTCGTAACGAGAAGATCAAGAACGCGAAGAATAAGACGGCGCGAGGGAAGCTGATCGAGGCGTTGCGCGAGGAGGATCCGGATCTTTACGCGGATTTTAAGGAGGCGGTTCGGTCGGCGGAGGCGACGAGCCTTTTCTTGCGCGAGTCGGGGATCTATCCCTTATGCGGTAAGGGTGACGTAAACACGTACCAGGTCTTCGCGGAGAGGGATTGGCGTCTTCTCGCGCCCGGGGGAAGAACGGGTTTCATCGTCCCGAGCGAAATCTCGTCGGGGAATACGACGAAGGATTTCTTCAGGACGCTGGTGGAGGAGGAAGCGCTCGAATCCTTCTTTGACTTTGAGAATCGCCGGAAGCTCTTTCCGGACGTCGATTCGCGCATGAAGTTTTCGTTGACGACGCTTCGACGAGGGGATTCGAGGGAGTCGGGATCAGTGAAGAAGAGCGCAAAGTTCTCGTTCTTCAACTATTCGACGTCGGATTTGGAGGAGGGAGAGCGCGTCTTTACGCTGACGCGCGACGACTTTGCGCTGGTGAACCCGAACACGCGGACGTCGCCGGTCTTCCGCGGCGTCAAGGACGCGGAGCTGACGAAGGCGATCTACCGCCGCGTTCCGATTCTCCTGCGCGAAAAGACGCAGGACGGCCCCGAGGAGAATCCCTGGGGGATCTCATTTTCCTCGATGTTTCACATGTCCGGGGATTCGCATCTTTTCCGCGAACGCGCGACCCTCGAAGAGCGCGGCGGGCGCCTCGACGGAGCGCGCTTCGTTATGCCCGACGGCGAAGAGTATTGGCCCCTCTATGAGGCTAAGATGACTTATTTCTACGATCATCGATTTGGGGATTTTGACGATATTCCGCCTGGAGATTATGTTCGCGTGACGCCACGAGTTCCCGTTGACCGACTACGTAATCCTCGCTATGTCGTTTTACCACGTTATTGGATAGAGAAGAGCCAGGTTGTTTGCAAGATACCTGAATATTGCAAGTTTATCGCCGGGTGGAGAGATTTGACGTCGCCAACAAACGCGCGAACTATAGTTGCGAATATGACGCCTCTCGCCGCTATCGGCGGCACGATATCATGCGCCTTTTCTGCAAATCCGATGTTTCCCTATTTTACGTCGATCCTTAGTTCTTTTGTCTGCGACTTTTTTGCCAGACAAAAGATCAACGGATTGCACATGGCGAAATTCCTCTTTCAGCAAAACCCCATTCTTCCACCGGAGACTCTAATTCCATATGAGTCTTATATAAAGCCGCGGGTTTTGGAGCTGACGTACACGTCGTGGGATATGAAGGGGTTTGCGGAGGCGCTCGGCTACGAGGGGGCGCCCTTCGCGTGGAACGAAGAGAGGCGCTTCCGTCTGCGATGCGAGCTCGACGCGCTCTATTTCGCGCTCTACCTTGGTCGCGACGCATGGCGCCCCGCGACCGTCGCCGAGGAACGTCCCGAGGACTTCGCCGCGTTGACGCGGTATTTTCCCGCGCCGATCGACGCGCTCGACTATATCATGGGGACGTTCCCGATCGTGAAGCGCAAGGAAGAGGAGGATCCGGAGCTACGCGGCTACGCGCGTCGTCTCCTCGCGTCGATCGGCGCCCCCGCGGACGAGGAGCGCTACCCGAGCTACGCGGCGATCCGCGCGCTCTTCCTGCAAGGTCTGCGCTGAGCTTTGCCGCATAAGGTCGACGACCGAGGGCTCGGTCGTCGGCGTCACTTTCTTGAACGAATTTCTGAAATTTCTGAAAAAGAGCGCAATTCTCTTTCTTTCGTCTCGTATATCTCTACAGTTTGACGTCTGTTGGCAAGACTTGCGTGAATTGTGTTGTTTTTTATGAAAAAACGACGTTCCCTCAGGAAAGTTTCACAAAAAAATCCGAAAAAACTCTTTTTTTTCTTGAAGGGAGAGAATTCTAGAAAACTTAGTAATCCTACGGAAATAGTAGGCTTAGACCGAACTTTACGGAAAGAAACAAGTATAAGAGAAAGGCTAGAAATGATCTTTGTAGTGAAAATTTTGTTCGAAAGGACTAGACAGATTTATAAGTATATGAGAAAATAGGCAATTAAGAGAAGTTGGGCTCCTTATTGTCCCAGGGTTGGCTGTCAATGATTGACAGCGGGCGTATAAGTCCCAACAGACGTTGCCATAAATGGGAGGCTGCGGTCTCGGCGCGCGTCGGCAGGACGCGACGCGTTGCGAGACGAAAAACTACAGAACACGATTTTACGAAAGGCATATGATGAATAAGATTTTGAAAAGAACGTTGACCGTTTCATTAGCGCTAGTACTCGGCTTCGCGGCGCACTCCGCGCAGGCTCAGGCGCTCCTCAATAGAGGTTTCTTCGCGCGTAGCGCGACTCCTCTCTTCCCGCGCGTCGGGTTCGCTCAGCGATTCGCTCAACCGTCGTACCAGCAAGCCGCTCAGTATCAGCCGCAGGCTCAAATTCAGCAGCCCGCGCCTCAGCCTCAGCAGACCGCCCCCGCGACTGCTCCCGCCCCCGCGACTCAGCAAGGCGAGACGGAACCATGCGGCGATCATCACTGTTGCACCGCGGACGCTTGCGCCCTCTCCGAAGCCAATTGCCCCATCCGTGAAGTCGTCAAACGCGTCGCCACTCTCCTCGACGTCGCCAACGCTACCCGCGCTCGCTACGGACTCCCCGCGCTCACGCTCGATACGAACCTCGAAGCCGGGTCGCAGTATCAAGCGTCCTTCTGCTCGCGCATCGGCGGGTTGCAGCACGCGGCGGGATACGCGGAAATCCTCGCCCAGAACTACCAGGGGATCGAAACCGCGTTGAATCAGTGGATCAATAGCCCGTCGCACCGCGCGCTCCTCCTCAACGGCGCGTATCGCTTCGCCGGCGTTGGGATGGTTCGCGACGCTTACGGTCGCGTTTGGTGCGCGATGCGTTTCAGGTGATTCCTTATCCATAGAAAGGTTTCCCTGAAGAACCCAATGACGACCCTACTCGCAACGGCGACTGACCGAAACGCGTCAGTCGCCTTCTTCGTTTTCTTGTCGCGCGATTTTTCCCGCCGTCCCTAAGTTCTTTTAAAACTCGCTTTACAATCTATTTTAAAAATCGTCGGTTTCTTCCCCGGCGGTTTTCCGCCGCGCCTTAAATTTGAAATTCCTTTAAAAACGCGCGTTCGTCTCGAAAAAAAAGAAGGCTCGAAACATTCTCGTCTCGAGCCTTTTCGTCCGTTTCTTTTCCGTCGACTTTAAATATTCCTGAAAATTTTAAAGCACGCTTTTAAAAAACGCGTTCAACGCCTTCCCGTCGGTCAACGGGAAGAGCGCGCGATCACGCGTCGGCTCCGTACGGGGGACTCTTTCGCCAACGCCTTCTCTATGCGTTATCGCCGCGTAGAGTCGGTAGCCCCCTTCGAAGTGCACGCGTCGTATCCGTAGCCGTGGAGGATGCGGCGCGCGATATAGCGCCGCAGGCCGCTCTGGCACATGACGTAGACGGGCTTCCCCTTCTCGAGCTCGCGCACTCGTTCGCGCAACTCGTCGACTGGGATATTCACGAACTCGTCGAGATGACCGAGCGCGTATTCGCGCGGCGTTCTCGCGTCGAGGAGCGCGTCGCCGCCGATAATAACGACTTCCATAGGGGTAGCTCCTTGACGTTTACTTTTCGATAGGATCATGAAGCGAAGGGAAGTCGCCGAAGTTGGCGGGAGCTAGCCGACATGAATTGTCGACGGCGACTTTAGTCGATAGTTTGTATTATAAAAGAGGTGTTAGCAAGGTTTTAGAAAGATTTGTCGACGTTTTTGAGGAAAGAAAAGAAAAAGCGAAGACTTCTATAATGTCGGTCTTCGCTTTCGTAAGGGTAAAAACGTCTTATGAGAGGGACGTTTTGAAGTTAGAATCGCCGTCCTTGGCGGTTAGAGGGGGACGGAATGAACTCATCTGCGCCCCATGAACATGCGGAAGAATCGTCCGTCGTCTCCCTTGTCCATCGCGCGGATTTTCGCCATTTCGTCGTCGGAGAGTTCGAAGTCGAAGACGTTGATATTCTCTTTGATATAGTCGGCTCGCGTCGCGCCGGGGATGACGCAAAGTCCCTCCTGAACATGCCAGCGGATGATGACCTGGACGACGCTCTTGTTGTGCGCTTGCGCGATTTCTTTCAGAACCTCCGATTGGAGAAGTTGGGGGTTGCCGCTGCCGAGAGGATACCAGCATTCGACCTGAATCCCGTTCTTCGCGGCGAGCTCGCGCGTGTCTTTGCGCTGCGCGAGGGGATGACATTCGAACTGCATGAACTGGGGTTTGATCTCCTGCTTCATGATTTCGTCGAAGGCTTCCATACGGTTTTCGAAGTTGCTGATCCCGAGGGCGCGAATTTTTCCTTCACGGTACGCTTTTTCAAGGCCTTTCCAGCCGTCGACGATCGTCTGGAGATCCCCGAAAGGTTGATGGAGATAGACGAGATCGAGGTACTCGACGTCGAAACGCTTGAGCATCTGATTGACCGCTTCATAGGAGTCGACGTATTCGTTTCCCCAGAGTTTGCTAGTGATCCAGATTTCTTCGCGCGGGACGCCGCTTTCTTTGATCCCCTTGCCGACGCCCTCTTCATTCTGATAGGCATGGGCGCAGTCGATGCGTCGATAGCCGTTTTTTAGCGCGGTGGCGACCGCCTCGCAAGCCGTGTCGTTGAGGAGTTGTCGGTCGCGCTGGAGACTCGGCATGAAGGTTCCCAAACCGAATTGAGGCGTTTCGACCCCGTTGTTAAGGGATAATAGGGGGACGTCGGCGACGGAGGCGACGCGCGACGCGTCGGCGGGGCCTTTACCCGGCGCTTCAACTTGAGCCGGATGGCTGAAAGCCGTTTGGCTGAGGGCCAAAAAAGAGGCAAATGCAAACGCGAACAGGCGAATCTTTTTCATTTGTCGTTTTCCTTTCTTTCGGAATATGTCACGCGACGCGAATTACGCGCGTCGGCCAATCGCACTTCCCAACGGGAGACGGAATGAAGTGCGACAGGTTTTCAAAAGACGAGGACTCCCGTTTCTTCCCTCGCTATAAGCGCTGAACCCCTAAGACGAAAAAAGGTTTCGCAGGGATAATATTTTGATACGGACGCGGCGACGATTAAGGAAGCCGTCTTGCGGGTCTTGCTTCCTTTATGTCTGTAGGGGAATTGGCGTTGATCCCTGTCCTCCCCGTCCTCAGAAACGTTTAATTTTGTAGCGAACAAGACGATCAATAGCGCGAAGAAGCTTGCGAAAGGGGGCAAGGCGTTCGTGGACGCGATCAACTGACGCCGCGGAGATTGAACGAGAAGCGTTCTCTCGAGTGATTGTCGAGGGAACGCTTTTTCTATTCACGGCCTGTCTCGCAGGAAGTCGTATGGGCTCAGAACGCGACTTCGACCGGAACGAGTCGCCAGCCTTTGCCGACGCAACCTTCCTTTTCGCCCTCGCGCGCTCTTTTCTCGACCTCTTCTTTCGCGAGAGGAATTTCAAGGGGTTGGTCACTTTCTTAAATATTTTTATGACAGGAAGTTGCGATTCTTTATTCGTCTTCGAAGAAGACTCATGCGGAGCGTCGAACGCTTGTCAAGAATTAGCTTTCTCGGCGATCAGCTCGCGAACGTATTCCGATTTGGTCTTATGCGCGGCGGCTACCAATTGCGCCAACGTTTCCTCCTCCTCTTCCGTTATCCGAATCAAAAGATATTTCGTCGCTAGAAATGATCCCGTCAAGGTCAGGGAAATAGACGTCAAAGCCGCTCGACGACGGCGCTAAAATCGCATAGTACGCATAATATCTATCCATGCTTCGCGCCTCTTTAACAATGACCTCGTTATATCCTACTTACCGATTTCTGCGAACGGCCGTGGAGAAACGAAATCAACGGCGGTAGAAAGAAAAGACCACGGGATTCTTCGTCGATCTCTTCTTCACATACCCTTCTTTTACCTTTTTTCGCGCTTCTTTCAGCGCTTCCTTCAACGCTATAGATGTTAAGATGGATAAAATAGGAAAGCGAAAAAACAAGTAAATATAACTAGATATAGTTATATATATATTTTTTTAAATATATATTTAGATATTTATTTTTTCTTCTTCTTGTTTCTTTCCTTATTTCACTTATTTCAACGCTGTTTCTCTTTCGTACGTTTCTTGTATGTATTTATTAGCAAGGTGCGAAATAAGAGAAAAAAGTGTCAAAACGCGTCTATCTTCTTGCGCTCCAATGATATAGACGCGTTGAAAGAAGGAGTGACAAAAGGGAAAGGGGTGAAGAATACCCGCCAGATGCGAACGTCTTTTGACGAATAGTGGGATTGTCGCAAGCTTCATAAAAACGCGGATGAGGCAATAATGCAAAAAGGGCTTTAGGAAAACCTACCTAAAACCCTTGAAAGCACGCCCGGGGGGACTCGAACCCTCAACCTGCGGATTAGAAGTCCGCTGCTCTATCCAATTGAGCCACGAGCGCGTCGACTCGCTTCGAGCATTTTAGCGGGTTCGCCATTCGTTGCAAGAGTAGAAAGAAAAAATTTTTTTACGTTTATTGAGAATTGGCGCGATTTTCGGCGTCTTCAAGGGGGCTTCAAGGGCGTCGAAACGTCGGCTCGGCTTGACTCTTTTGTCGTCTTGGGTAGGATATAAAAGGGTGAATGGACGACGGTCGTCCGTCACGCCGTTTGAGACGTCGTGGTTGTCGCGACGTTGACAACTAATTCAATATGTTTGGAGAAGAAGATCAAATGACTGAAGTTCGTGTCGAACGCGACTCCATGGGAGAAGTCTCGCTCCCTAAATACGCTTATTACGGCGCCCAGACCCAGCGCGCGGTTGAAAATTTCCCCATTTCCAATCGCCCGATCGCTCCTGAGCTCATTCACGCGCTTGGCCTCGTCAAGCTCTGCGCGGCTAAAGCCAACGCTCAGCTCGGTCGTCTTACCAAGGGTCGCGCCCCGCTCGACCAGAAAGAGCTCGACGCTCTCTTCGCCGCGTGCCAGGAAGTCGCCGACGGTAAACTTGACAAGGAGTTCCCGATCGACGTCTATCAGACCGGTTCGGGCACCTCTTCTAACATGAACGCGAACGAAGTCATTTCTAACCGCGCTCTGGAACTCGCCGGCTACGATCGTTTCGATATGAACAAGAAGATTCACCCGAACGATCACGTCAACTGCGGTCAGTCGACGAACGACACCTTCCCGACCTCCATCCACGTTGCCGTCGCCGTCGAGATCAAAAATCGCCTTATCCCCGCCCTCGAAAAGTGCCGCGATATCCTCAAGGCTAAGGCCGAAGAGTGGAAGGACGTTATCAAAATCGGACGCACTCACCTCGCCGACGCCACCCCGATGACCCTCGGTCAGGAGTTCGGCGGCTTCGCGCGTCAGTTCGAGTTGGCCGTTGAACGCGCTAACGACGCTATCAAAGAAATCTGCGAACTCCCTGCGGGGGGAACCGCCGTCGGATCCGGCATCAACTGCGACCCCAAATACGGCGAAACGATCGCGAAACTTCTCGCTGAAAAAACCGGCGTTCCTTTCGTTGAAGCGAAAAACCACTTTGAAGCGAACGCGCAGCGCGACGGTCTCGTCGCTTGTCACGCGCTCCTCAAGGCCGTCGCCTCCACGATGTCCAACGTCGCCAACAATATCCGTTGGCTCGGTTCCGGTCCTCGTTGCGGTTACTACGAAGTCATCCTCAAGGATTTACAGCCCGGTAGCTCCATCATGCCCGGTAAAGTGAACCCCGTCATCTGCGAAAGCGTCATGCAGTTGAGCGCGAAAGTTCTCGGCAACGACGCGACGATCGGACTTGCCGGCGTTTCTGGCGGTCAGTTCCAGCTCAATATCCTTATGCCCGTCATGGCCGACGTCGCGCTTGACACCGTCCGCATCCTCGCCGGCGGCGCCCAGGTCTTTGCCGACAAGTGCCTCGAAGGTTTGCGCGCCAATCCCGAAAAGTGCGCCGCCGCCGTCGAACAAAGCCTCTCCATCGTCACCGGCTTGAATCCGTACATCGGATATGAAATGGCCGCGAAATTGGCGAAGGAAGCCTTCAAGACCGGTAAGACGATCCGTCAGCTCTGCGAAGAGAAGGAAGTCCTCTCGAAGGATCAGCTCGCCGAAGGTCTCGACGTCGTGCGTATGACGCGTCCTCTCGATCATTGATTTGCGCCGCGTCCATAGTTGTTTGTTTTGCGCGGTTCCGATCCCTCCTCGGAGCCGCGTCTCCATATATGGCTCTTTCTTCGGACTTTTAGCTTGAATTGCGACCAATATGCGGGATTTTGATCTCTCCCTTTATCAGCGCGCTCAAAATTTTCTAATGCGTCGTACGAATTACGAGACCTTTAAATCGATTCCATACGACGAAATGGCTCTCTCTTTCGAACGCATTAAAAAGTTTTTAGCTTATCTAGGTAATCCCGATCGCCAATATGCGATCATCCACGTGGCGGGAACTAAAGGGAAAGGGTCGGTCTGCGCGGCCTTGGATCAGATCTACCGCGCCGCAGGATATAGGGTCGGGCTCTTCACTTCGCCGCACCTCGACGAGATTGTCGAGCGCTTTCAAATCGACGGAAAGAATTGCGATAAAAATCTTTTTGCCGAAACGACCTGCGCCTTGGCCGAACAATGGAAGAATTTTCAAACTCTCGAGAGAAAAAAACGACGTGAAAGCGATTCCTTCGACGTCCCCGAGAGACGCCTCACCTTTTTCGAATGGACCTTGGTGATCGCCGTCGTTCTCTTTGCGCGCGCCCGCGTCGACGTCGCTATCCTCGAAGTTGGAATGGGAGGACGTTTCGATTCTACCAACGTTTGCGACGCCGACGTTTCCGTCCTCACAAGCGTTAGCTTCGACCATTGCGAGCAGTTGGGGCATACTCTCCAAGAAATCGCAAGCGAAAAACTCGGCATTGTGAAGTCAAACGCCCCTCTGGTCTGCGGCTGCGGACTCGATTCCACTTTTTACGACGGCTACGACGCGTTTAAAAGGAAGGAAGAAGAGGCAAAAAGACGGCTTTGGAATGAGACGTGCGAAAAAGGGGACGGCGCGTTGCGCATTCGCAGGATGAATCGCCTCTTCGACGACGAAAGCGGTTACGGCGTCGAGTCGACTCAAGATAAAGAGCCTAAGCTCAACGTCGGGCGCGATCTCGACGTCTGCGATTACTCCCTTCTCGTCGATCCCCAGACGATCGTGACGCGTCGCGATCTGGCGGACGTCAGACGTCTCGCAAAGGATAAAGCGAAGGAGTTTAACGCCCCGTTCGTTTCCGTCGAGACCCTTTCTCCTTGCGTCGCCGCTCTCCCGACGCCCCCCTTCGATTTGGTCAGAAGGTGGAATTTCGAAATTGCCCTACGCGTCGTCGAGATCCTCGCCAACCGGAACACCGCGCCAGATCGACGACCCGGCTCCGACGGCGACGCCCCCGTGCGACGCTTTCCCGTTTCCGACGCGGCGATCAAGAACGCCGCCGCGCATTATTCGGTTCCCGCGCGATTCGAGATCGTTTCCAACGCGCCCCTAGTCGTCGTCGACGGCGCCCACAACAGGGCTTCCGTCGCGGCCTTCATGCGCGAAGCGTTTGAACGATTCCCCAACAAACGAATTAAAGTCCTCCTCGCGACGACGCGTGGAAAGGATATTCGTGGAATGCTTGCGGAATTGGCCGCGCGCGCCGACGAGATATACTTGAGCGAACGCTCGGCGGACACTCGTGCCGAGTCCCTTTCCGATCTAATTCACGAGACGGAAAAACTCCTCGACGAAACATGTTCGGAAGACTCGGCGATCCGTCGGAAATTTCACGTGGCGCCAGACTTTCGCGCGTTCCTCTCCGACTATAAATCAAGGCCTGATAAAGGGGACGTTCTTTGCGCGATCGGTTCGTTTTATTTCGCGGCGGAAGTGCGGAAGATCCTTAAAAGCGAGGGGCGCTGAGAACTGAGCCGTCGCGCGCTCTTTTTTGAAATTTTTGGAAAAGAGCGCTTGTACTTTTGAAGAAGACAGTATACTTATATCCGTTGCTTGCAACGAGTGCAACGAAGCGTTTGAAAGCAACGAGATCTTTGAAAAAAAGAATGGAAAGATGATTGACGAACTGAAAAGTTTCGATATACTTTTCTGAGTCGCGACTAGACGCG
>CAVGEG010000006.1:27123-71843 GCA_963628165.1 Paratractidigestivibacter sp. | reverse complement strand
CGATCTCCGAGAACAAGGCGGGCGGTTCCTATGGCGCGATCCTGGCGGGCGGCAACGTCGCGATTGGCGCCGCCGCGAAGGTCGCGGATAACGTCGCGGCTGGTTCCGTCGGCGCGATCGCCGCGGTCAATCTCTCCGCCGCGGCCCTCGAAGTCACGAACAACGCGGCGCAGGGCGGCGATTACGGCGCTATCAATCTCTCCGGCAAACTGACGGTTGAAGGGAACGCCTCGATCACCGGCAATACTGCTGCTGGAACGGTCGGTTCTCTCAAGGCTGGTTACGCGACGATCGGCGGCGACGCTACGATTGCCGACAACGCGGCTCAGGGCGGCGCGACGGGCGCGTTGCGCGTCGTTAACTCCTTGAAGATCGACGGCGACGCCACGATTGAACGTAACTCCGCTTCCGGCGCGTACGGCGCGATCTTCGCCAGCTCGATGAACGTCGGCGGCGACGCGACGATCGCCGATAATACCGCGGACGGCAACGTCGGCGCGGTCTTCGCCAAGACCTTCGAAACGAAGGGCGATCTGACGCTTGTCAGGAACTCCGCGACCAACTCGATCGGCGCGATTCAGTCGGCTACCTCGATCGTGGTCGGTGGCGCGGCGACGATCACGGACAACGTCGCGGGCGGCTCCTACGGCGCTGTCTACGCGGGCGACGTCCAAATCAACGGCGACGTCATTATTAAGAACAACCAGGCTGGTTCGACGGTCGGCGCGGTTTACGCGAACTCCTTGACGATCGACGGCGACGCTTCGATCGTCGGCAACAAGGCGACGGGCTCCGTCGGCGCCGTGCGCGCGATCGCTGATCTTACGATCGGCGGCGACGCGACGATTACAGACAACTCGTCCGAAGTCTCGAACGGCGCGATCTACGCCGCCAACGCGACGATCAACGGCGACGCGACGATCGCTCGCAACTCCGCTAAAGGCGGCGCGGGCGCGATCAGTGTCTCCGAATCCCTCGTCGTAAAGGGCGCGGCGACGATCGTCGGCAACAACGCGGGCGATCTCGGCGGCGCGATCTTCGCCAACGGCGGTTTCGTCTCGCTCCAGGACGCTACGATCACCGGCAACGTCGCGGGCTCGAACGGCGGCGCGATCTACGCCACGAACGTCTCGATTAAGAATGCGTTGATCGCCAACAACGCCGCGACTGGCTTCGCGGGCGCGATCTACGCGAAGAAACTCGAATTGGTCAACGCGACCGTCTCCAACAACACGGCGGCGGATGCTGGCGCTCTCTACGTCTGGGGCTCCGCTCAGATCGACAACTCGATCCTCGCGGGCAACTCCGTCGCGGAAGACGGTCAAGGCGTCGAAATCTTCGCCACCGCCGCCGCGAACGTCGTCCTCCGTTCTTCGCTCATCCAGAACGCCGAATCCACCGGCGCAAAAGCGTTCAACGAAAACTGGCTCGTCGAAGAATATCGCTCCTTCATTGGCGTCGATCCGCTCTTTGTTGATCCGGCCAACGGCGACTTCTCTCTCAAGGCGGAGTCCCCCGTCGTCAACGCAGGTTCTAACGAATTGGCGCAGGGTCTTTCCGACCTTGACCTCGCGGGCAATAACCGTTACGTCGGTTTGACTGTCGACGGCTCCGTCCATGCGATCGATCTCGGAGCTTACGAGTTCCAGACGATCGTCGCTCCTGATCTCGCCTTCAGCGAAAAACCGATCAACTTCTGGTACGGCCAGATGAACGGCGTCGACAACGACTACTACTTCGTCGGCGAAGATATCATCCTCGACTTCTCCTTCCTCAATGAGGGCGACTCGCTTGTCTCCGGCAAGTTCAACGTGTCCTACAAGATTGACGGAACGGACGCCGAAGGCAAGCCCTTCTCCGCGACGATCGTTCATCGTTACGCAGACGGCGCGACCTACTTCGATTGGCAAGATGAAGACGCGTGGATCCTTGCCAACGGCGAAGTCCTCTACGCGCGCCAGAACCTTGGCTCTCTCCCCGTCGGATCCTATACCTTGACGATCACTCTCGACGCGGACAACGAAATCGTCGAATACGGCGAAGAAGACGGCTCCGAAGCCGAGAATAACAACGTCTACACGACCAACTTCGAAGTTCACGAGATTCCGAGCGTCGTCGTCACCACCGACGAAGACGGCGAGTACAATCCTCTGGATGACAAGACGACCTTGCGCGAAGCCGTCGAGCTTTACGCCGGTTCGACGTCCTACACTTATAACGTCCTGATTGCGGACGCGAATTACGTCGACGTCGATCTCAACCGCATCCATGTGATCAACGGCGTCGCCTACGTCGACTACAACGTCGCGACGATTGACGGCGTTCAGCAGACGCTCAACGACGGCGATTCCTTCGATTACGTCAACGGATACGTCGTCTACAACGCGGCGACTTCCTCCTTCGTCTATCCTGACGGAACGGTCGCTCAGTACGAGAAATCGAGCGTCGATTACTCCTTGACGATCACCGTCGCCGACGGTTCGACATACGTCGCCAAGCCGGTTTTGAAGTACCAGTACCTTGAAAATAACGGCGAGCCGTACACCGACGCGGATCTTGACGTCTACGTCGACGTCCTCGTCGCTCCGGACGGTACTCAGACCCTCCTGTCCAAGTTGACCGACGACTCGATCTATTACGGTACCGAACACATCGCGTACCGTGCGAACGTTGCGGTTGACGAAGCGGGCAAGGCGATCACGCTCAACGACGGCGCCGCGATCTCCTTCGTCGGCGGCGAAGAAGGCGTCCTCAAGAACGGCGCGATCCTTTTCGAAGACGGAAGCTACCAGTTCCTCAAGAGCGGCGACGCGGTTGTTGTCAACGGCGTTGAAGCGTCTTGGGTCGGCGCGGCCTTCGTTAAGGAAGAGGGCGACGGTTCCGCTATCGCCTTCGCGAACGGCGAATCCCTTGAACTTCTCGACTCCACCCTCGAAATGGGCGTCGCTCAGAACCGCGTCCTCGGCGAGGTAACGACGACCGACGGCGAAGGCCTCGTCTTCAACGAAGACGGTTCGACGAAGATTATTCGTTCGATCGGCAACAACGTCGTCTTCGCGCAAGACCTCGTCGACTCCAAGGCGACGATTACCTTGAGCGGAAAAGAGATCACCGTCGCTAAAGATATGACGATCGGCGACGCGACGAGCGCAAACAACGTGACGGTAAGCGGCGACGACCTGTCGCGCGTCTTCACCGTCAACGAAGGCGTCAACGCGACCATGAGCTCGATGAACTTCGTCGACGGCGCGGCCCAAATCGGCGGCGCGATACTCAACAAGGGTACGTTGACTCTTGAAAACGTCGGCTTCAACGGAAACTCCGCGATCGCTTACAACGACGAAGAAGACGTCGTTCTCCGCGAAGGTCTCGGCGGCGCGATCTACAACGCCGGCGACTTGACCGTCAATACCTCCGAGTTCATCAACAACAACTCCGCGTACTTCGGCGGCGCGATCTACTCCGTCGGTTTGCTCAACGTCGACAAAGGCGTCTTCCGTGGAAACGCTTCCGCGATGAACGGCGGCGCGATCTTCGTCCTTAACTCCAGCGCGTCGATCGTCGACTCCATCTTTGGCGAGAACACCGCCGAACGCAACGGCGGCGCGATTGCCGCGTCTATCGCGACTGGTTCGGGAGAACTCAATCTTGTCAATACGCTCGTTGCAAAGAACGCTGCGAACGCGGCTAACGGCGGCGCGATCTACGCCTTCGCCGGCTCCGGCGCGTCCCTCGCGGTCAACGCGACCAACACGACGATCGTCGACAACAAGGCGACTCTCGGCGGCGGACTTTACGCCTCCAACGCCAACGTCGTTCTTAACAACACGATCCTTGCGTCGAACTCTCAAGACCTCGTTCTCGAAAACAGCGCGAGCGCTAAGGCCAATAACAGCCTCATCGGCGACGCTGAAGCGGCTTTGGATAGCGGTTCGCTCCTCCTCAAGAACTCCTTCGCGGGCACGGCCGACGCTTCGATCGATCCGAAACTCGACGATACTTACGCGCCGACCGCCGCGTCTCCCGCTTTGAACTCCGGCTCGAACGACCTTGCCGTCAACCTTGACGGTTCGGCGATCGAAAAGGACGTCTTCGGTCAGGATCGCTTCGTCGGTTACGACGTCGACGGTAATATTCACGCCGTCGATATGGGCGCCGTCGAATCTCAGAAACTCAGCGCCGCCGATCTTACCTTCGCGGAAGATACTCCTGCGCTCGTCGGTAAGTTTGGCTCCGCCAATGGCGTCAACCTCGGCGAATTCGTCGAAGGTTGGGACGTCGTCTTCGATTACCAGTTCGGTAATTACGGCGATTCTCCGATCTTTACCTCCTTCGATTACACGATCACCGTCTCGAAACTTGATGAAAACGGCGACGCCGTTTCAGGTTCCGAAAAGACCTTCGTTCGCACCTACGGTTCCGATACGGTCGGATATCTCGATCAGAGCGAATGGATTGACGTCAACGCGCTCGTCGCGGGCGAATGGAACTTGGGAACCTTCGAAACCGGTTTCTACGCGATCACTCTTACGGTCGATTCTGGCGACAAGGTCGTCGAGGGGAACGAAGAGAACAACGTTTACACCGCGAAATTCTCCGTCTGCGAACGCCAAGGCCTCGTGGTTACGACCGCGGAAGATATCGTCGATGCTCACGACGGTTTGACCTCGCTACGCGAAGCGCTCGCGAACGTCGGCAAGGACGGTTCTTCCTCCGTCTCGATCGAGAAGACTCTCTCCGAGGGCGACTCCTTCACGCTTGAGAACGGCGTTGCCGCGACGTATCAGAACGGCGCGTTGATCATTGCGAACGAAGAGGACGGAACCGTCGCGCTTGAAGCGGGCGTCGAGTATGCGCTACAGTCCGGCGAAGCCCTCGTCTGGAACGGCTCCGATTCAGTCGTCCTCTCCGAAGTTTACGGCAATACGATCACCTTCGCCGAGTCGGTCTACGGCTCGACGATCACCCTCGCGAACGGCGAGCTGACGATCGACAGAAGCACGACGATCGCGGGCGACGACGCCAATATTACGATCAACGCCAACGGTTCTCGCGCCTTCGTGGCTTCACACGGCGACGTGACGATCAACGGCTTGACGATCACCGGCGCGTCGGCGGAACAAGGCGCCGCGGTTTACAACGCGACGAATCTCGCCTTGAACGACGTGACCTTCGTTCAGAACAACGCGACCCAGGGCGGCGCGCTCTATAACGCGACGAACTCGACCATTACCGCGACGAACGTCTCCTTCGCGAGCAACGTGGCGACCGGCGAAGGCGGTTCGATCTACAACGCTGGAAGCGTCAACCTCCAGAACGCGAGCTTCGACGGCGGCTTGGCTAAGAACGGCGCGGCGATTTACAACGCCGGTACCGCTCAGATCGACGGCGCGACATTTAAGAACGGCGTCGCTACCGAAAGCGCGGGCGCGATCTACAACGCGGGCGGCTCTCTCGTTGTCGCGAACGCTGAGTTCAACGGTTCCGCGGCGGTCAACGGCGGCGCGATTGTCAACGCGCTCCGCGGCTCCGCGAATATCGCCGACTCCACGTTCGTCGGAAACACCGCGGCGCAAGACGCGGGCGCGATTGACAACTACGGCGATCTGACCTTGACCAACACGACGTTCACGAACAACCGTGCGAACGGTTTCGGCGGCGCGATCTACAACTCGCAGTCGTCGACGAGCGACATGCTCTATAGCGTCAACCTCGACTCCGTGACCTTCAGCGGCAACGGCGCTCAGAACGGCGGCGCGATCTACAACTCCGCGAACTCCGTCCTTACCGCGACGAACGTGCTTGCCTTCGCGGGCAACAGCGCCGAGAACGGCGGCGCGGTCTACAACCGCGGTTCCTTCACGGCTCTTGACGGCGCGACGTTCGAGTCCAATACGGCGACGGAAGACGGCGGCGCGCTCTACAACGACGCGAACTCGACCGCTACCTTCGAAGGCGCGACCTTCAAGGGTAACAGCGCGGCGAACGGCGGCGCGGTTTACAACGCCGGTTCCTTCTACGCGACGTCCTCCAACCTCGAAGGCAACGTCGCGACGGCGAACGGCGGCGCGATCTACGGCGATTCCACTTCCGTCACGAGCGTTTCCAACTCTCTTGTTTGGAAGAACTCCGCCGGACAATCGGGCGGCGCGGTTTACACGACCGGCGCTCTCAAGATGAGAAACGCCACCGTTGCGGCCAACTCCGCTAACGTCGGCGGCGGCGTCTACGCTGAAGGCGCGACGAATCTGTACAATACGATTCTCGCTTCCAACTACGCGACGCTCGGCTCCGACCTGCGCTCCACGCAATCGGCGAACCTCTTCAACTCGCTCCTTGGCTCCACGACTGGCGTTGGCGTTCTTCCGACCATGTCTTCCTCCAAGACGGGCGACGCGGGCTTCATGAACGCTCCGGTTTTCGAGAATGGCGCGCTCGCCAACGAAAGCGCCGTCGACGTTCGCATCAGCAATGATTCGCCCGCGATTGACGCCGGTCGCAACGCCTATGCGCTCGATGCGACTGAATCGAAGATCCTCGAATACGACTACTACGGCGAGACGCGCGTCTGCAACTCGCTTCGCTCGATCGATATCGGCGCGTACGAGTATCCGTTCGAAGAACCTTCGGTCACCGTTACGACGGAAGAGGATATTTACAGCAATATCGACGATAAGATCTCGTTGCGCGAAGCGATCGACTACGCCGTTAGCCTGGGCGTGGGCGTCGTCTACATCGATCCGAGCGTCAAGAACATCTCGCTCTTGAGTACTCTTGAGATTAACGACAGCGTGACGATTATCGCCGAAAACGGCTTGATTCTCGACGGTTCGAGCTTCGTCGGTTCGGTCGTCTCCGTCGGTTCCGAGAACGAGGATATCGTCGTCGGTCTCGAAAACATCACGATTACGGGCGGCAACAACATCAACTCGGCGCGTCCGGACGATCCTAACTATATCGGCGGCGGTTTGGTCAACTACGCTAAGCTGACGCTGACGAACGTCACGATCGATTCGAACTCTTCGGCGTACGGCGGCGGCGTGTACAACGCGGGCGACATGGAAGTGATCGGTTCTATGATTACGAACAACTCCGCGCAGTACTACGGCGGTTTCTACAACCGCGGCAGCCTCTACATTGAGGACTCGACGATCGCGGGCAACTCCGCTCAGTACTACGGCGGCGGCGTCGGCGCTTACGCTGGCGCGACCATCGTCAACTCGACGATCATCGGCAACTCGGCGCGGAACGGCGCGGGCGTTTACGCTCAGATCAACGCCTTCGACGTGATCTCCGAAGATCGCGACTGGAGCGTCAACATCGTCAACTCCACCGTCGCGGGCAACGTGGCGGCTGAGAATGGCGGCGGCGTTTGGGCGAACCATATCCTGAACGTCGACAACTCGATCGTCTACGGCAACGTTGCGACGATCGGGGCGGACGTCTACGCCGAGCAGATCTTGGCCGATAGCGCCGCGACGACCCGTTACTCGAACGTCGGCGCGACGAACGCCTCCCTCGGTTCGGGCTCCGTCTCTGTCGATCCTAAGTTCAAGAGCTTCACGAAGCCGACCAGCGCGAGCGTTGCGAAGGCCCAGTGGTCGACCTGGGATCTCTCGCTCCTCGTCGGTTCGCCGATGATCGACGCCGGGGCTACCGCCCTGGCGGTTGGTCGCAACGGCGCTCTGACCGTGGATCATGCGGGATTGAACCGCGTCGCCTCGACCTCTGTCGATATGGGCGCGTATGAAGAGCAGGGCAACCTCGCTCCGACGAACGTCGATCTCGCACTCAACGGCGCGTTGTACTCCAACGCTAAGCCTGGAACGCTTGTCGGCGTCCTCACCACGACCGACGGCAACGCGGACGACTCCTTCGTCTACTCCATCGTCTCGGATGAAACGAACGCTCTGGCGATCGACGGCGATAAACTCGTCGTTTCCGGAACCCTCGCCGCTGGCGAATTCAACGTAGTGATTCGTTCGACCGACTCGGGTATGGCGTATGTGGAACAGTCCTTCACAATCGTCGTCTCCAAGCCTGTCGCGGCTAGCTACGCGACCCCGGCGATCACGACTATCGGATTGACGACGTCCGGCGAACTCGCCTTTGTCTGGGAAACCGTTGATCCTGCGAAGGAATACGTCGTTGAATATCGTCTCAAGGGAACGGAAGAATGGACGACGACTTCCGCTATGACGGGGAACTACGGAATTGTGAACGCCGCCTTCAGCGCCGACGACGTCGTTGAAGCGCGCATCAAGGCTCTGGCGAGCTCCGTCAAGGACGAGTCCGATTGGTCCGAGGTCGTGGAATATACGATCGCCGCTCCCGCCGCGGAATATACCGTGAGCGTCGTCGAAAACAAGGTCGGTTCCAACACCGTGGCGACCGTCGTGATCGAATCGAACGGCGATTCCTACGCTTGGTGGGCTATCGACTGGAACGACGGTTCCGGTTTGTCAACCTCGTCTAAGACGGGTACGAAGCAGACCTTCTCGCACCTCTACACGACCAACGGCGTATACCAGCCGATCGTGTACGTCGGTTCTCTTGAACCTTCGACCGTGGGAATGATCGTCGTGAACTCGGCCTCTTCCGCCATCCTTGACTCCGACGCGGAACTCTTCGACTTCGATTCCAACGCGTCCAAGGGACAGACCGCTAGCGGCTCCGACGTCTTGGACGACGCTTTCGCGGCGATCGACGACGACTTCTTCGGAGGCCTCTTCGACTGACCAGTGCGCGAGAAATCGATCCGCTTAATTGAGAAAGAGGGATCTGGTTTGACCAGACCCCTCTTTTTTTCTTTTTTCTTCTTCAAACGTTTTATTTTGCCTTCGCGTTTTGATATAATCGAAGAAACGGCTGATTGCGTCGCGTTGACGCTGGTTTGGAGAAGGAAAGTATGGCTCGTATTAAGAGAGTGTTGGTTGCCGGCGGCGCCGGTTTTTTAGGCTCGCATTTGTGCGAACTCTTGATCAATCGCGGTCACGACGTGATTTGTTTGGACAATTTCTTTACAAGTCAGAAATCTAACGTCGAAAACCTTCTGTCTAAACCGAATTTCGAACTCATCCGACACGACGTTACCGTTCCTATCAAGCTTGAAGTCGATGAAATTTATAATCTGGCGTGTCCCGCTGCGCCGGGTCACTATCAATACAATCCAATCAAAACGATGAAGACCTCCCTTCTGGGCGCGATCAATCTTCTCGAACTTGCGCGAGAATGCCGCGCGACGATTCTCCAAGCGTCGACGAGCGAGGTCTACGGGGATCCCGAGATCCATCCCCAGCGCGAAGATTATCGCGGCGCCGTCAATACTCTCGGCCCACGCGCTTGCTACGACGAAGGGAAACGCGCCGCGGAAACCCTCTTTATGGATTCCGCGCGAATGTACGGCGTGAAAATTCGCATTGCGCGTATCTTCAACACCTACGGGCCGAAAATGCATCCCTTCGACGGACGCGTCGTCTCGAACTTCATACGGCAAGCGCTCCGTGACGAACCGATTACGATCTTTGGCGACGGCTCGCAAACGCGATCCTTCTGCTATTACTCCGATCTCCTCGAAGGGCTCGTGAGACTCATGGAAAACGATCAGGATTTCGTTGGGCCCGTCAATTTGGGAAATCCAGGCGAATTTACGATCCTCGAACTCGCGAATCTCATCTGGGAAATCCTCGGTAAAGAACCGAAGTTTATCTTCAAGCCGCTCCCCGTCGACGATCCGTGCCGTCGACAGCCCGATATTTCGCTCGCGAAAAAAGTTCTGGGTTGGGAGCCGAAAGTTCAGTTGCGCGAAGGGTTGACGCGCTCTATCGAATGGTTCCGTCAGATCAATCTCGACGACTTTAGAGCGCCGACCCCTAATTACTAAAGCTGAGTCGATACGACTTCAACATAATAGGAGGACGATATGAAAAAAATCCTTCCCATGATCCTAGTTCTGGGATTTTTGTGTTGCGTTCCGCTTCCGACGGCGCAAGCGAGGGGAGAGGAGAAGAATCTTTCAAATCCGAATTTAGCGTACTTAGCGCGCGTTGAAGCCGATTCGGTTTTCGACCAAAGTTACGAAGCGCAAGGCGCGATCGACGGTCGCGTGGCGGAGCCGAAAAGCGGCGACGTCAGAGCCGCTTGGGCGGTTCGTGGGGACAAAACGGGCGACTCCGCCGAGTTCTATATGGAGTGGGATACTCCGCAAAAGATCTCGACCGTCGTTTATTACGGACGCACCGGCTCCCAATTGATTGAAGAATGCTTCCGCGATTATGAAATCTACGGCGAAGGTTCCGACGAACCGATCGCCAAAGGGACGTTCGAGATGCGTCACGGCGCTCAGATTGTCGAATTTGCGCCGATCGAAACGACGGGATTAACGATTCGTTTCCTCTCCGGTTACGAGGGGGGAAAGAACTGGGGCGCGTCGGAAATTGCGGTCTTCGAAACTAGACCGACCACGGAAGAGCTCATGGAACGCGTTTCTCCTGAAGCCGCCGCCCTCGCTTTTAATCTTCAGGAACAGCTGGAAGAAACTGCGGAAGAGGAAGGCTTCGAGGAAATTATCTTTTGCTTGAGAAAGCCCGCTACCGACCCGCACTGGTACGCCAACTATGGATACTACGCTGATAACGCGTGCCGTTATCCTTTCCCTCTGGGCACAGGCGGCGGTATCTATGCCTACAATCTGAAAACGGGAGCTATCCGCGCGATTATCGAGGACTCGGAAGGAAATTTCCGCGATCCGCAGGTTCATTACGACGGAAAAACGATCCTCTTTTCGTGGTTGCCCAAAGGAAAGTTCCATTACAGCCTCTACACGATTAAGTCGGACGGAACGGGACTAACGCGTCTCACAGGGGAAGGGGAGGACGCGCCCGCGCCATTGCCGGAAGGATTGACTCCTTCGACTTCAAGCGCTAAGAGAGTCTCCGCGGCGCCGCTAGGCGCGGAACGCGATTTCGCGCCTCCGGGGTGGGACGACTATGAAGCGACATGGTTGCCCGACGATTCGATTATCTTCTGCTCTACGCGCGCCAAACGCTACGTTCAATGCTGGTTGACGCAGGTGGGAACCCTCTATAAGCGTTATCCCGACGGAACCCTGCGCGAATTGTCGTGCAATATCGAGCAAGACAACACCCCGTGGCCTCTTCCCAACGGGCAGATTATTTACATGCGGTGGGAGTATGTCGACCGTTCTCAGACTCACTATCACCATCTGTGGACGATGGGGCAGGACGGAACGCGACAGATGATCTTCTACGGCAATCAAAGACCGGGCGTTG
The DNA here is from genome assembly GCA_963628165.1 of Paratractidigestivibacter sp. Taxonomy (GTDB): domain Bacteria; phylum Planctomycetota; class Planctomycetia; order Pirellulales; family Thermoguttaceae; genus RUG369. Next base: position 60,552 of record CAVGEG010000006.1, on the reverse strand, counting down.
CAATGTTGGGCCCCAAGCCGATTCCGAATTCCGAGGGGGGAAAGATTGTCTGCACCTTTTCGCCTGGACATGGGTATCCGGAGCATTACGGGTACGTGACGGTTGTGGATCCGCGAATGGGTCCTGACGCGCCCGCGGCGACGAAGACGATTTCTCGATCGCGTCATTATTCCGATCCGTGGGCGTTTAGCGAAGAGCTCTTCATCGCCGCCGCTTACGACCGTTTAGCGATTCTTGACGATCGCGGACACGAGACGAATCTCTTTACGCTCCCGAAGGAATTGAAAGACGCCGGTTTCTGGATCAACGAACCGCGTCCCCTCGCGCCGAGAGAACGCGAGCCGATCCTCGTTGACTCGACCAATCCTCAAGAAACGACGGGCACGATCGCGCTGGCGAACGTTTATCATGGGCGAAAGATGGGAACCGTCGAACCGGGATCGATTAAGGAACTACTGGTATACGAAACTCTCCCCAAGCCGATCCATTATTCCGGCGGTATGGACATGATGAGTTTCTACGGCACCTTTACCCTCGAGCGCCTGCTCGGATCCGTCCCCGTCAACGAAGACGGTTCGGCGTATTTCCGCGCTCCTGCGAATCGTCCGATCTTCTTCGTTGCGATGGATCACGAAGGACGCGCCGTTAAGAGAATGCATTCCTTCACATCCGTCATGCCCGGCGAAAAACTCTCGTGCGTCGGATGCCACGAAGAACGCACCGAAACCGCAGGCGCCGACGAGAAGAATCGACTCCTTAGACTGATGGAGAAGCCCCCCGTCGATATTCAGCCGGTCGAAGGCGTACCGCAAGTCTACGCGTTCACGCGCGACGTTCAGCCGATCCTCGACAAATACTGCCTCGAGTGCCATAATCCCGACCGCGAAGAAGGTAATTTCAATATTTCCGGCCACTGGGCGCCTATCTATACGATCGCGTATGCTCAGATGTCGTGGTTGCGTCTCTTCGGGGACAACCGAAACCAAGCCAAGAGTAATTTTGACCCGTACGAAATTGGATCGGGGTCGAGCCGTCTTCTCAAGATGATCGACGAGAAGCACGGGGGCGTGGAAATGACGCCGGAGGATCGAAAGATTATCAGCTACTGGATTGACGCGGGCGCCAACTACATTGGAACTTACGCCGCGGAATTTTCCGGAGGAATCGGCTACTACCTCGAAAATGAGCCCGTTCATAACGAACAGGCGTGGCCTGAAACGAAAGCAATGAGCGACGCGATCGTTCGACGTTGCGACGGATGCCACACGCCTCTGGATCCGGGTCGCGGATTCGGAAATTACTCGATCTACAACGACAACTACACGCCTCGAAATCCGCGTGACGCGAAGGATACGTTCATTCCTCACGACTTGGCGCAGGCCTACGGACGTTATAGCCGTTTTGAAATTTTCGATCTTTCCTATCCGGAGCTTTCGAAGGCGGTGCGCGCGCCGCTAAGTCGCGCGGCGGGCGGTTTGGGCGTTTGCGAAAAAAAGTCGGGAAAGCCCGTCTTTACGAGCGTCGAAGATGAAGATTACCTCGCGATTCTCAACGCGATCAAACGCGGAAGGCAGTACATTCTCGAAGAGGATAATCGCCCGGAAATGCTCATACCAAGCGAGAATAACGGAAAGGATTGTCCTCAGAGGTATGTTCCGCGGTGGCCTTATCTTCGCGAGATGATTCGTTATGGATTGTTGCCGTACGACGCGGATCCGAACGCGAGCTACAATCCGTATGAACTCGACGAGATTTACTGGGAATCGTTGCATTATAAGGTTCCGCAGAGCGCGGAAAAGTAACGTCGTTATAAAAGAGTCGCGCGGCGGAAGGTCGTCGCGCGACTTTGTCTTTTTAGAGCGGGAGGAGAGAGATGGCAATAATAGTTGTAGTTGGAAGCGCGAACGCGGATATGACGATTCGATCGGAAAAGATACCGTCGCCGGGAGAAACGGTCGTTGGCGGCGTCTTCGCGACCGCGCCGGGAGGCAAAGGAGCGAATCAAGCGGTCGCGGCGGCTCGCGCGGGGGGCGACGTCGTTTTCGTCGCGAGTTTGGGAGCCGATTCGATTGGAGACGAAGCGCTCGCCGGTTATAAGCGCGAGGGAATCGACGTGAGCTATGTGAAGCGCGATCCGGAGAATGCGACTGGCGTGGCGTTGATTTTAGTAGACGCTCGTGGACAGAATCTAATTTCCGTCGCTTCAGGTGCGAACTTTACGCTCTCTCCCGCGGACGTCGACGCCGCGGCGGACGCGATTCGTTCCGCGGACGTCGTGGTTGCGCAACTTGAAACGCCCCTTGAGACGATTGAGTATGCCGCGAAAATAGCGCATGACGCGGGCGTTCCCTTCATTTTGGATCCCGCGCCCGCGCCAAAAGAGCCTCTTCCCGCGTCGCTTCTGCAATATGTTTCGATCGTTAAGCCGAACGAGCATGAAGCGGCGGCGCTCGTCGGCGTTCCCGTCACGGATGAAGAGAGCGCTTTCAAGGCGGCGGAAAAGCTTCTTGAAACGGGCGTGAAAGTCGCCGTTGTGACCCTTGGGGAAAAGGGCGTCGTCATTTTATCGCAGGACGGTTCGCGACTCTTCGTTGAATCGCGTCGCGTGCAAGCGGTCGACGCGACTGCCGCAGGAGACGCGTGGACCGGCGCGTTCGCCGTCGCGCTCGCGGAAGGAAAGACGACGCAAGGAGCCGCGGAATTTGCCACCAAAGCCGCCGCTATCAGCGTAACGCGTCCTGGCGCTCAACCTTCCTTGGCGACAAGATCGGAAATCGACGCTTTCTAAACCTCGCGGCTCCGTCTTGATTTTTTCGCGCGACGTCTGTATACTCCCCCATTATGGACGTCGCGTTGCTATTGGAGGGCGCGTTAAGACACGAGGGACGGACGGGAATGAAAAGAGCTATCATTTCTTTTTTGATTTTGTTGGCGGCGACGCCTATTTGGCTACGTCTGTTCCCCGAGACGGGAAAAGACGAAGCGCAGGTTAAGAGCGTCCACTTCGAAACCCGTTCCTGGGGCGACTCTCCTGAAGAAGAGTTGCAAAAGCGCGTCGAAGAGTATCTCGATATAGAAAGACTCTTTCCCGATCCGAACGATTGGCGGCGGCAGGATCCTGTCTTCATCTCTTATGAAGAAACCTATTTTGTTTTTCTGAAAAGGTGGCCGCAATATGATCCGCGACGCAACGACGTCCCGATCGAAGTGTGCACCTTCGTGTGGCTCCCCCCCGCGACGCCCGACCAACAGGGACTTGATAAAGAAGAGATCGTCGCGACGCGTTCTCGTCGCGCCATCGTTCTTGAGATGGAGGACGTCGTTATCGCCTTTAATCGCAATATTGGGGATTTTCTCACGAGCGTTAAACGCGGCGGAGCAAAATTAGAGCCTACGGCGTTTAAGAACGCGCAGGTGAGAGGGAACTTCGTCGTACGCGGCGGGGACGAAACCGACGAAAAGAATCTGAACTTTTCGTTCCGAACGCGCGGCGTCCTTCTATCTCCCAAACAATTGCGCTCGAACTCGAAGTTCACGTTTCAGATTGGCCCTCATTATGGGGCGGGACAAGGCCTCTCGATCTCTTTTTCCGTTCCGACCGATTTGAAAGACTATCTTGCCAGGAGCCAGCAAAACGAGATCGAGGAAGCGCAGACCGACGAGGAACGGGAAACCGCGTTCCTTAACAAGACGTTCCATGAAGGAAATATCGGTTCGGGAATCTCCATCGAAAGCGTCGAACTGAGCAATATTGATTTGATTCACCTCTTTCCGAGCGCGTTTCGTTTTGACGCGGGCGGAAAACGTTCCTCTGAAAGCGTCGACGAACTTGAGGTGGGGTGTCAGAAGGGCGTGCATTTTGAGCGAACGGCGAATCAGCTAGGAGAATGGCGCTTACGTTTTGACGGCGACGTCGACGCGATTCTCAAGAGCAATATGGAGCGTATTTGCCGCCTGAAGGGGGATTCCTTCTTTCTCTTTTTTCAGGATCATGAAATGCTGAAGTTGGCGACGTCGAACTTTCCCTCCGTACGGAGTCGCACGCTTCGCACAAAGCCTTCTGGAAAGTTGGCGCGCCTTCAGACGACAGGGCTCTTGATCACGGGGGAAGACGCGCCGTTGACGCTTGTTTACGTGCCTGCGTCTTCCGATCCGACGAAACTTCGCACCGTTAAAGTGCAGGCGATGCGCGCTCTTTACAACGTCGAGAAGAGAGAGTTTAAGCTCCAGAACACCCTTAACGGGCCCGGCTCCGTGGGCGTTTCAGCCGCGGGCGCCGCCGCTTATGATTCTCACGACGTTTCTTCTGCGAGTATTGCGCCCGTGATCGTGACCGTGACGGAAACGGTTCGAGGGGGCTCCTCTTCCGTTTCCTCCCTGAAATCGCCGATGATCGTCGCGAATTTCGACGAAAATTCCGAGCTGGCAAGTCTCAGAGCCGATCAAGACGGGGTGATCTCAACGAACGTCACGAACGCGAAAAATGAAACGATCAATGTCGAGACGACCTGGGGAAAAGAGTTGAGAATCCTTCCCGTGAAAGGAGACGACGGTCTTTTTGACGGCGTTTATCAAATGACGGCGTCGGGAACGACGCGCTGCGTCGCGGAAGGAATCGGCTCCTTTGAGGCGAAAGAGGCGAATTTCTGGTTCCGATTGGCGCAGGCGGATAACGCGCCGGCAAACGCATCGGAGCTCTATGGAGGAGGGAATTCTTCGCTCACGCGTTTCAGTATGAAGCCGATTTGCGCCAAATTTACGGAAGCCGTGAAGCTCGAGACGGAACGGGGATCGATGCGTATTAGAGATTTGGTGAAAATTAGTTTTAGCGACCAAAGCGGTTTGTCGAGCGGAGGCTCTCTCGTCGCGTCGAATTCAGGGGCGACGTCGATGGACGGATTCGCCGAGTCGCTGAGCGTAGGAGCCGACGGATCGGAGTCGACGGGAACTTTTGAAGTAGAAGGGGATCATTTGGATCTCGAATGCGAGCTTCTTCCCGCCTCGTCGGGACGTGGGACGTTGCGTCTTATTCGCGCCATCCTTGCGGGGAACGCGCGTTTTCAAGGAGACAACGCGGAGGGGGAAGTCGTGGCGTCTCTCGACTCCGACTGCGTGATTGCGTCGAATCCGTTGACGCCTGAGATGAAGTTTCACGTTTGGTCGTTGTCGAAAAACGCGACGCTTAACCTCAATGGTATGAATCTCGAAGGGAAGAGGACGTATGTGGACGCGGCCCGTAATACGATTCAGATCTACGGACCGGGCAAGGTGGCGCTTCAACCGTCGACGCAGAAACTCCGACGCGACGATTCGCAATCGTCGACGGCGCTCGATTCGTTGGGGGCCGACTCTTTCCTCGTTGAGTGGACAGGCGGTTTGATTTTCGACGGGAATTACTTGCGCTTTCTTTCGAACTCGACGGTTGAATCGGAGGAGTCGACGGCGGAGGCTGCGGCTCTTGCCGCCGAGGTTGACGATTTGGTGCGCTCCCTCGATCCCGTTGTCGCGGGAGAATTTACCGCGGCTTTTACCGATCCTGTTCCGGGGGACGAAGACGGCGTGCGGTTGACGATGAGCGACGGGTATTTGGTCTGCGACGAAACGCGCGTTACGCCGAAGGAACATATCGATTTGTTCAACTTTAAGACGGACGGCGACTCTCTTCCCGAGATCGACTATGTCGAATGCATCTCTCATGCGACGGAACGGCCCGTCGTGATGCATTTCCAGACGCGTTCCCCAGAAGAAAACGCGGTCGAAACCTTTAACGGATTCTATAACCTGCAATGTTCGGGAATCCGCGTCGATTGGAACGACGAGAGTTTCACCGTCGAAAGAGGCGGTTACCTCGAAGCGACGCTTTTGTCGAACTACGGGGGCGTGTCGTCCCTTGACGCGGGCGGCGTCGCTAAAGGGAAGGCCCCGACGTCTGAAAAGACTTCGCAGTGGGTGCGCGTTAGCGCGGAATTCGGTTTGGCGACAGGTCTTTTGAAGGAAAGTTCAGTGAAGGTGACGGAAGGGGTTCGCGCGCTACTTTGCGACGTTGCGGGGCCGAACGTTCGCGCAACGCTCTTTAACTCTTCGACGTGGCCGGATCAGTCGATCGTTTTCAACAGTTCGGAGGCGACTTATCGTTTGGTTTCGACTCCCGAAAACACGAAGGGAACCATGGAGGCGGACGCACGCGGCAACGTGACTTTCCGGCTGGGGGAGTATACGGGGACGTGCGAGAGTTTAAGTTATACAGCGATGAAGAATCTTTTGACGTTGTCGGGCTCGGGGAACGCGAAGGCGCGAATCGTTCAGCAGGCGTATTCGGGGGCTCCGCGCACTGTTCTTGCGGAATTTATGGCGGGTAGGATTCGTCTTGGGACGGATATGAAACTGGAAGTGGAAGGGGGTGAAATCAAGCTTAACGATGAGACGCTCCGCGGTATGAAAAACAACTGAAGACTGGAAACCCTTTTTATGAATAAAATAAAACTTGAATAAAAAACGCTTGCTTTCTATAAAAACTCTGCTAGAATACCTTTCGTTACGGGGCGTAAGCGCCTTGAGATTTAGAAATCTGCGTCCGTAGTGTAGCGGTAACACGGTAGCTTCCCAAGCTCCAATTGTGGGTTCGACTCCCATCGGACGCTCTCCTTGGTTAGATGGTTCCTCTGAGTTCCGTTCAAGGTTGGTTGTCATGTAAAAAGCGTCGTTGCCTTTTTCGCACGACGTTTTTTTTTATGGTTGCGTTGACAACGCGTCTTTCTTTATATCACTGGAAGAGGATCGCGAGATCATTGAGATTGGCGCCGACGACTTTGGCGATGAACGGACATTTCACTTTGAAGAGGAACGCGATTTCTTTAGCCTTATAACGGGGATCCCCGTCCCATAGCGTTTCAAAGTTGGCGAGTCCTTTCGCGACGACAAGGTCGGCGGCAAGAAAGCGTTCTTTGAATTCGTCGCTGGTATAGTCGAAAATGACGCCGAGACCGTCTCCACCGTTGGAAATGACAGGCGCGACGTCGGCGATACCGACTTCATGCGCGTCCTCAAGGAGCGCGTCGTTGATGATGGGGGCGCCGCGCGTGACGACGAGGACGTCTTTTTTGAATTGGTCGGAGACGAGCGTTTCGATAAGGAGGCGGTCGTAGACGATCTCTCCCGCGTTGTCCGTAAGGTAGACGATCGATTGGGCGCGGTTAAAGGCGTCGCGCAGTTGTTCAATCGAGCCGTGCAGAGGTTGCGACGTCGCGGCGCCGATCATCGCGTTGACGCGTTCTTCAGTAATCGATTCCATCGCGAAGTCGATCGAGTTGCCGGCGATCGCTAGGCGAACCGTCGTTTCAAAGGGATCGCCCGATTCGCGGATCCAGCGTTGGAAGACGTCCCACCGTTCGAGAGCGGAACGGTTGAAAAATTTCTTTTTTTCGTAATATGGATCGGGATTATTCGTGATTTCTCGAACGGCGCGATGGACGAGAGTTCCTAGATAAGGGGAGGAAGCCTTCAATCCTTCCGCGAGTTGAATTCGCATCGTTCTCTCAAGGACACGCTCGTGAATCTCCGGATCTTGTGAAACAAATCGCGCCGCTTCTAGCGCTTGACGTTGAATACATACGACGCAGTCAAGAGCGTGAAACATGCGAACGTCCTTTCTTGTGAGGGGAGTAAAAACAAACTAAGGAAATTATATGAAAAAGGAATAGTGGAACAAGGGAGAAAAGGGGAGCGACGTTATCGAAGACGCATAGATAAAAAGGTTAGATATTCTGAAAAATTGTAAAATATGTTAGCGGCGTAATAATCAAGATAAAACGCGCAAGAGGAATAGTCTCGAAAAAATAGAGCTTTTTTTATTAAATTTCACTCGCTAATTTTGGTCTAAATTACCTGTTTTGATATAATGACGGAGTCTGGGGACTTAACCTTGTTTCAAAACCTAGCTAAATTTAGAGAGGTCCTTGATATTAAAGGGATACGTTTTTACCGAAGACGACCCCGACAAAGCTTCATGTTGCAAAGCGACGTTTTTATGCGCCAAACAAAAATCAACGCTCCAGAAACCGATAAAACGGAGGGGAAAGGGGCGGTAACGTTTGGTTCTTTTATCAAGTTTATCGGCGGATATGATTTTCATTGAAGAATGTTCAAGTCGTTAGCCGATAAAAAGCGAAGAGATAAAAAGACGTGGTTTTCCTCAGACTGCATGTGCGAGAGAAACGCCGCAGTTAGCCGCGTCCGGCTTGCGCGTCTCCGGGCGGTAGGTTGTCGAGTCGTAGCGAAAAGCGACGACTGACTCCTTCACGATGCGTTGCGACATGGATGGAGACGGTTTTGTCCGTTAGTGTATTATGGAGGTTGAGATGAAAAATTTATTTGGCGCGGCCCTTTTGGCGGTCGTCGCGCTAACCGCGTTCTCCGCGGAAAAGGCGCAGGCCGCGTACTGTGGAGCTTGCTCCTACACTGCGGTGCGACCGAGCGCTTGCGAGTTCGCCGCTCAGTGTAGCACAGTGATGAAAACGTGCCGAAAGGTCGTTTTTGAAAAAGAACAAGTCGTCTGCTATCGCAACGCCGTACAGAAAGTTCCGGTTACGCGTCAGATTACTTGCACGAAATACGTTCCTGAGAGACAAGCGCGACAAATTTCCTACACCGTCAATCGCACGGTTTGGGAAGACGCTCAGAAGACAGTCACTCGTACGGTAAATCGCGTCGTCTACGACACTGTTCAGAAGCAGGTTCCTTACACCGTTATGGTTCCCGTCACCGAGCAGAAGACCCGCACCTACACCGTCAATCGCCTTGAAGCGTACACGGTTCCTCAGCAGGTTTGTTACACCGTCATGACGCCCGTCACCGAACAGCGTCAGCGTTGCTACACCGTCATGCGCCCCGTTACCGAGACCGTCACGAAAGAGGTGCCTTACTGCACGATGGTTCCTCAAACCTACACCAAGCAGGTTCCGGTTCAGACCGGCTCTTGGCAGGATCAATCCTATACGGTTCCCGGCAAGGTCGTTTATCGCCGCGTCGCTTGTTGCAATCCTTGCGATCCTTGCGCTCCGCAGACCTACAAGATTTGCGCCGTCCAGTGCCCCCCAACGACCGCTACCCGCAAAGTTTGGGTTCCCCAAACCTGCATGCAGGAAGTCACTTGCACCCGCATGGTTCCTCAGACCTGCACGCGCACCGTTTCTTACAACGTCTGCAAGCTCGTTCCTGAAACCAAGACCTGCACCTACAACGTGACTCGTTGCGTCCCCGAACAGCGCACCCGCACCGTCTATAAGACCTGCTATCGCAATGTTCCCGAGACGAAGACCTGCACCTATAACGTGACCCGTTGCGTTCCTGAACAGCGCACCCGCACCGTTTCTTACAACGTCTGCTCGATCGTTCCCGAAACGAAGACCTACACCTACAACGTTTGCAAACTCGTTCCTCAGCAGCGTTGCCGCACGATCGTTCGCAAAGTTTACGAATGCGTTCCCGAGACGAAGACCTGCACCTACAACGTGACTCGTTGCGTCCCCGAACAGCGCATGCGCACCGTTTGCTACAACGTCTGCCGTATCGTTCCCGAGACGAAGGTCTGCACCTACAACGTAACCCGTTGCGTTCCTGAACAGCGCACCCGCACCGTCTACAAGAAGGTTTGCAAGATCGTCCCCGAAACGAAGACCTGCACCTACAATGTGACCCGTTGCGTTCCGCAGCAGCAAGTTCGCACCGTCACCTGCAAAGTCGCGCGTTGCGTCCCCGAACAGGTCAGCAAAGTCGTCAACTACAAGGTCTGCAAAGTCGTTCCTGAAGTCAAGACTTGCACCGTCTACGACACGGTCATGAAGCCTGTTCAGTACACCAAGAACGTGTGCGGTTACCAGCTCGTCTGCACGAAGGTTCCCTACACGGTTACTCGTACGGTTCCTCGCGTCTGCACCTACCAGGTTCCGGTTCAAGTGAACGTTTGCGCGCCTTGCGCTCCGACCTGCGCTCCTTGCGCTCCGACGGAAGCCGCCGCGGCTCCTAGTTGCAACTGATTTGCGCTCTCGTCTAAGATAGCATGAAGCGCGCTTTATCAGCGAGATAAGGCGCGCTTTTTTCGTTTCTTGCGCCCTTGCGCGATTAGTCCTTTTCGTTTATACTTTCGTGTCAAGTCGTGTCGCGGCGAGAACGCGTTGTTCTCCGCTTTTGCCGCGCGGCGTTTTCGTTGGTTGTGGGGTTCGATTATGCGTACGATTGCGATCATGAATCAGAAGGGCGGAGTCGGCAAGACGACGACGTCGGTCAATCTTAGCGCGGCTCTGGCCGCCGCTGGGTATAAGGTTATGCTGATCGACCTTGACCCGCAGGCCCACGCGTCTTTGCACTTAGGCTTAACCTTTGAGCGCGAATTTCCCTCCGTTTACGACGTCTTGGTCAACGACGTCTCCCTCGACTCTGTGCGGCGTCAGGCGCTTGAAAATCTTTGGCTGGTTCCCGCGCACTTGGATCTAGCCGCCGCCGATTTCGAGTTGGCGAGCGTCCTTGGACGCGAGAAAATCCTTGCGGATAAGATCGCCGAAGATAATATGGAGTTTGATTTTATCATCGTCGACTGCCCGCCTTCTTTGGGCGTCTTGACGTTGAACGCGCTCGTTGCCGTCGAAGAAGTGATTATTCCTCTTCAGCCGCACTTCCTTGCGTTGCACGGCTTGAGCAAGCTTCTTGAGACGATTGAACTTGTCTCGAAGCGTCTCAACTCCAAGTTGCGCGTTTCAGGCGTGGTTCTGTGCCTGTACGACGGTCGTACGACCCTCGCGAACGACGTTAAAAACGACGTTAATGCGTTCTTCGGACAGCACGAAGGTCGTCCCGCCGCATGGCGCGACGTCGTGGTTTTCGACACGAATATTCGACGCAATATTCGCCTGGCGGAAGCTCCGAGTTACGGACAGTCGATCTTCGATTACGACGCGAAGTCGAACGGCGCCGAGGACTATCGCACCCTTGCCGCCGAAATCCTGCAAATGACGAAAAAAGAAACTCCCGAATCGGAGTGAACGTTTGATATTTTGCGCTCCATGCGCGTTCGGTAAAAATATAGGAAGTATTATGCCAGACGTTGTTGAAAAGAAGCCGTCGCCGGAAATCTTTGTCCTCTTTGACAACCCGTTTCCAGGAAGAGATTACGTTATCACGCATGTTTGTCCCGAGTTCACGTCCTTGTGCCCCGTCACGGGGCAGCCGGATTACGGAACGTTGACGTTCACGTTCATTCCAGATCAGAAGTGTGTCGAACTCAAGAGTTTGAAGTGCTATCTTCAGTCTTATCGTAATCAAGGCGTCTTTTATGAACGCTTGACGAATGAAATCGTCGACGATCTTGTCTCTGTAATGAAGCCGCGTTATCTCAAACTGACGTCGGAATTTACGCCGCGCGGCGGTCTTCACTCGCAGGTTGTCGTGAAATACGTCGCTCCCGGTTACGTTCCCCCGGCGGACGTCTGAACGCGACGCGACGTCACGTTTTTTAATAAAATCTGAATTTTACTCGAGCCGCCTCTTTATGCTCCTTGCGGGTATGAGGGGCGTTGTTATAATATTTTCGTTTTGAAATTCTGAAGACAAAAGAATAACTCTGCTTTCTTAGGTAATGAAAGGTGAGTAATCTTCAGAAGTTACAAACGGTTCCAAGTAAAATTATATTAAGTAAACTGATAATAGAGGGAGTCTTAAAATGTCTATTGAGGTTTCTAAAATCGTTCAAGGCGTCGAGCCCTCGGCAACGCTTGCTATGTCGGCGAAGGCGAAGGAGCTCAAGAGCGCGGGTGAGACGGTTTATAACCTCAGCGTTGGCGAGCCTGATTTCGACACGCCTAAGCATATTTGCGAAGCGGCGGTCGAGGCGATGAAGGCCGGACACACTCGTTATACTGTTTCCAGCGGCATTCCTCAACTCAAGGAAGCGGTCTGTCGCGATTATAAGAATCGTTTTGGACTCGACTACAAGCCGACTCAATGCGTCGTGTCGTGCGGAGCCAAGCATTCTTTGCACAACGCTTTTTTCACCTCCCTTAATCCTGGGGACGAAGTGATCTTGCCCGCGCCGTGCTGGGTGAGTTACGCCGAGCTTATTAAATTGTGCGGAGCGACTCCCGTTATTGTCGAGACGAAGCAGGAAGACGGTTTTAAGCTGACCGCCGACGCTTTCCGCGCCGCGATCACCCCTAAAACGAAGATGTTGCTCCTGTGCAATCCTTCGAACCCGACCGGATCGTGCTATACGCGCGACGAACTTTTAGCTCTCGCCAAGATTGTCGTCGAGAAAGATCTCGTCGTTATCGCAGACGAAATTTACGAACGCCTTGTTTACGGCGGACGTCCTTTCACGAGCTTCGCCACGGTCATGGACGGACTTCGAGATCGTACGATCCTCATCGGCGGCGTCAGCAAGACCTACGCGATGACGGGATGGCGTATCGGGTGGCTCCTCGCTCCTGAAGCGTTTACGAAGAAGGTGAGCAGTCTCCAATCTCAGGAAACCTCCAATCCGTGCAGTATCAGCCAGTACGCGGCATTGGCGGCTCTCGAAGGAGATCAGTCTTGCGTCGAAGCGATGAAAGTGGAATTCGAAAAGCGTCGTAATTATGTGACGGAGCGTATCGCGGGAATTCCGGGCCTTTCCGCTCCTCAGATGGACGGGGCGTTCTACGCGTTTATGAATATTAAGAATTTCCTTGGACGCACGTACGGAGGCGTTGAAGTGAAGACGGACAAAGATTGGTGTCTCGCGCTTCTTGAACAGAAGAAGGTCGCGACGGTTTTCGGTAGCGCGTTCTTTGCCGACGGTTACGCGCGCGCCTCCTTTGCCGCCAGCATGGAAACCTTGAAAATTGCCTTCGATCGCATCGCTGAATTCGTTAAGTGATCGACGAGGCAAAATGATGAAGACCGGCGGCTATTGGCCGCCGTTTTTTTATAGGAACCTCCATTGTTGACGTTGACGCCAGACCTTCGATTTGCTTATGATTTCAACGCGCGTATTTTAGACGCATGGCAACGCCGTTGATATATGAAGGAAATAGAATGTTTAGAATAACGATCGCCGTACTAATTCTTGTTGCGTTCACAGCGACTGGCTGTACGAATAAGGTTCCGAAGGTTGATCCGATGCAGGAACAGCAGCGCAAAGTCTTGATGAACAAGGGGCGCCTTGTTCAGGACTTGGCGCGTCCGGCGAATGTGAACGCGGCGAAGATCGAGGGCGCGACGTTAGTTAGAGGACTGCACGGAACGGGCGCGGACGAACCGCCTTCTTCCTATCAACAGCTCGTGTTGAACGACTTGAGTCGCGATATCGAGAAAAAACGAACCGCTAAGTCGGAAATTGCTTCGCTAAACACTGCGATCGTCCTGCTCGAAACGATCGTTCCGCCTGGAGCGCAAAAGGGGGATCGACTCGACGCCACCATCAAACTCCTTCCAAATTCCGAAGCGAGTAGCATTCAAAACGGCTATGTCGAAGACGCCGAGATGTATCAATACATGACGGCGGATATTGTGAGACGCGGGTATCGTCTGGGCGTCGTCAACGGCTTTGTCACCCTCGACCCGAATCTGATCGAAAAGGGGAGCCCTCTCGCGTACAAACAGGGTAAGATTATCGGCGGGGCCGTCGTCACGCGCCCGCGTCCTATTTGGCTGGAGTTGAAAGAAGACGAGCGTTCCGCGGGCGTCGCGCAACGTATTGAAGACGTCGTCAATAAGCGCTTTAGCTATACGCGTCCCGGTTACGCGGGCAAGAAGAAAGTGGCGGAAGCGAAGGCGGGCGCCGCGCGCATCAATTTGGAGATTCCGGAAGAATATCGCGACAACGTCATTCGTTACGTCAACGTCGTTTGCGCGATCTCCTTTTACGAGACGACCGACGAGTTGAACGATCGCGTCGACCGTCTTTCCGAACAGCTGTTGAATCCTGAGAATTCCGAGTTTGCCGCGATTCAGTTGGAAGCGATCGGTTCGAGCAACGCGAAGGTTGTCGACGCGATCCGCCGCGGTTTGGATTCGACGAACGACGCCGTCCGATTCAATTCGGCGATTACCGCGGCCTATTTCAATATTCGACAAGATCGTCCGAAAGTCGCGAAGATCTTGACGGATTTCGCGCGCGAAAGCGCTAAATATCGCCCCGCGGCCCTCGCGACTCTGGGCGTGACGATGAAGACCTCCTTCGACGTCGACGCCGAGCTACGCAAACTCTTGAGCGAATCGAATATTGAGACGCGCTACGGGGCGTTTCGCGCGTTATGGACGCGGAATCCGACGGACTATATGATCCAAGGGGAGAATATGGCGGATCAGTTCAGCTATCACTGCCTCAATAGCGGCGGAACTCCCTACGTTCATATCACGCAAAGCACGCGACCTGAAATCGTCTTGTTCAATGCGGATCAGGTCTACCTTCGCGGGGAAGTCGACGTCGAGGCGAATCCGCGTTTGACGATCCGCACGGAAGACAACGACGTCATTGTGAAGCGCTACGAGTCCGGAGACGGAATCGACGAACAACGTCGCGTTAGTTATAAGGTCGACGACGTGATTCGCGCGTTGGTGGAATTAGGGGGCACGTACCCAGACGTCGTTTCGTTCTTGACGCAGGCGAAGACGAAGAAACTCCTTTACGCGAGCGAATCTGGCGCCGAGGCGGCGGAATGTCCGCTGGCGATCGACGCGCTTCCCGGTTATAAAGCGGGCGTATTCAAGAGAGTTCGCGACGTGGAAGCGGTGGTGAAGAGCGAAGAGGCGAAGGAACGCGCGGAACGAAAGGCTAAGGAAAGCGCGACGAAATGGTATAACCCGAGCACGTGGTTTGCGAAGAAGAGCGACGGAGGATCGAGCGAATTTAGCCTAGACGAGTTCGAGGCGGCGAATAGCGTGGAATCCGACGGCGCATTTGAGGGAGACGAGGCTTTTGAAGCGCCCGACGAAAGCGAAGGGGACGGAGAATCCTCGGCTTCCTTGTGACGACGGAGAAATTCGCGCGACTCGGATAGGACGCCTTGCGCTAACCGCGCAAGAAATAAAGAGAAGAAGCGGGAGAACGCTCCCGTTTAATCGAGATATTTTTCATCGGAGAGTAAGTGAAATGAAGATTGGCGTGTTGTGTAGCGGCGGCGACGCTCCGGGTATGAACCCATGTTTGCGCGCGATTATTCGCGCCGGCGAAAAGTATGGCGACTCGATTATCGGCATTCGACATGGATATCAAGGAATCTTTAACGAAGATATCTGGGGCGGCACGGACGACGACGGCAAGGATCATAAGATCAATCCGCGCGAAGTCTCGGGCCTTACGAATCGCGGCGGCGCGTTTTTGAATAGCAGTCGTTGCCTTCGTATGCATGAGGAAGAAGGGCAAAAGCAGGCGGCGGAAATCTTGACGCGACACGGCTTTGACGCTCTGATTACCATCGGCGGAAACGGCACCTTGTCCGGCGCTCTCGCGTTGAGCGCGCACTGGAAAGGACAAATCGTCGGTCTGCCCGGTACGATCGACAACGATCTCCTCGGTTCCGATTACACGATTGGTTTCCAAACGGCGACTCAAACCGGCGTGGAAGCGGTGGATAAGCTTCGCGATACCGCCGGTAGTCACGACATGATGTTTCTCGTTGAAGTTATGGGACGTCATTGCGGGGATCTTGCCGCGTATATCGCGCTCGCGGGCGGTTGCGAACTTGTGGCGACTCCCGAGGTCAAGACGGATGTTGAGGATATTGTGCGTCGTCTTCGTCGCTTCAAGACGATGGGTAAGCGTTCGATCATCATGGTCGTCGCGGAAGGGGACGTTTTCGGCGGCGCCAACGCGCTCCTTAACGTCCTCAAAGAAGCGGGATCTCCCTACGAAATGCGTTCGGTCGTTTTGGGACACGTTCAACGCGGCGGAACCCCCGCGCCCGGCGACCGTATTCTGGCGACGCGCCTCGGATGCTTTGCCGTCGACGCGATCCACCAAGGCGCGACGGGAGTCATGGCGGGCGAACTCTCCGGACAGCTCATTTTGTCCCCCTTCGAAAACGTGATCGTTGGACGCAGAAGCGGAGCGGTTCAGGTGACGAACCTTATCGATCGCATTTCCGTCTGATTTCTCTCAAGACGATATAGAAGTAAAAAAGACCCCGGCGGCGTCGGGGTTTTTTATTGAGTAAGACGGGAGAATAAAAAAGTCCCAACTTCAGTTATGAACTCGGGACTTAGGACTCGATTTCAGTGAAATCAACGTTCGCGGAAACAGATTCGACCATGATCGAAATCGTAAGGAGTGACCTCAACTCGGACGCGATCGCCAGGCACGACGCGAATCTTATAACGACGCATCTTGCCCGCAAGGGTGCACTGAACCGTGTGATCCATGTCGTCGATCTTCACGAGAAACGCTCCGCGCACTTCTTCCGTCACAGTGCCTTTGAGTTCAATCGCTTCTTCTTTTTGTTTCTGTGGTTGCTTTGGCAATAGTACGCTTCCTTATGTTGAGCCGAAGCGTCGAAAAGGACGACGTCGAGAAAAATTTTCCTACAGAAGATTCTCAGCGCCAGAGACGCAATTCCGGCTATATAGTTTGGTTCATTATATAATTGCCGCTATTCTTGACAAGTCCCCGTCACTCTTTTTATATCCAGACGCCCCTTTTTCCCAGACCCGCCTTTCCCGCCTACTTTTCAAAGCGCGCGCGTCGTCTATAATCAAGGAAATTTTATATTAAATTCAGCGTTCGACGACTCCGAAGACGCCACGACGGGTCTCGTCGAGAAGACGCTAACTATTACTGGTGAATTTTATGGAACGAACTCCCTATCAGGATAAAATTATTAAAAGATACTATGAGAATAAGCCGGAGATCATGCGCCAAAAGCTTAACGAGCTGGTGACCGAGCTCTATTTGGCGGAAACTCCAAAGAAAAGGGAGATGGTTTGGAAACGCGTCGTTTTGGCGTTGAAAAATCTCAACGTTCCTGAACAGCAAATTTCTGCGCTGATTTCGCGCGCAGATCCGGTCGTGCTGGCCCGATTTGTGGAACACTCTCTGGGAAAATTCTGAATTCCGAGGATCTTATGTTGCCTGATTATGAGGATATTCCCGCCAATGGCGAGGATTTTAAGGTCGATAAAGAGCGGATCGAACGCGCCGTCCGCGAAATACTCTTGGCTATCGGCGAGAACCCCGATCGTGAAGGTCTCGTTGAAACCCCCGCGCGTGTCGCAAGAATGTACGTCGAACTTTTCCAAGGACTCGGTCAAGATCCCGCCGTCCATCTTCAGAAGTTTTTCACGGAAAAGTATGATTCGATGGTGATCGTTAAAGACATTGAATTCCACTCAATGTGCGAGCATCACCTTCTTCCATTTACCGGCAAAGTTCACATTGGCTACATTCCACAGGGGCGCGTCGTCGGTTTGAGCAAACTTGCGCGCGTCGTCGAGACCGTCTCGCGACGTCCTCAGTTGCAAGAACGCATGACCGACATGATCGCCGACCTCCTGACGAACGAGGTCAACGCGTTGGGCGTGGGCGTCGTTGTCGAAGCGACGCACGCTTGCATGACGTTGCGCGGGATTCGCAAGCCCGGTTCGTACTGCGTGACCTCCGCGATGAGGGGCGCGTTCAGTCGACGCGCGTCCACTCGCGCTGAATTTTTAAACCTCGCTCTCAAAAAATAGTAGCGTTTTCGTCGTCCCACGGGAGAGATCGTCGAGCGTTGTATAAGGATAAACGATGACAAGTCACGCGCCGGTTACCGCCAAAAGACAGTTCGATTTAGTTAAGACTTATAAACCTATCGAGGCTGAGATGCAGTCGACGACGGAAGCGTTGCGCGAGGCCTTGCGTCATATCGATCCTTTGATGAACGAGTACCTCGACTACGCTTTCCGTTTAGGGGGAAAACGCTTACGCCCCGCGCTCCTGCTCTTATGCGCGAAGGCCTGGGGAAGGACGGATCGACGCGCCGTGTATTGCGCCGCCGCGTTGGAGATGATTCATACCGGTTCTCTCGTCCACGACGACGTCCTCGACGGCGCCAAGTTCCGAAGGAAGCTCGAGACGATCAACGTGAAATGGGATTCCCACCGCGCCGTCTTGATCGGCGATATTTTGATCACGCGCGCGCTAAAACTGATCTGCCAATGCGACGATATCGACGTCTTCCGCGAATTTTCCGTCCGCTGTCTCGAGACGGTCGAAGGGGAGCTCTTTCAGACCGATTCGATCGGCAATTTCGAATTGACCGTCGACGACTATAATCGCATCGTCCTCGGAAAGACCGCCGCGCTTCTTGAGTGCGCGACGCGACTCGGCGGACGCTTTGCCGGCGCGCGCGGCGCCGACTTGGAAGCCTTCGCGCGTTTTGGACGCAATATCGGCGTCGCGTTCCAGCTTGTCGACGATATTCTCGATCTTGTCGGAAGCGAAGAAGCGATGGGCAAAACTCTCGGTTCTGATCTGAGCAACAAAAAAGAGACGCTCCCCATGATCTATTATCTTGAGAGTTGCGGCGAGGATGACGCGCGCGCGTTTATCGAGCGCGTCGAACGCGGAGTCGCGCCGGAGGAACGCGAGGAGATCGCCGCGCTCTTGAAAGAGTCGGGCGCGGTGGATAGAGCTATGGACGAGGCGAATCGTCTGATTGACGAAGCGTTGGCCGACCTTAAGACGTTGCGCGAACGCGCGCAGTCAAACGGTTGCGACTCCACGTCGTTGAGCGCGTTTGATTCGCTTGAAGACGTCGCGCGGTTCGTGGTTGGTCGCGATCGGTAAGGTTGATTTTTGGATTTGCTAT
This sequence comes from Paratractidigestivibacter sp., assembly GCA_963628165.1. Classification (GTDB taxonomy): domain Bacteria; phylum Planctomycetota; class Planctomycetia; order Pirellulales; family Thermoguttaceae; genus RUG369. Next base: position 41,740 of record CAVGEG010000006.1, on the reverse strand, counting down.
GGTGCGCGACGCGTCGCGCAGGAGTTCGATATGGTTGAAATTTCCCATTATAAGACGTTACGCGACGATATAGCGGGCGTTTCAGTCGCGGAGTTGGCCACGAATTACGGCGGCACGCCCCTTTTCGTTTACGACGCGGCGAAGATTATTCAGCGTTGCGCTCAGTTGCGCCCCCTCGGCGTCGTGCGTTTCGCGCAGAAAGCGTGCCCTAATATCGCCGTGATTAAGCTCGTGAAAGAGCAAGGCGTTCTCGTCGACGCCGTGAGCGCGGGGGAGATCCTTCGCGCCCTCGCCGCGGGGTATCGTCCGGAGGAGATCGCATACACCGCCGATATCTTCGATCAGGACGCGATCGACCTCGTCGTTGGAAAGGCGCGCGGTTGCGTCGTCAACGTCGGTTCGAACGATATGATCGAACAGTTGGGGACGCGTCTTGGAGAAGACGCGAAGGGATTTGAAATAACCGTCCGCATCAACCCTGGCTTTGGTCATGGACATAGCCGCAAGACGAACACCGGCGGCGACTTGTCGAAGCACGGCGTCTGGTTCGAGCAACTTGACGAGTCTCTGGCGTTAGCGAAGAAATACGGCATGACGATCAACGGCGCGCATATGCACATCGGTTCGGGCTCCGATTTCGAACACTTGGCGACCGTTTGCGGCGCGATGGAGAAGACCGTTCGCGCGTTGGGCCCACAGATTAAGACGATTAGCTGCGGCGGCGGATTGCCGATCCCTTACAAATCTGGAGAAGAATTCATCGATCTCGAGAAGTTCGCGGCGCTATGGCGCGAGACTGTTTCGAAACTTGAAAAGGAATTCGGGCACAGCATTACTTTTGAGGTCGAACCGGGGCGTTATATCGTCGCCGAGAGTTGCTATCTCGTCACGCAAATTCGCGCGATTAAGAAGCAGGCGGAGAATCTCTTCTATCTTGTAGACGCCGGTTTCACGCACCTTGCGCGTCCGATGATGTACGGAAGCTATCACCCGATTTCCATCGCGCGTAATCCCGTGAACGGTTCCGTCGCCGTCGAAGAAGGGGTTGCCGCGGTCGTCGGCGGCCCTCTGTGCGAATCCGGGGACGTCTTCACCCAGACGGAAGGGGGATACGTCGAGAAACGCCTCCTTCCCGCCGCGGTCGTCGGCGACTACCTCGTTTTGGAGGTCGCGGGCGCTTACGGAGCCGCGATGAGCTCGAATTACAACTCGAAGTTCCTTGCTCCCGAAGTTCTCGTTCAGGACGGCGTCGCGAAGTTGATTCGAAAAAAGCAGTCCTTCGAACACCTTATCGCGAATGAAATATTCTGACGCGCGGCGTTGGAGAAATAAAAATCACGGGCATTCCTTCTTCGGGAAACGCCCGTTTTTTTTACGCGCGTTTTACGCGCCTCGAAGCGCCTTAATCTCGCGTTGAACGATCTTTAACGCGTTGAGATTCGAAACGTAGAGGAGAATATCGAGTCCTTTCCCCTTGATTTTCAGGGTTCCAAAAAGACATATCGGAATCTTGGGATTGTCTTTATAGACGCGATTGGGGGAACCGTCTTTATTGACGTAGCGCCATGTGTATTCGACGATTTGCGCGTCGGGGGGCGCTACGTCTACCGCCGCTTTGAGGGTTCCGACTTCGCAGTCGAGTCCGTCGTACGTAATGATTTCACAGCCGTTAGACAATCGAAGGAGCGCGCGGTCGGGAAGTATGTAGAACGTTCCTTGATAGGCGTCGATCTTCCAGCAGGGGGCGTTCGTTTGTAGAAATCGGGGAGAGACGCGCGTCGCTTTAATATCGCGTCCCGAGGACGATAATTCGGCTCCCGCGTTCGTTTTCGTCATGCTCGTCTCGCAGGTGGCGACGACCTGCCGGAGAGAGGCGACGCTCTCAAGCGCGTCCAAGATAGCGATGCGAGACGCTTCGCGTTTTTGGCTTTCGGCGTCGAAATTGTACTCCAGGACGACGCGCGTCATCCGTTCGAGGAAGACCCCTGCGATCAGCGCTAGAAGCGCGAAGAGAGCCCCCCAGAGGACTCCGCACGTCCACGCGACTCCGGCGGCGACGAGCGGGACGGCGATCCTCCCGACTCCCCAAAGTCCCCAATGAAAATTGAGTCGTTCGATGATTTGCGCTTCATTCTCGGACGCTTGTTGCAAGACGAAGGAAAGGGGCGCGGCGTAAGTCGTCGATCCCGTCGTCGACGACGCGTTCGGGGAGACGTACTCACCGTTTCCCGAATGCCCGTTCGTCCCCCCCGAGCTCTTCTTTTTGCGTCCGGAGCCTGTTTCGTCGACCCAGGAAATTCCCGTCCCTGGAATAGAAAAGGTGCGGCGCGTCCCCCCCGTCGCCGTTTTCGTGAATCGATAACCTTTTCCTCCCCAGCTATACCCGATTCCCGACTTGCTGACGTTGACGCGGAAACCGCCCCCTAGATTGAAGCTTTTGCGATACCGTAGACCCATAGCCGCCCCTTTGTCTTTCCAAAATGAGACCGGCGCTCGCCCTCTTAGTTTTGTTGACGCGCGATCTTACGTACAGTATAATTAAAAAATGTAGAATAACGAGACCGGCGCGCGACACCCTGTAAAATAATAGCGCCGCGTAAGGAGAGTTTTTATGCGAAGAACAACGAGTGAATTGTTCGCGTCCCTAACGACCGCTCTTTGCCTGAGCGCGTCCTTCTGCCTCGCTGGCGATGCGGATTCCCCTGAATCAAAAGATCTGCAAGCGCAATCCCTCGGACGAGCCGCGGTCGACGCGAGCGCCGACGAGCTGAAACTTTGGTTTCACGAGGCGCCGTCAAAGTTGCACGATGGTAAAATGCCTTTAAAAGGCCTCCCTTTGTGGCACACGAACGGCGAATTGTCCGATGAAATCATTCGGGAAATCTTTGAGGTTGGTCAAAAGAACGGCTTTGGCGGCATTACCTTTTTGCCGTTGACGAGAACGACTCCGAAGTATCTTTCAGACGAGTATCTTACGCAGTACGGCAAGATGCTTGACGAAGCGGAGAAACTCAGCATGCCGGTAATCTTTTATGACGACGTCGACTTCCCTTCCGGAACCGCCGGGGGAGAAATGAAAGAGAAGTTTCCCGATTCGACGATGAAGCGTTTGGATAAGGTCGAATGGGACGTCGTCGGCCCGACGAATTTCCAGGAGAAATCGACCGTTCCCTTTGCCGAAAAGGCGATCTACGGATCCTCCGAAGGCGTTTTCCAAGCGTGCGTCGCTATGAATATGGAGACCCTCGAACGCGTGAATTTGCGCGATTGCGTCTCCAAAGACGGCGTCGTGACCTGGAACGTCCCTGAAGGAAAATGGAAGGTCATGCTCTTCGTCTGCCTTGCCGATCCGCGCCCCGTCCCCTTTGTCGACTACATGTCGAAAGACGCGGTCAAAAACTTCTTCTCCTTGACTTACGACAAGATTTACAACCTCTTCCCCGATCATTTCGGAACGACGATTAAAGCGTCCTTCTTCGACGACTTAGGAAATAACGCGACGGAAGGCGCGCGAAACTGGACCCCTGGCTTCAACGACAAGTACCGAGAACTCTGGGGCGCCGATCCCGATCTCGATTACCCCGCGCTCTTCTACCCGATCGGAGACGCCACTCCGTCGGCGCGCTACCGACTTTGGACGACTCGCGCAAGACTCTTCGCCGACGGCTATATCGCCATGGCGCGACAGTGGCGCGTCGATCATGGTCTCGACATGATTTCCACAGGACATCCGCAGGGACCGTACGTCATCGAACCGATGGATATGGCCGGGGATGCGATGGCTTCTCATAAGGGCTCCGACGCCGTTCTCTTCGATTCGATCCACTATTACGGACATGGTCGCGACGGCTTCAAGGTTCCGACGTCCGCCGCCTGGAACTACGACTTCCCCCTCTGCTTTGTCGAAATCTACGGCAACTATCGCAACAACACCTTCGATCCGAAAATGATGCTTCGTTCGGCGATGGAAATCTTTGCGCGCGGCGGAAACTTACTCCTGCCCCATGGTATCTGGACCGATCCCGCTACCGTCTACATTCCCCCCGAGATCTCGTGGCGCAACCCGAAACTTGACGGTTTCCTCCCCGAATATGGCGAATTTGTTTCCCGCGCGTCCCTTCTCCTTCAAGGAGGACGTCACGTCGCCGACTTCGCCTTTCTCTATCCGATCGACAACTTGAAGGCGTTCTATCACTTCCCCTACGGTTTTGTCACGACCGACTATCCTCACGGCTTGTTGATTCCGCGTGAAACGGACTATCTCGCTGTCGGATCTGATTTTACGTCGCGTATTTGGCGTGATTTCACCTTCCTGCATCCGCAGGTGATCGACGAGAAGTGCGTCGTGGAGAAGAAGGGGGACGGTTCCGCCGTCTTGAGACTCAATAACGTCGCCAACTGGGAAGAGTTCGAAGCGTTCGTCTTACCCGGCGCCGACGTCGTTTCCCTCGCCAACCTCGAGAAGGTCTACGAATTTTACAAGGCGGGAGGCAAGGTTCTCGCGACGACTCGTTTGCCGTCGATGGCCGCGGAAGGACCGGAGAAGAACGCTCGCGTCTGCGAAATCGTCCGCGAGATTTTCGGCGTCGATCCGTTGACGCAGGAGCCCCGCGACGCGATCCTCACAGGGCAGGAAGATATCGTCTTGCCCGAAAGCTTCGCAAAGTGTCGCGAGATCAACAAGCCGGGCGAATATGAGCAACCTTTGGCGGAGAATCGCGTTCTTTACGAAGAGCCGATCTATCGCGACCGCGCGGTCTTCGTTCCGCGTCCGACCGCCGAAGCGCTCCTTGCCGCCGCGGATTACCTTGTTCCCGTTCCCGACGTGAAGATCCAAGCGGTCGAAGGTACGCAGATTCCGACCCTCAATGTCGTTCCGCGCTGGGAATATCCTGAAGACGGCATGACGCAGTACATTCACAAAGTGAAGAACGGCGTCGACGTCTACTATTTTGCGAACTCTTCGAACGCGGACGCGAAGTTCGCCGCGACACTTCGCGGCTCCTTCAAGTGGATCGATTTGTGGAATCCGCGCACCGGCGAAACGACGCGCGTCGATCAGACCGACGTCGTCAGCGCGTCGGAGGACGGTTCGACGACGACTATAACGCTGAATCTCCCCTCGATCGAATCGATCTTCGTCGTCGGCGAGAAGAAATAAGCCAAACGCGTTTCCTTAGGGCATAAAAACGCGTCGCATTCGGAATGAACCGAGCGCGACGCGTTTTTTTATCCCTTATTCCGGCGTGAAGATTAGAGCGTTTTTGTCTTGAGGTATCGATCCCAAGCGGCTTGCGCGAGCGCGGCGCCCGCTTCGCGACACGCTTGCAACGCTTCCGCGTTCGGTCGTTGCTTCGCTTTGATCGGCGCGGGGGTGATCGTCGGGTATTTGATCTCTTCGAATTTCTTCTGGATCATCTCCGGACCGCCGACGCCCCACCCGAAGGAACCAAAGGCGACAGCGTCCTTCTGGACGAATTTCAGACCTTGCACGTAAGCGAGAACCGCCGCCATCTCCGGCATAATGCACGCGTTCAGGGTGGAAGAACCAAAGGCGACCGCTCCCGCGTCGAGGGACTCGGTCGCAACGCGCGTGAGGGACGTCTTGCGCGCGTGCATGAGATGAACGTCGAGGCGCGGCTCCGAATGATTCGCTTTCGCAAGCTCCTGCCCCTTTTCGACGGCGCCCGCGTAGATTTCTTCCGCCATCATCTCCGTGCTCTGCCACATCGAATCATAAATGACCAACACTTTCGGAGCGTACTGGCCCGACGCCCAGCGCTGATACGCGTCGAGGATCGCGGGAATATTGGAACGCCACATGACGCCGTGCGCGGGGGCGATCAACTCTAGTTCGAGCGTGTTGACCGTTTTAAGAACGTTGAGAACCTGTTTGCCGTAGGGGGCGACTATGTTGGCGTAGTAGCTCTTCGCCTCTTCCATGATTTTCGGGAGATCCTGCTCGTCGTCGAAGCGGATCGAGGTCGCGATGTGTTGACCGAAGGCGTCGTTGGAGAAGAGGATCTTTTCCTCAGGCATGTACGCGACGGAGGATTCCGGCCAGTGAACCATCGGAATGCTAACGAAAGCGAGGGAACGCTTTCCTAAAGAAAGAGTTTCGCCGGAAGCGACGATCTGGAATTTCCAGCTGGAGACGTCGAAGAAACCCGCGAGGGCGTCTTTGCACTTAGCGTTGCAGACGACGACGGCGTTTGGGCACGCTTCGACCATCGCGGGCAGGGCGCCGGCGTGGTCGAGTTCCGCGTGAAGGCACACGAGATAGTCGACCTTTTCTAAATCGACGAGTGAGGCGACGTTGCGCTTGAGTTGCGTAGCGAAAGGCGCTTTGACCGTGTCGATGAGCGCGACCTTTTCGTCGCGAATCAGATAAGCGTTGTACGTTGCGCCGAGACGGGTGTCGTAGCCGTGAAAATCGCGCACGTTGTAGTCAACATAACCGACCTGGTCGATCCCAGGGCGTAACTCAGTCGAGAGTTTCATGAGCGTGAGTTTCCTTCTCTAAATATCGTAAAGTAATTAAATTCGAATTCTATTATTAGCGACTCGTTCGTCGGCGAAAAAGGAGCGGCGTTCGTCTTCGTACGCCGCTCCTTTGTCCTATTATTATGACTCCATAAGTGTGAACGTCAATTCTTTTTAGCCAATTCTCGACCGAGATAGAACGCTTTCATATTGAGATCGACAAACTTGGGTTTGACGCACTTCTGAATCGCGCTTTCCCAAGCTTGATCGTTTAGGTTGTCGAGTTTGGTGGAGAGAGCGCCCAGAAGGACAACGTTTGCCGCGCGGGGATTGCCGAGCCCCGCGGCCTGTTGCGCCGCGTGAACGTAGACGAGGTTCGGGAAATACTTTTTGAGCCCTTCTTCGTCGAGATCGGGATAGGAGTACGCGCCGGAGGAAACCGTTACGGGGATAATGATCTGGTCGCTGACGACGGCGAGGCCGTTGGGAGCGAGATAATCGGTGTAACGGAGCGCCTCGCTTCTTTCGAGGGACGCCATAACGGTCGCTTCGCCCTTGGGAATAAGCGGGCTAAAGACCTTTTCGCCGTAGCGAACCTGCGCGAGGACGGAGCCGCCGCGTTGCGCCATGCCGTGAATTTCATAGGTCTTCACGTCGAAGCCGACGCTGATCGCCGCTTGCGCGATGATCGCGCTCGAGAGAAGGATGCCTTGACCGCCGACGCCGACGAGAACAACGCTGGTGGATTCGTTCGATTTCGTTTGGATCGTCATACGAGACCTCCTTTCGAGGTTTCAACGTCGATTTTATCAAGCGCCGAGAATTTGCATACCTGTTTGCAGAGACCGCAGTAAACGCAGAGGGAGTCGTTGATGTGAACGCGCTTGTTCGCGTCGCGTTCGATCGCGGGGCACCCGATCTTTAAGCACATGCCGCACTTCTTGCACTTCGTTTCGTCGACGTACATGTACGACTTGCGTTCGCGACGATACGCGAGAGGACACGGCTTCTTCGCGACGATCACTTCCGGTTCGTCGGACGCGATCGCCTTCTTGAGCGCCGTCGTCGTTTCTTCAAGATTGCCGGGGTTCACTTCTACGACGTTCTTCACGCCCAACGCGCGCGCGATTTGCGCAATGTCCGCGGCGAACGTTTCTTCTCCGGTGATCGTCTTGCCCGTGCCGGGGTTGTCCTGATGTCCCGTCATCGCCGTGATGCGGTTGTCCAAGACGAGGATCGTCGACGCGCCCTTATTGTAGACAATGTCCATAAGGCCTGTCATGCCGGAGTGGAAGAAGGTAGAATCGCCGACGATACCGACGACGGGCTTGTCGTTCTTCGCCAAATCCATTCCGTGAGCGACGGTGACGCCGCCTCCCATGCAGAGGATGGTGTCCATGCTGTTGAGAGGAGGAGCGACGCCGAGAGAATAGCATCCGATATCGCCGGAAACGACGACGTTGAGTTTGCTCAGGGCGTAGAAGACGCCGCGGTGAGGACATCCGGGGCAGAGGACGGGGGGACGCGCGGGAAGCTGCGGGAGCGTCGATTTGTCAAGCGCGTTGAGCGGCTTCTCTTCGCGGGTTTCGAAGTACTTGCTAGTCGTGGGATCGGCGCAGAGTTTGCGGCGAACTTCTAGAAGGACGTCGACGTCGAGAGGACCGTATTTCGGGACGAGATTTTCGGCGCCGAGCTTCTTGCCGACCGTTTTGATCCCGATCGCGCGAAGATGTTGTTCCATGAAGTCTTCGAGTTCTTCGACGACGACAAGGAGTTCGACCTGATTGGCGAAGTCTTGGAAAAACTTGTCCGGGAAGGGGTACGCGAAGCCGATCTTGAGGATGTTGGCGTCCGGGAACGCTTCTTTCACGAACTGATAGGAGGCTCCGGACGTCACGATACCGACGCGACGATCCCCCGAGGCGTTGAGCTCGACGCGGTTGAGGGGGGACTGCGACGCCTCTTCGGAGAGCGCTTCGACGCGTTCTTCGAGACGAACGCGCATTTGACGCGCAAACGCCGGAATCGGAACGAAGCGCTGCGGATTCTTCTGGAACGAATGGACGCGATTGAGTTCCGTCGGTTCGCTGAGTTCGACGACGCCGCGAGAGTGGCTGATCGTCGTCGTCGTACGAAGAATGACGGGCGTCGAGAATTTTTCGGAAAGTTCAAGACCCGCTTTGAGGAAGTCTTTGGCTTCTTGAGAGTCGGAGGGTTCGAGAACGGGAACCTTAGCAAAATGCGCGAAAAGGCGCGTGTCTTGTTCGTTCTGCGACGAATTCATGCCTGGGTCGTCGGCGACGATCGCGACGAAACCTCCGACGACTCCCGTGTAGGAGAGCGTCATGAGGGGGTCGGCGGCGACGTTGAGCCCGACGAGTTTCATCGTCGTAATGGCGCGAGCGCCCGTCGTCGTCGCTCCTGCCGCGGCTTCGAACGCGACCTTTTCATTCGGCGACCATTCGCTGTAGACGGTATCGTTGTATAACTTGCTGACGTTTTCGAGAATTTCCGTCGATGGCGTGCCCGGATAGCCGGTCGCGACAGAGACGCGCGCTTCATAGGCGCCGCGCGCTATCGCTTCGTTGCCGGATAGTAGTTTCTTCTCCATTTCAGCCGATTCTTTCTCTAAGGGCGAGCCTCGTTTACCCGATCTCGCCGCGCGGCTCTTTGGCGCGGCGTGGGAGAACCGCCGACGCCGCGCGACTCGCTGCGAAGAGTAGGTTCCAACTTTTAAGTATATCAGATTTCTAAACTTGTTTCAATAAGGAGACGCGTCCCGAACTGGAACGCGTCCAATTACAATTCTACACAAAAGAGACCGTCCGTACGAGACCTTTCGCGCGGACGCTCTCACTTTTAGGCGTTTTTATCAAAACCGAGACGATGACTCAGAAGGCGACCAAGCCAGGAGATCGGCACGATCGTAAAGGTCAACAACCCGATATCGAACCATTGACGCGCCTTTAACGGCGTCGTGCGGAAGAATTCCCCGACCACTGGAGCCTGAACCATCACAATTTGGAGGATCGTAATCGAGAAAACGATCGCCAAGAAGGTTTTGTTTTTCAAGATATACGCGAAAGGAGATTCGTTGTAGCGTAGCGTTCGACAATTGAACTTATGCCAGAACTGGAACATGACGAGAATCGTGAAGAAGATCGTCAGCGATTCGAGATTCTGCTCGTTCGTTCCTGTCGCGCTATACGGCGTGCCCTCCACGAACCAGCCGCCGAAGAGACTCGCGAAGAGGATGACGACCTGATACAGCCCGCAGAAGACAATCGACGACAACATCGCCCCCGTCACGACGTTGGCTTCGCGCGGAATTGGCTTGCGTTTCATATCGCTGGGGCGCGGCGCGTCGGTCGAAAGCGCGATTGCCGCGAAGGTGTCCATGATGATGTTGATCCACAGGAGCTGCGTGACGGTCAACGGAAGAGGAACGCCGACAAGGGGACCGATCGTCGCGGCGGCGAGCGCCACGAAGTTGACCGAAAGCTGGAACTGCAAGAACTTTCGAATATTCTGGAAGAGGGCGCGACCCCACCATACGCCCGTCGCAACGCTACGGAAGTTGTCGTCCACGAGAACGATATCCGACGCTTCTTTCGCGACTTCCGTTCCCGCGATTCCCATCGACAACCCGACGTCCGCCGCCTTAAGCGCCGGCGCGTCGTTCGTGCCGTCCCCCGTCATCGCCACGACTTCTCCTTTTCGGTGGAGCGCTTGAACGAGGCGCAGTTTATCCGACGGAGTCGATCGCGCGAGGACGTGAATCTTGCGCGCGACTTCGGGAAGCTCTTCGTCGCTGATCTGCGCGAATTCCTCCGACGTCAGCGCGATTTCGTCCGCGCTCCCCGTGTAGATTCCGACGTTCTTTGCGATCGCGACCGCCGTCGGTTTCGCGTCCCCGGTAATCATCTTGACTTGGATCCCCGCGCCGCGACATAGCTCGACCGCTTCTCGCGCTTCGGGACGCGCGGGGTCGGCGATCCCGACGAAACCGATCAGGGTGAAGCCTTCGCCGCAGAGTCGCGCGATCTTTTCGTCCTGAGACGCGTTGGCATAGAACGCGCGTTCGTCGGCGTCGATTTCCATTTCGCAGAATCCCAGGACGCGCAGGGCGGCGTCGGACGCGTCCGCCAAGCTTTTCTGAATGATCGCTTCGTATTCGGCGATCGGTTTCTTTTCCCCGTCGACAAGGATCGAGGAGCAACGCGCGACGACGCGTTCGGGGGCTCCTTTTACGAGAACTCGCGCGCCGTTTGCGTCCGCGTAGACCGCCGCGGAGAATTTGCGGTCGGAGTTGTGCTCGAGGTCGTAGATTCGTTCCAGAGCCGCGCTTCGCTCTTTGCGATAATCGACTCCGCGTTCGCGCAAGAAGGCGAGAAGAGCGCATTCCGTCGGATTGCCGAGACTTAAGACGCGCGCGCCGCCGGGCGCCGACGGATCCTCTTCAACGTGAAGATTCGCGCGACTGTTGATCGCGACGCCGCGGATGAGCGCGGCCCACGCGGGCGTTAGAAGGAGCGTCTCGAATTCGTCGCGCGAATAATCGCGACCGTTCGCGAAGACGCGCATCGGCGTCATTTTGTTTTCGGTGAGCGTTCCGGTCTTGTCGGTGCAGATGACGGTCGCAGAGCCGATCGTTTCCGACGCGATAAGTTTGCGAACGAGGCAATTCTGGCGCGCCATCTTGCGCGTGTTGAGCGCCAGGCTGATCGTGACCATCATGGGCAAACCTTCGGGAACGGCGACGACGATGATCGTGACGGCGACGACGAAGGAGAGAAGGACGTCTTGAAGGAGCGCGAAGGCGTCTTTGACGTCGTGTCCTGCGGTGGCGCCCCAGAGGACGAAGAGAAGTGTGACGGCGGCGAGCACGCAGGGAATATAGACCGCGCCGAGCGCCCATTTCTTAACGAGAGGCACGTCCATACTAGCGAAGAAGGGCTTCGCGCCAAAGCGTAGGAGCAAATATCCGCAGACGAGAGAGACGAGCACGATAGCGGCGGCGAATCCCGGCGCGGCGCATAGCGGCTTCAGGAGCGGGGAATGAAAGACGGTTACGACGTTCATGAGCGTGAAGATTACGGTCGCCGCGGAGGCTCCAAGGACGCTGATCTGTTTGGCGAGGCGCGATAATTTTTGCGTCAGAGGAGTTTCGGAATCGTCGAGCGCCGCCGAATCGAGCGCGTCGGCGATCTTACCCATCTCCGTCGCGTCTCCTACGCCCGTGACGAGGAACTTCGCGCGTCCGTCGGAGACCGTTGAGCCTTTGGCGACAAAAGACGCGGAGGAGAGCGTCGCGCTTTTACCCAGCGCGTGAAGATCGAGTTTCTCGTCCGTCGCGCGTTTGCGCACGGGAACCGACTCGCCTGTGAAGGGGGATTGATCGACGTAGAGTCCGGAGACGTCGAGAAGGACGCCGTCGGCGGGGACTTTGTTTCCCGCTTCGATCTCGACGACGTCTCCGACGACGACGTCGGCGATATGGATTTCGCAAAGCTGACCGTCGCGCACGACGCGCACGGGGACGTCGTCGCGAATCTTGTTGAGGGCTTCGAACTCTTTGGCGCTCTTGCGTTCGCTGAAGAATCCGACGAGGGTTGCGAGGCCGATAGCGAGAAAGATTCCGATCGAGTCGATGAAGCTTGCCTCGGCGTTGTGGAGCGCGAACTTTTCGATCGCGGTGACGGCGACGGAGAGGGTCGCGGCGGCGAGGAGAATTTTGATCGTCGGATCGTCGAAGGATTCAAGGAGATCCTTCCACCACGGATCGTGCGCGGGGGGCGTAAGTTCGTTGCGACCGTATTTCGCGCGGGCCTCGTCCGCTTGTCGCGTCGTTAGCCCCGACTCGACCGAATAGCGGAGGTCGTCGAACTGTATTTCATTTTCTGGCGTATTCATAAACTTTCTCCAGAGAGCGCTTTCGTGTTAGTTTTGTGAAGGATAGACAAGAAAAAAGGAGGAATGCGTCAACCGAGTCCTCGGTGATTTGGAAGCCGTCTGAGGAACCTTGAGGCTTTGGTATGAGGCCAGGTTCCTCATCCTGGACAATCAACGGAACCAGATTGCGACGTGCAAAAAACGATTCCGCAAACAGGGCGGTGAAGGTGCGCGACGTCGCCGCAGTAAGGACGGGTCGGAACCTCTTCGATGAGTTCAGCGGGGATTGTAGGAACGTTCGTCGCGTATTCACCCAGTTCATAGGAGAACCCAGCGGGCAAGGGAAGACTTGAGTTAGATTGTATCGTACTCCGTCAAAAGTATACCATGTGAGGAATTTTTTACTATCCCTCGAGTAGATCGAATGGAAATAGAAACACTTTGGAAAGAGCGGATCGGTATCGAACTCGTCGTCCTCTTTGAGGAGCCTAATTCCCTTAGGCGGAGGGACGGCGGATAGATCGTCGTTATCGAGCCCTGCGCTGGCGGAGGCGACGCTTGCGCTTAGCCAAACGAAGAGGTTTGCGATCAGATCGGAAAGTTCCGCTTGACAATCGCGGACGAGACGGAAGACGTTGTCGTCGATTTCGCGGAGCGTCTGAAGGTCGACGTCTTCGCCGCACGCAATGGCGCAGACCCGCGCGGGGCGCGGTCGAGTCTTTTTGAATTCGGCGAGCGCTTTGCGCCAGTTGTCGGTCGGGACGCCGTCAATGAGGAAGAAGACGAGCGAACGCCAATTCCCCTTCGTTTCTGCGGTCGCCGGTTGAACTTCCTTTTCGATCCGTTTCTTGAGTAAACGTAACGTCGCGCCTAACGCCGTCCTTGATTGAAGCTCAAGGTCCGGCATACTGAAGGCGAGGAGTTCCGTCAGCGGCACGTGAACTTTCGCCTTTCTTGCGAAGGTAATTACCGAAATCCACACCGTTTCTAAGGCGTAGGAATTGCGACGCAATTCGCCTAGCAATTGGACAATTCCCTTGTAGACGGCGCGTTGAGCGTCTACAAACATGGATTCAGAGACGTCGACGATAAGATAAACGGAGAGTTTCCTCATGGGGAGCTTTATCTATCTGGTAAACCTGACGGCGACGGCACGACCTGTCGGGGGAGATTTCAGAAGAAGCTGCATGTCTTTCTTTAAAACGATATTTTTCCCGATTTCAATCTCACGATCGACCTGTTGACCATTCTCGTAGACAACTTTAAGGTCAGGAAGATTGAGATTGGCGAGCCTCCAGGAGCCTTTATGATACACGCAGTAGGCGACGGGTTTTTTGTCTTCCGGTTTCGTTTTTTCATTACTCACGATGTAGCGGTCGGCGTGCCACGGATAGAGATAAATTCCGTCCCAGATTACCATTCTTCTGTTTTTTTCCGGCTTATAAAGACCTTGGGGATTGGTCGCATAAAAATCTAGGAAGAGAACCGGATCTGTAATACGCGAGCCGCAAAAGGGACAAACAGGAGTCGAATTGTTATTAAAAACAAAAAAATGGCCTATGCATTGGGAATTGGGACATTTAATAAAACGATCCGTTGTAAGGCGAAGCGCGTCTTCCCATTCGTTTGCCGTCGGACGCAGATCAGGATTGTGGAGTCCGTCGATAAAGGCTCGTTCGAATAATTCGCTTAGTTCGGGGCCCATCGACTTATAGGAGAGCTTGTCGACATAGCTCCACGGGGCGAACGTTTTGACTTCCTGAGCATCGCGGTCGTCGTAAGCGTTTTCGTGGTTCGTTGGATGTTCGATGAAGAGCGCGTTCTTGCCCATTTCTAAGCTTTCCTGCTTCTTGTCGTCTTGCGACCAGACTTTACGACCGCGGAGGGGATGGCGATGGAAGAGGTATTGATAGATCAAGACGGCAAGGGCGTGTTGATCGGTCGTGCGCGAGGGGAGGATGCGTTGATCCTTGGGCTTGTCGAGGGATTCGATGACTTCCGGCGCGATAAAGTCGGGGGTTCCCAGCACGTCCGGGGGATAGAGACCGGGGACGACGAGACCGTCGAGGTCGATAATGCACGCGCTTCCCGAACGGGGATCGATCAAGCAGTTTTTATAGGAGAGATCGCTGTGCGCCAATCCTGCGGCGTGGAGACGACGGACTCCTTGAGCTAATTTGAGACAGATTCTGATGAAGCTGTTAAGCCCCCCTTTTTCCTCTTGAGGGACGAAACGGTTATA
>CAVGEG010000006.1:9749-27113 GCA_963628165.1 Paratractidigestivibacter sp. | reverse complement strand
CCTTGAAACGGATCCGTTTGGAAGAAAAAACGGGACTGGTAGGCGGGGACGACGATCCCCGTCCTTCCGTCGTATTCGACGATTTTTTCAGGCCAGCAGAAAATGTCTTTCCAATACTCGCCCCCCTCTGATTCAAAGATTTGCTCTCGATATTTGCCGACGAGTTTTTCGAGACGCGAAAGTCCCGCGTAGTCGAGAGGATCGCGGTAGAAGGCGACGACGTAACTTTTATCCGGGGCAAAATAAACGTCTTTAACGCCCCCCTGTTTCGGGGCTTCGTTGTTAAATTCGACGGTCGAACCGTCCTTAGCCTTGGTGGAGACAATATTGGACATAGTATTGAAAAAGAAGGTTAGTTGTTAGAATTGGTTGCGGCGTTATCTTCCGACGAAGCGTTTTCTTCATTCTCGATATTTTCTTCGGAGGAGGAGGATTAGGCCGACGTGAGGGAAGATTCTTCTTGCTCTTGGGAAGGCTCCGCGGAATCTTGGAACGCCCCGTCGCTCGAGTTTCAACGTTCGGCTCTTCCTTCGACGGCGACGGGAGACGCTTCTCCCTGACGGGGGAGGAGCAACAAGAGGGTGCGGTCGTCATGGTAGCTCGTCTTTTTGAAGTTGAGCCCTTCGAGAAGCTTTTCCGCGCGTTCCGCGTCGGGGACGTTCTTATCAAGCGCGCCGGGAAAATACTGCGGTAAAACTTCATTCCAAAAGTCGTTCCATTCGTTAAACTGACTCAGGTCTTTTTCGGAGCTGAAGAAGGGATCGGAGACCCCGTCGGTCATCATGGCGAGCGTTTCGAAGTCCTTCACGCACAGGAAGCGGAGGCGAGCGCAGACTAACTCGGGTTTGATTTGATCATTCGTTAAAAAACGAGTTTGACCGGCGTATTCCCCCGCGTCGACTTCGCCGAGAAGGAAGACTTCGTCGCGACCGTTGGGCTTGAAGACCGCGGGCGCTCCGTCGCCGACCCAGTAGGAGAGGAAGAGGGTATACGACGCTCCGTCGAGTTCGAGGCGTCTGAAGGCCGTTAAGAGGAGCGTCGTGTTGTAGTCTTTGATCGTGACCCTCTCTTCTTCATTCTTACGATTTTCGTATTCTTTTTTGATGGCGGCGTAACCGTAGTATGGAGCACGGTAAAATAATTGCTTCTTTGCTTCGAAGCATTGCGCGAGTTTGGAGAAGTCGTACGGAGATTCGCCTTGAGCGTTGGCGTCTTGCAACGTCTTCTCGAGGGGAGAGAGAAGCTCCGCTTCGACTATTTGTCGATAGGACTTGTCGTTAAGGCATTGAGACCAACTCTCAACCGCCGCCTTGCACGCGAGTCGCGCTCCTTCGCGAGAATAACGCGCGGAACCGGCGCCGTCGGCGACCGCTAAGACGCTCCATTGGTCGGGGGACTCGGCGAGTTTGACGAGGAATTCGTCGTCGCGAAAAGAACCGACGTGCGCGTGCGAACGTCCGCGTCGACTCGCCGCGAGAACGAGAAAATCCCCTACTCGAGCAGTTTCGTTTGCGACGTCCGGCTTGTTGCTATACGGCGCGTTTTCGTCGTGAGGATGATCTTCCCAAAGACTCCAAGGATCAGGATTGATGATGAAGGGGATAAAATCGCTCACGACCTTATATGCATATGTGCCTTGTTCTATGCAGAGTCGGAATCCCCCGCTAAATTCACCCTTGGGTTTGCCGTAAACGCGCGCCTTCAGCGTTTCGCTTTTTTCGCAAGTAATCTTACCTTTAAGGATAATCTCAACGTGGAGTCCGAATTCGTTAAAGTTTTGTGTTTTGAGGCGATCGGAGTTCTTTTTGTCCTCGACGAGTTTAAAGCCGTCCTGCTCCTCTCCTGTTTTGAGGAGGATTTCTTTGTTGGAAAAGAGATTCGATTTGGAAGAGATTTCAAATTCCACGGTCGCGTCGTATTCTTCGTCGACCTTCGCAGGCGGAAAATTCGCGCCCATCAACTTGATTTCGCTTCCAGATTCGGCGCTTTTCCCATTGGGATTCACCTCGGAAAAAAGCGGCAAACGAATTTCCGTGACTTTGGAAGAGGCTGAGTCTGAGGACGTTTCGCTTGAATTTGACAGGGAACCTTTGGGGGAAGGAACATCTATCGATCCCATTGAGGCGGGGACGTCAACTTTATTGGAGTTGTCGGTCGTTATTTCTTGAGAAATTTGCGGATCTTGAAAATCTTGCAGATCCTTCCGAGAGGATTTCTTCTTGGGAAACATTAACGTATATCCTCGTTACAAGAGTCGAATTTCAGGCGGGGGAGGGGGCAACTCGTCGTCTTCGTCATCGTCTTCGCCGTCTTGCGAGTTGACGACGCGGTCATGAGCGACGAGGGAGACGGAGGTTGAAACCCAACTCCAGAATTGCGAGAAGGAGTTAGAGTCCATCGTTTCGAGGGCGCTGATTTCATCGGTGAGAGAGCGGAGAGGTTCGACCTTCGCTTTGGGGCCCGCGGCGCAACAGACGATGCGCGCGAAGGGGAAGTCGCGTTTCAAACGTTCGACGTTTTGTCTGTAGAGTTCGACGTCGGAAGGCGCGCCGTCCGTCATGAGAATGAGAATGGGGCGCCAATCTCCCTTTTGTTCGGAAGTCGAAGGACGAACTTCGAGGGTATAACGATCCATGAGGAATCCGAGGGCTTCGCCGGTATTGGTCGGCGAGGTGACGGGCTCGGGAAGGGGAGGAAGCTTTAGACCGCTGATTTCGGCGAGGGGGCAGAGGAGCCGCGCTTCCAGGGCGAACGTAATGACACTGAGACAAACGGTTTCAACGGCGAACGGGTCGCGTTGGAGACTTCGCATGAGGAGCTTCAAGCCGTATTTGACTTGCTCGATCGGTTCGCCGCGCATCGAGCCGGAGACGTCAAGAAGGATATAAATCGGGAGTCTACGCATGATCGATTATCAGAAAGGGGAGAAAAAAGGCGCGCGTAGCGTGACGCATGAGCGCGCCTCAAAGCGCAACTACTGGATGAGCACGATCTCCGGAGGAGGTGGCGGCAGTTCGTCGTCGTTCCCGCCGACCGCGTCGACGCGGCGGCTCGACGTCTGGATACTCGAGGAGACCCACTTGAAGAACGCCGCGATCGAGTTTTGATCGGCGGTCGCAAGCTTGACGACCGTTTCCGAGATTTGGTTCAGAATCGATTCGTCCGCGTAGTCCCCCGCCGCGCACGCGACGACTTGACCCCAGTGATACTGCTTGAACCTGTTAAGTCCGACGCTAAGAACGTCCGTCGGCATGCCGTCGGTCATGATGAAGACGAGAGGCTTGTAGTCTCCTTTGACTTCCGCCGTCGATTTCTTAACTTCCCTTTCCGCGCAGTCGACGACCATTGAAAGCGCCCCGTCGAGGCACGTGCCGCCCCCCGCGACGAAATTGGGGGGCATGAAGGACGCGACTTCCGTTAGCGGAACAATTTGATTCACTTCCGAACAGAAGGTGATGACGCTCAAATACGCCATTTCTAGCGCTTGAGGGTCGCGACGAAGCGCGCCGTGAAGCATCTGAACGCCGTTCTTGACCGCTTCAATCGGTTCGCCGCTCATGGAGCCCGAGACGTCGAGGAGAAGGTATACGGGTAGTTTTCTCATAATCTGTTAGTTCCTATGAAAACGTCTAGCGACGGTAAATTTGCAAATCTAAATCGAAGAGGAAATTCAGACGTTGACGCCGAACAACTTCGCGAGAGCGGCAAGGCCGCCGTTGTAGCCTTGGGCGAGGGCGCGGAATTTCCACGCGCCGTTGCGACGATAGAGTTCCGCGAAGACCAACGCGTCGTTGACGCAGGCGTCTTCCGTGAGCTCAAAGCGGATCTGTTCTTCGTTCGTGTCCTTATCGACGAGACGAATATACGCGTCTTCGACCATGCCGAAATTCTGCCGACGTTCAATCGACTTATAGATCGTCGCCGTGAAAACGATTCGCGAAACGTCCTCGGGAACGCGCGACGAATCCACGTCGATCGTTTCGTCGTCCCCTTGTCCTTCGCCCGTGCGATTGTCGCCGTTATAGACGACCGAGAGGCATTTCGATTTCGGTTGATTGTAGAAGATTAAGTCGGCGTCGCTTCGCACCTTGCCAGACTCTCCGAGCATGAAAACGCTGGCGTCGAGATCAAACTCCTCGCCCGGCTCGCGACGTGGATTCCAGCCAAGTCCCACGCGAAATAGTTTTGATCCCGAGTCAACTGGAACGTTTTGACCTTTAATAAGATTGACCGTCATGTCGAATACACCTTTCAAAAGAAGAACGTTAGAACGCGTAAGCTTGCGAGAGCTTGGGGAATCCGCGCTCCTCCTACGAATCGTCTTCATTGTATGATGAACGTCTCGTTTTTTGAAGTGAAAAATTTTTGTAACAACTTCGAATTAACGGCCTTATTTTATAGGCTTGAGCCGTGTTTTTAAGGAGATGAAGAGATAGAAAGGATTTGAAACGACCGAACTGAACCCCGAAAATTTTTTAAAAATAGAGGCTTTTTAAGGATAAAAGTCAATACGCGACTAAATTTGACAAGAAACAAAAAAACGATTGCCGAGCAATCGCTTTTAAGAGGCGTCGACCGGACTCGAACCGGTAAATGACGGATTTGCAATCCGTTGCCTTAGCCATTTGGCTACGACGCCTTTAACGAAAAGAATCATACCCGACGCGGGCATTTTGACAAGGGTAATTTTTGAAGAAAAGCAAATTATTCGTTTTTCGCGAACTCATTGACCTTTTTCAACACCGCTTCCGAGACGCATCGAGACACAAACGCGCGGAGTTGTTCTTCGCCGCTCGCGCTCGCGATCTCCTTAATCAAAGAGCTCGAGACGTGCGCTAATTCGCCGTCCGCGATCAAGAAGAGCGTTTCCACGTCCGGCTCCATTCTCCGGTTCGCCATCATCATCGTCAATTCAGCGGGAATATCCGTGAGGGGGCGTACCCCGCGAACGATGACGCGCGCGCCGATCTGCTTTGCAAACTGCACCGTCAGCCCCGTGTACGTCGTGATCTCGACGTTGTCGAGCCCGCGCTCCGCGGCGGATTGGCGAATCATCTCGCAACGTTCCTCAGTAGTGAACCACGGCGCTTTCCCTGGATTGACGCCAACGGCGACGACAAGCTTGTCGAAGAGCTTGCTGGCGCGTTCGATAACGTTGAGATGTCCTAAGGTGATCGGATCGAAGGTGCCTGGATAGACGGCCAGTTTTACGGAGCTCATTTTAATCACGCAGTCCCTTGGCGTTCGCTTTTGACAGGCGCGCCAACTATAAATATTGACAGAATATACCCATATAATTAGATATATTTTATTTTGATTTCTCATTTTGTCAAATCGACTTGATCGTATCCTTTCTCCTAGATTCTAGTTTAGAACTAAACAGAATGAAACGCGTCAAATAAGGAAAAAAGGCGCGGAAAAAGCGTAGAAAAAGGCGCGAACGGTCGATTTAGGTGATACGCCGTAGTCGTTTAGGGACGAACTTGCAGTTCGCGTTAATTTGAATTAGAAGAACCTGTTGGAAGTAAGATGAGTTCAGAACAGCGTTACGATAGGAATATGTTAGAGCAGACGAAGCAGCAGATTCGTACGCTCATGAACGAGATCGCGCAGATCTCTCGCACGGAGGTGACGCCCGAGAAGTTCCAAGCCGAATTTCTTACGCGTGTAGTTCGCGCGTTGGGAGCTATCGGCGGCGCGTTGTGGCTGGCGGACGATTCCGGACGTCTCTCGCTGGGGTATCAGATCAATTTACGCGAGGCGAAGTTGCACGGAGACGAGGAGGCGAATAAGATGCACTCCTATCTCCTTTATAACACGTTGCGATTCGAAGAAGAGCCAAATCTTCTCGTCCCGCCTCATTCGGGGGGGGATGATCCGAACGAAGGGGGCAATCCCACCGATTTTCTTCTGATCCTTGGCGTCATCAGCACGGAGCTTGAGAAGGTCGGCGTTCTCGAAATCTTCCAGCGTCCCGGAACGAATCCGACGACTCAAGCCGGCTATCTTCAGTTTGTTCGCCAGGCGACGCGATACGCCACCGAATACTATAAGGATCGTCAGTTGCGCAACTTTAGCGACCGACAAGGCCTGTGGACGCAGCTTGAAGACTTCACGCGCAATATTCACAAAACGCTTGATCTTAAAGAGACGCTCTACACCGTCGCGAATGAAAGCCGTCGTTTGATCGAATGCGACCGCGTGTCGATCGCGATTTGTCACGGATCGCGCGCGAAGGTCGAAGCGGTCAGCGGACAGGATATGGTGGACAAGCGTTCCGAGGCGGTGCGCCTTCTCGGCTCCCTCGCCTCCGCCGTCGTCGCCGTCAACGAACCGATCCTCTACGTCGGCGACTCTTCGCAGCTCGCCCCTCAAGTTGAGGAAATCTTGGAAGAATACGTCGACGTGTCGCATACGAAGACGATCGCCGTCTATCCTTTGACGGCGCGAACGATCGACGAAAAAGACTACGATGAAACGGAACGCGACAAGCTCGTCGTTCCGCCCCCCTTTGGCGCGATAATCGTCGAACAAATCGAAGACGCGAACGTCTCCGAACACATGAAGAAGCGTATCGAGATCGTCGTGGAACACGCACGCGTCGCGATTGGAAACGCGATCGACCATAATTCGATCTTTCTCGCGCCCCTATGGCAGATGATCGGTAAATCGAAAGTCTTGGTCGCCGCGCGTAATCTGCCCAAGACGATCTCCATCTCCGCGGCGGTTATTCTCCTCATCCTTGCGATGATCTTCGTTCCGTGGAACTTCAATATGCACTGCGAGGGGGCGCTCCAGCCGATCGTTCGATGCAACATCTTCGCGCGAGAAGAGGGAAAGATCGACGTCCTTCACGTGCGCCATGGGTCGATCGTTCACGCCGGGGACGTCCTGCTCGAACTTTCGAACAACGAACTCGAAGCGGAATGGCGTCGCAACGAAGGCGAAATCAACGAGTGCAACGAACAGATCTTAGCGCTTAAAGAAGCGAGTTACGAAGCGAAGGACGCCGAGAGGATTCGCATCGCCGGACAATTGGCGCAGTTCATGGAACGTCGGAAGACGCTCGATATTCAGAAGAAGATTTTGAACGCCAGGCGCGAGGATTTGAAAGTGCGCGCTCCGATCGACGGCGCCGTCATGACCTTCGATTTGGAAAACAAGCTGCGCAGTCGTCCCGTTCAGCCGGGGCAGATCCTCATGGAGATCGCGCGTCCCGAAGACGGTTTGCTCCTCGAACTCCAGATGCCGGAGAAGAGAATGGGGCATATCGACGACTACATTCGCGCGCAGCGCGAGACCGATCCCGACGCGAAACTGAAGGCGCGTTTCGTCATGACGGTCGATCCGTCGAAGAATTATGACGCGACCGTGATCGAAGAACATGATCGCGCGGAAAATCGTGGCTCGGAAGAGACGACCGTCTTGATTCGCGCAACGATCGATTCGAAGGATTTGCCCGAAGGAACGCGTCCTGGCGCGGGCGTTTCCGCAAAGGTTTACTGCGGAAAGAGACCTCTGGGATACGTCCTCTTTAACGAAGTCGTCGCGTTCCTTCAGAAGACCGTCTTCTTCTGGTTTGAGTAACGTCGTCCCGACTGATTATCAAAATAAACGACTCACCGTCATTGCAATAGATCGAACGAAAAAATGAAACAAAAGCTTTGGATTGCAACCGTCGCGGCGACGCTTAGCGCGCCGATCCTTTGCCTGTCGTCGCGCGCCGACGACCTCGAAAAGACGCTTCTGACGCCCCCTCCCGCGCTTTCGCGCGAATCGATCGACGCGTCGACGCAAACGCTTCGACCCGCGATTAGAACGTCGGCTATCCAGACCCAGACGTCTTCTCCCGTTCCTCTTGTCGCGGGTAACAGTCTCGCGCCCGAGTCGAGCGAAAACACGGACGGCGACATTGTCGTGCGCAACGCGAAGGTCGAGATTCCGATGGGCGAAGGATACGAAGCGACGATCAGCGCGAACGGTCAAGGACTCCTCGCTGAATTGGGACTTTGCGAACTCGACGCCGACGGCGAACCAATACTTAGAGAAGACGGAACGACGAAGCGGCAGACCTTGCGTCGCGGACTTGCGGTGCGCAAGGGGAACGTTCTCGGGAAACTCCAAGACGACGAATTGGTTCAGGATCGCATTGTCGCGACGCAAGAGCTCTTAGTCGCGGAGAAGGAAGCGGCGAAGACGTTGGAAGTTGAAGTCGCGGAGGCCGCGGCGCGCGTCGCTCAGGCGTCTTATAAACGCGCGAGCTCCCTCAACGACGAAATGCCCGGCGCCGTTTCCCCTGAAGAAGTTCAAGAGAAGTATTACGAATGGATCCGCGCGACGAAATCGATCGAAAAGGCGAAGTATGACCTCGAAGTCAACCAAGAGAAGGTCAAGGTCGCAAAGGCGCGCGTTAGCGCCGCCGACGTGCAGATTAACAACCGTAAATTTCGTTCTCCGATCGACGGGATCATTGACGACGTCATGCAGAACGAAGGACAGTGGCTCCGCGAAGGAGACCCCGTTCTACGCATCTTGCGCCTCGACAAAGTGCAAGTGACGGGGGCGATCCGCGCGGATCTTTATGCGCCGGAATCGATCGACGGGAAAGCGTGCGAGATTACCGTGACGCGACCTGGTCTCGAACCGCAAACGCTCCCCGGCAAGATCGTCTACGTGCGTCAGATCGTCGAATCGGGGCATTACTACTTCTACGCGGACGTCGCCAACAAGCTGACCGACTCCGGGTACTGGCTTTTGAATCCTGGCGCGCTCGTCACGGTGACGATCCGGTGAGTTTGCGAAGAGTATTTACGGAAAGGATAAACGGTGAAGCATGGCGTCGTTAGCGGACAGCTTAGTTTCTAGCGCGGATCGTATCCTACAGGTTTACGCGCGCACCGACCTGTCCGCAAAGCGGGCGAATTATCTCGGAAGATCCTACTGGATCGTTAAAGATCCGATCGGTTTGAAGTACTTCCGTTTCCAGGACGAAGAGTACTTCATCCTCGAGAATCTAGACGGCAAGCAATCTTTAGAAATGATTAAGGAGAAGTTTGAGGCGGAGTTTCCCCCTCAAAAGATCACCCTTGAGGAAATCCAGAGTTTTGTCGGACAGCTTCACCAATCGAACTTGATTGTCGCGGGGGTTCCCGGTCAGGGGCACGAGCTCCTCAAGAGACGCAAAAAGCGAAGGCGACAAGAGATCTTGGGACAGTGCTCCAACATCTTGGCGATCCGCTTTAAAGGCGTCGATCCGAACCGCTTTTTCGACTGGCTCCTCCCGTACGTTCGGTGGATGTTTCATCCTGTAACCCTCGTCGGGTGTCTCCTGCTCATGCTCTCGGCGCTCCTTCTCATCGGGATCGAATTCGACCATTTCCGCGCGAAGTTGCCGGAGTTCCAGCAGTTCTTCGGACCGGGAAACATCATGCTTTTGAGCGTGACCCTCTTCTTTACGAAGGTTTTGCACGAGTTCGGTCACGGACTATCGTGCAAATTCCTCGGCGGGGAGTGCCACGAGCTCGGCGTCATGATCCTTGTGTTGACCCCGTGCTTGTATTGCAACGTCTCCGACTCGTGGATGTTGCCGAGCAAGTGGAAACGCGCGGGGATCGGAATCGCGGGGGTTTTCGTCGAGTGTACGCTCGCGGCGCTCTGTACGTGGATTTGGTGGTTCACGAACGACAACATGCTCCATTACCTGTGCTTGAACATCATGTTCTTGTCGTCGGTGAGCACGATCGTCTTCAACCTCAATCCGCTTTTGCGTTACGACGGATACTACATCCTCGCAGACATATTGGAGATCCCGAACCTTCGCCAGAAAGCGTCGAAGGCGATGACTCAGAAGGCGTCGAAGTGGTTCTTGGGGATGGATCCCCCCGACGATCCCTTCTTGCCGAAACGCAATCAGGTTTGGTTCGCGCTCTTTACGGTCGCGTCGAGTTTGTACCGCTGGGTCGTGACGGCGTCGATTCTTTTCTTCGTCTATCGTTTCTTTGACGCTTACGGGCTCAAAGTTCTAGCGCAGATAATCGCGGCGATGTCCTTATATGGACTCATCGGGGTACCGTTGTGGAAGATAGGTAAATTTTTCTGGGTTCCAGGACGCATATATAAAGTGAAAAAGAAGCATTTTTATCCGTCGCTCGCGGGCCTTTTGTGTCTGATTGCAGGTTTTTGTTTTATTCCTTTTCCGTACTCGATTTACGCGCCGGCAGTCTTGGAACTTCGTTCAGACGAGTCGACGACGGCGAACGTTCTTTCGCCGAAGTCCGGGGGCGTTTTGCAACAAGTCTGCGTGAAAGAGGGGCAGCGCGTGCGGAAGGGGGACAAGATAGCCGTCTTGCGCAATCCGCAGCTTGACGCGGAGCTGAACGACCTTCTGGGTCAACTTCGCGAAACGCGCGCGGAAATTGATATGTGTCGACAGATGGGGAACGATCAAGACGCCGTCGCGCGTCTGCAAGAGAGCACGGCGCGATACGAAGGTCTAAGCCGCTCGATCGAAGCGATGCAGGAGGAACGCAAGCGTCTCGCCCTCGTCGCGCCCCTCGACGGGATCGTCGTCTCCCCCTATTGGCGCGTTGATCGCGAGGCTCAGATGCAGCGTCCGAACGACTTTTCCGCCGCGCTACCCGTTTGGGACGGCACCCCTCTCTTGGAGCGGAACTTGAACACGACGTTGGAGCCGGGCGTGCACATTTGCAGCGTCGGGGATCCGCGTAAGTTGGAAGCGATTATCGTCGTCGACCAGTCGAAGATCAACTTCATCCAGCCTGGTCAGAAGGTGAAAATCAAGTTGACGGAACGCCCTTCCGAGACGCTCGTCGCGGAAGTAGCGTCGCATGACGACGTGGAAGGAACGACGATGGAATCCGTACCGTATCAGCTTTCCGTCAAAGGGGGCGGTTCCGTCGCGACGGAGACCGCGGAAGGGGGATTGGAACGTCCTCAAAGCGGCGCCTATCGCGTGCGCGTCGACCTGGACAACGACGACGAGCGGATGAGCGTCGGCATGACCGCGAAATGTAAAATCAAGGCGACTCCTCAGACGCTCTTGCAACGTCTCATGAGACTCTGTCGAGAAGTCTTCAACTTCAAGCTGTAATAATTAGAAAAACTTTCCTTTTCCTTGATTTTCGCTCGCCGCGCCGGTATAATTTCGGCGCGCGCGACTCTCTCAAGGGAACGATTAGAATAAAACGACGCCCAACGCTCGCGCGCTTGGGCGTTTTTTTTACGACTGCATCAGAGGAGGTTCCAATATATGACAAAACGACTGACACGCGCTTTCTTCGTCGCGCTCCTGGCGTCGCTCATGGTCGGCGTCGCGTCGGCGACGGAGTATTTTGTCGATTCGCAAAAGGGAGACGATCTTGCCGCGGGGACTTCTCCCGAGACGGCGTGGCGCACTCTCTCGCGCGTTTCGGACGCCAAGGAACTTCAGGGAGGCGACGTCGTGCGCTTCAAAAAAGGATGCGTATGGCGCGACGGGTTGCAACCGCGTTCCGGAGAGGTCGACAAGCCGATTATCTACACGAGTTACGGAGAAGGTGAAAAGCCGAGTTTCTGGCGTTCCACGTCTCTTGCGGATCCTTCTTTCTGGACGAAGGAAGGCGAGAATCTCTGGGCGACGCGACCTCGCGAAACGCGCGTTTTAGGCCCCGCGCCGCTCAAGATCGATATCGCAAAATGGGGTATGCACAACGAAGCGGACGCGAAGACGAAGACGTCGATCGAAGACGGAACGTATCGGATCGAGGTTCTTCACGCGGGGACGGCTCCGAATCATATCCAGTGGACGTACGCGCCCTTTGCGGTAGAAAACGGCAAGAAATGGCGACTCTCCTTTGAAGCGCGCGCCAATAAGCCCGCGAATTACTCCGTCTCCTTCATGAAGAGCGGCGCTCCGTGGTCTTCCTACGGCGTGACGAACGGCAAAAAGGAGCTTGGCGAAGAGTTTGCGCGTTACGAACTCGACACGACCTTCCTCAAAACCGCCGAAGACGGGCGCGCGACCTTCTATTTTGGAAAGCTCGAGGAGGGGACGGTTCTCGAATTTAAGAACTTCAACGTCGAAGAAATCGAGGTCGACGAATTGCTCTTAACTCCCGACGTTGGGAATATCATCCTCGACGGAAATAAGGCGGCGTTTAAGAAGTGGACTCGCGACGAACTCACGACGCAGGACGATTTCCTCTACGACCGTGAAGACGGACGCGTGTGGTATTACTCCGAAAAGAATCCCGCGGAAGCGCACGAAACTCTAGAAGCGGCGCGCATGATCCACGTGATTAACCTTTCCGGCGTGACGGACGCGATCTTCGACGACCTTGATCTGCGGTACGGCGCGGCGCACGGCTTTGGCGGCTCCGGAAATCAGCGCTGCGTCATTCAGAATTGCGATATCTCCTGGATCGGGGGCGGCGATCAGTATCTTGAAGGAGCGAAGGGACGACGCACTCGATTCGGAAACGGTATCGAATTCTGGGCCGACGCGCGCGACCATAAAGTCCTCAACAATCGAATTTGGGAAGTCTACGACGCGGCTTTGACGAATCAAGGGAGCGGCGTCAACGTCGAAAGGAATATTATCTACGTCGGCAACTTGATCTGGAACTGCGAATATTCCTTTGAATATTGGAATCGCGGCCCCGAATCGAAGACGCAGGATATTACCTTTGCTGGGAACGCTTGCCTTGACGCGGGGTACGGTTGGGGACACGTTCAGCGGCGCGATCCGAACGGTCGTTGCCTCATGATTTATAGCAACGAAGCGCAGACTACTAATTTTTCGATCGTCGGAAATTACTTCGTCAACGCGACAGATTCCCTTGTGCGCAACGACAAGGAGTGGACGCCCGAGGAGCCGAAGATGGATTCCAATATCTATTGGCAGGACGACGAGTCGAAACCGTACGCGTTATGGCACGGCAAGACTTATTCAGGGGACGAATTCGACGCATATCGCCAAGCGATCAAAGGGGAGGAAAGAGGAGAGAAGAGTAAGATTACGCGCGAATTCATTCGCGAACGATTCCCTCTTCCCGAATGAAGGCGAGAAAAACTAAATCCAAATAAAGAATGAAAAAGCAGAAGATCATTCTTGACAACTGATACTTTGTAGCATATAATATATTTTATTAAGAGAAATCGGTAACGGAATCTCTTAAAAAGGTATAGTGGAAATGATCCACATAGTTCAACCGAGGAAGATTGCGCGGTTTGCAATTACCTCAGCTCAATCTGGTTAGGAGACGCCAATGAGAAGTATCACTAAATTGGATTTGCAGTATGCCCATCGCTTCTACGGCTTCAAAGGCGAGGCGCAGTACCTTCACGGGCACACCGGCGTTCTGACGATCGAAGTTGAAGATTCGGTCGAACCGGGCGTCAACATGGTCTTCCCGTGCAACGAGATTCAGAAGACCGCGTGGGAAGTCTTGAAGAACTTCGATCACGCGCTGATTCTCCGCGAGGACGATCCTCTTCTCCCCGCGATCTTGGACGTCTACGAAAAGCAAGGCATTAAAAACGGCGCGCCGACGAACAAGATGAAGGGCCCCGCGTTCAAGACCGAACTCGCGACCGCGTATCCCGAATGCCGTTTGGTCGTGACGAAGGAAACGATGACGGTCGAAGGGATGATCAAGATCGTCTACGATCTGCTCAAAGATAAGCTCAACATCGTGAAACTCACCTTCACGAGCGGCGTGAACGCGGCGACCCAGGAATACTCCGTCGACAAGACGATCGATCGTTGCCCGTTATGCGGAATCACGCTCAATGAGAAGGGCGTTTGTCCGAAATGCGGCTATAAAAAGGCCTGATTTTCCAAAGCGCAAGAATTAAGACGAAAAACAGAGAACGGAGACGCGGCCCCGCGCCTCCGTTTTTTTTGTGAATGGACGATTATTTCGATAGAAAAAGGGCGTCGCCGAGGAGCGCGCCCTTTTTTGTCGAGAATTCGATTAGCGCTTTTCAACTTTCGATTCGCCGGAAGCCGACGGATCCGCCGCCGCCGTTTTGGCGACAAAGACGCCGGGAACGGGGGTCCAGCGGTAGGTGGCGACGCGTTCGCCGTCGTCGACCTTGTCGATCTGATCGAAAGTCTTGACAGGGGAACCCTGGTTCGAGGCGTCGACGGGGGGCGTGTATCTCAGGGTGACGGGGCGACTGGCGACTTTGGGCGTCTCCTTTTGTTCTGGAACCGCAGGCGTCGCGGGGCCGCTCTTGACCGTGTTTAGAGCGACGGGGGAATGTGTGGAGACCGTCCAACCGTTGGCGTCGGCTTTAGGCGCTTTCTCGTCGTTCGATTTAACGGATTTGAACGCGGGCGTTTCGCGAGGAGTCGCGAACGTCTGGACGGACTTCGAGACTTGGGGGGCTTCGTCTTCGCCCTCTTCGTTCAGGACGGGAAGGAACTCGTTCGACGCGTCGTCGTCTGCGTCGTCTTCTTTAGCTTCAGGCTCTTCGACGACTTCGTCGTCGGCGGTGGAGAGGAGCGTTTCGGTCGCGTCGGGAATTTCGTCGAGGAGAAGCGCGTCGGAGTCGTCCGCTTCTTTAAGAGAATCGGGCAAGGCAATCATCATGGAAGCGTCTTCGTCGTCTCCCGCGTCCTCTTCGTCTTCGACGTTGAAGTCAAGGACGGGGTTGCCGTCTTCGTCGAGCGTGATCTCCGCGACGTCCTCGCTTTCATCGTCGTCGTTCGAGACGTTCCCCACAATTTCTAGAGGAATTGCGATCGCCAGGGACTCGTCGGCGGCGAGGGCGTCAAAGTCGGCGTCGTCGTTCGACTCGGCGAGAGGTTCGATCTCCGTAGGCTCGTCCGTGACGAGGAGACTGTCGATACCGAACTCTTCTTCTTCTTCGCTTTCGGAAAGGAGCGCCATCGCGCGAGAGTTCGTCGAGGGCGTCGACTTGAGTTTCGCGAGGGAGGGCGCCGCGTTCGAGCGACCCAAGGACTGCGTCGCGAGATATGCGTCTCCAGTCATGATATGCTCGTCGTCGTTCCATTCGCCGCCGTCGAAAGATTCGTCGTCGGCAAGGGCGAAGTCGTTTCCTAAGAAGTCGTCGGCGGTGATTTCATAGCTTTTTGCCGAGGAGCGCGCGCGAGTCGCCGACGGCATGGCGGCGGACGAGGCGTACGACGCGTCGATTCCCGAACTTTGGGGCGCGACTTGGTTCGTCCCGCGCGAAAGGATCCGCGCGTAACCGGGGTTCGGTTCGTTCGCTTTGGCGAGGAGCGAGTAGTTCGGCAATTCTCCGCGCATTCGAAGTCGCTGCTGCATGTCGAGTTGCTGCGTCTTATACAGAAGCGCGCGGCGCGCGTCCGTCGGGAGTCCTCGAAGCTGAGCGACTACTCCGACGAATTGTTGCGGATCCTGTTCCGCCGTTTGCGAGACGCTGTCGATAAACGCGAGAGTCTGCTGGAAATTCGAGTCCGCGATCTTCCCGAGCGCTTGCGTGAAGGTTCGAGCCAGGAGATCCATGCCGGGATTCTTAATATCGATAAACGCGTCGAGACGACAGATTACCAGAGGCGTCAGCGCGGCGTCTTCCGTGTATCGCGTCTGCAATACCACGAGCGCTTCCCCTTCCACTGAACGGACAAGCCCCGCGCCGCGATAGACTCCCGTCACATGCGCGACGGCGAGTTCCGACGTTTGATAAAGGATCGTAAGCGTGCCTTTGGAGCCGCTCTTTTCGCTAATCGAATACTGACCGCGCCCGATTTCCGTCATGGCGATTTCATCATATCCCATCGAGCGCCAAAGTTCTACGACAGTTTGGGGATACGAGAGGAAGAAGTCGAATAGCTCGGGGTTGCAACGGCATCCGGCCATGGGTAGGCGTCGATACATCGTCGGCCTCGCCGCAAGCTTTTCGAGGCGCTCGCGCGTTTCCGCAGGGAAGAGTTCCCAGGGAAGCTTGGAGAGCGCTTCGTTGGCGTCTTGAGGCGCCGTCGATGCCTGCGAGAGAACCGCGGCGCCGGAGGGGGGCGCGGATCGATTTTCCGCCGAGGGACGCGAACCGGCGGAGAGCCCCGCCGTGACGCCAAGATGCTGAGCGCGCGAGTGGAACGCCTGATTGGGATCGGCGGCGGTTCGCGACGACGCGGGATTTCCTTGCCCGGCGTACGAAGGAAGCGAACGCGACGACGGCTGTTGCGTCGGAGTAGGACGATGGAGCGGCTGAGTCGCTTGCGCTTTAGGCTCGGAGCCGCGCAACGACGGTAGGAGCGGTTTGCCCCCAAGAATACCGACGCGTTGAGGCTCGCCGCTTTCCGCGGACGATCCGCCGCCGTGATTATTGAAGAGCCCGGAGATAATCGGGGTTCGCGAGGAGGACGCGCCGTTGGAACGCGACTGCGTCGCTTGGCGTTGCGCCGCCTGATATTGACGTTGCGCGTCTACTTGAACCGGATAGTCGTATTGCGCGGCTTCCGCGCCGACCAACATGGAAAAACCAAGCGCGACGCTTAACGCTACTCGCGCGGCTCTCTTACGCGCCGTTTCACGGCGGCGAACGCGGTCGTCGATACGTGTCATCTTCAATCCCTCGAATTAATATTACATACGGCGACCTCATGCCGCCGCGCGACGTTTGATAAAACGACTTTATGGATTATATCGGATGTTTTGTTTCAAGAATAAAGCGTAAAATGATTTTTTCTGTAAAGAATTGTCTAAATTTTTTATTTTTGCTAAACTAACAGTGAAGAGGCGCAAGGAGCGTCGACAAACGGAAGGCGCGCATAATGACGATACAAAACGCGAAGACAAAGAGCGGCATGCTCAGTGAAGAACTTGACGCGATTCGCGCCCGCGCGTTGAGAAGGCGAACGCGGCTTTTGGCGTTGCGCGTCCTTCTCGTCGCCGAATTCGCGGCCCTTGGAGTCTCCTTGCGATTCTCTCTCGTATGCGCCATATGCGTCGCCTTGGGCGTCTTTTTTGCGCTTTTCTCCCTTTTCTTTCTCCGACTCTTGCGAAAAACCCCCAATCTTCGCGGCGTCGCTCGACGCATTGAAACGCGTTTTCCCGAAGATGGGGGCGTCCTATCCGCGACCCTCGACGACGAAGCGTCCCCGTTATCCGCGCTAAACGCGATGCGGCGCCTTGCGGCCGCGCGCGCCGCCGCGCTCGTCCTCTCCCTTCGCGCGATTTCCCGCGAAGAGATCGACGCGATTCTCTACGCCGACCGCGTTGACTCGACGGCGCTTGCCCGCGCGACGCGCTCTCGCGACGCCTTGCCTGCGCTCGTCGCTACCCTCGCCGCGCTCCTTTTCGCGCAAGTCGCCCTTTCTCTTGTCGCGACGGTGAACCCTTCGCGCGAAACTCCGCTTCCCGAGAATCGTCCCCC
>CAVGEG010000006.1:1146-9739 GCA_963628165.1 Paratractidigestivibacter sp. | reverse complement strand
CCCCCTCTTGTTTCTGACGCGTCGACGCCCGAAGGCGAGGAGACGCTTGCGCCGACTGCGAACGCGGAGGAGGAGAAGTTCGCGCCCTTCAACGGGGAAAACGCCGCGGACGCGTTTCCGTGCGCGGCGGTACTGTGCGAAGATTTGGAGCGCTTGACGGGACTTGCGGGGGCTCTTGTCGAAGAGCTTGAAAGCGGGGAAGAGTGCGATATGGCGTTGACGGCGAATCTGACGCGCGAGATTATGACGGGGATCGACGGCGAGACGGGGCTTCGAGCGCGGTCGACGGAAGCGTCGCGGGCGTCGGCGGTTGCTTTGCGCGCCGCGACGCGCAAAGAACCTTTTGACGTCGGCGAGGCGGCGCGGGCTCTTTTGACGCGTCGTCGCGCCGCGGCGTTGACGCGTTTTTGCGACGAATCGGACGAAACGCGCGGCGCGTTGTTGGAGGCGTTGACGAACGCGACGCGCGGTCGAAACGCGCAGAGCCGCGCTCAGGAACGCAAGGACGCGACGGACGCCGCCGAAGCGCTGCGCGAACGCTTCGCGGAGGAGGCGGTCGCGTTTCGTATTTTGACCGACGCGTGGCGTTCGGGGCAAACGCTTCGGGAGCTATGCGCGGAGGACGAAGCGTTGTATGAACGTTCGCGCGAACTCTTTTCGACTCGCGCGGGAGCGTTTCCTGAGGAGGAGCAGCAGATTGGGAAGGTCGCTTCTTTTTTGGAGCGCGCGCGGGCGCGTCGCGCGTCGGCGGCGTCGGCGATTAAGAAATACGAAGAGTTGGCGGAACGTCTCGAAGGGGAAGACGGGTTGGAGTTTATGACGTTCGCGGCGAGTTGCGCGGCGGAGTCGGGGTTCGACGCGCTCCTATTTGGCGCGGACGCGTCCCTTGCGGAGGAGTACGTTGCGCGTGAAGAATCGGCGCTTGATTTAGTGATGGAGAACGCGCAAGCGCAACGCTGGGGCATGGCGACGACGATCCTCGACGCGCGTCGACGAACGAGGCCCGTCTATGACGAGTCGGCGACCGCGAGCGTCTCCGCGCCGTCAAGAGCGCTGGCGCTACGTCTAACCTTTGGGGATTTTAAAGAGTCGGTCTTCGACGTGCCCGACGACTTGCCAAGGAGCGGCGAATCGTCCGCTTCCGCCGCGGAATCAACGCGCGGGGAAGAGGAGACGCAAGGGGAGGTTTCTTCGACGCTTACGGCGCTTGAACGCGACGCGGAGCTTGGAGAACGTCTCGACGACGCGCCGGAGGACGCGTTGGAAACGGCGAAGGACGAGCGCAAAACGGAGGGAACGAAGACGGGGGCGCTCCTTTCTGACGCGGCGACGGAAGGGGACGAGACGTTTGCCGGCGGCGTTGAAACGAAGCTCGGAGAGGCGCTTAACGCTGGGGGAAACGCGGCGTTTCTATCCGACGACTTTGAGGCGCGGGCGGAGCGTTTTCAACGCTCAAAAGAGTGGGATCCCCCTGAGGAATATCTTGAAAAGGCGCAGCGGTATCGCCGCGCTCTATGGGAAAAAACGCGCGGCAACCGTTGAAGCTGCGCGACGAAAAAACGACGCCGTTTCTAGAACAAGCGCCTTCAATTTCTCTTTTCTTCCATGGACGTTGTGAGTTTATAGGACGAAAAAGGACGATATTCTACCCTTATTTTTATTGCTGTGTAGATTAAAAAATATAATAAAGTTTATTTTTCGACACTTTCTTGAATATGTCAAAAAACCGTATTTTTTAGGGTGGAATGACTCTTGTATTATTTGAAACAGTAATATAATATCAACAGCTGAAGGAAAAGACGGGATGAAAAAAACATTTTTGGAACGATTTCCCGTAGAAGCGGATTAACTGACGTCTTTGAGAGTTTTTGTCAGCAACAGAAATAATGAAGTGTGGGTCATTACTGTGAATGAAAAGTTCGAGAAGATTGATTAGGAAGGTTCAGAGACGATTCTTCGCAACGGATTCGCTCTCTTCTTGCCATTTGAATCTTTATTAATCACGCGGTTTATCCGTAACGGTTCTGAAAAGGGGGCCGAGATTTTGGCCCCCTTCCAGAGCTTGTGCAATGCAACTGAATTTGGAATTGCGTTAATGACGACGTCGACGGCGCGTCGCGTTCCTGATACGGACGCGCGTCGATTTTGAGTCGAGTTGGCACGGCGCGGTTTGAGACGTTTTTGGAATGGCGTCGATCTCCGCGCCATAACATGGAGTTTCTAGCTTTATGAGATTCAGTCTTCGACGCGAGGGTTTTACTCTTGTTGAACTGTTTGTGATTGTCGCGATCATCGGTATCCTTATCGGTCTTCTTCTCCCCGCGGTGCAAGTTGCGCGCGAAGTTGCGACGGTTTATAATAACCTGAATACTTCCGGTCTTACGGCGGTGATCGAAGAAGGTAAGGCAAGCGTGATCGAACTCAACGTCGGCGAAAAGATTGAGGAAGAGGGCGTCACGCTCTGATTTCCGGAGTCAAAGGTAGCTTTGAGTCTGAACGCGACGATCGTGTTCGGCCCTGCGTCGACTCCCTTAAGGATAGAAAAGAACCGCGATAGAAAATTTTTATAGCAGTCGGATATTTTAATTACTAGGATCATTTTATCTGCGTTTTTTTTGAATATTTTCACGAGCCCATTAGCGCCCTGTTGATAGAAAAATTTGAACATATACAATATACGAGGTTTGTTACGCGCAATGTGTGACACGAATCTGCTTTTTGTCTCATCCCGTCAGAGTTAGTAGAACAACGTCGTATGCGCTAGCGTCGAATTCGCATTCTTTAGAAAGTGAATTTTATGACGCGCAATTAAATGGAGTTTTAATCTAATGACTTTAGTTACTCGACGAAAGGGTTTTACTCTTGTTGAATTGCTGGTGGTTATCGCGATCATCGGTATCCTTATTGGTCTTCTTCTTCCCGCAGTGCAAGCGGCGCGTGAAGCGGCGCGACGTATGCAGTGCACGAACAACCTCAAACAGCTTGGTTTGGCCGTTCAGAACTATCACGATGTTAACAACGGTCTTCCCGCGGCGCGCGCTCTCCTTGGCGAAAGCGGTTGGCTTTTACAAACGCTCTCCGAGACGTCGACTCCTTGCGCGGGCCCCTTCTCAACTTTTGTTTTCTTGCTTCCTTACATCGAGCAGAATCAGATTTACTCGGAAATGATCCAAGCTGCGAAGTCAACCTCCAGTCCTCATTTGCAGCATCCTTACAGTGATGCGACTGATTTCCCCGTCCTCGGTATCACGATCGACGCATTCTGTTGCCCGTCTGATTCGAACGCGCGTTCGAAGTCGACCGACGGTCATGAGACGGGACGTTTGAGTTATGTGAGTAGCCGCGGCGACTCGATGTGGAACAATAACCGCGCTCCGACCGACGAAACAGACGCGGCGGCGAAAACTGCGAGCCGCGGAGTCTTCCGCATTGGGGAATTTCCGAGCATGTCGACTGTTACCGACGGTACGTCCAACACCGTCGCTTTCTCCGAAGCGCTTAGCGCGGCTTCTTGCGGCGGTCGTCAAATCAAGGGACAAGTTCTTCTGAACGTTACCTCGATGTACAACGGCAACTCCTTCCCCGGTCCTTGTCTTTCGATGAAATCTGGAACCGAACTGACGCGCGACGCGACCTCCTCCGCTTGGCGCGCTCAGCGTTGGGCCGACGGTCAGATCGTCGCGAGCGGTTTCAACACTGCTCTTCCGCCGAATTCCCCGAACTGCGTCTATTCTGGCGGCGACACCGGCTGGGGCGTCCTTAGCGCGCAATCGAACCATAGCGGCGGCGTCAACGCCTCCATGCTTGACGGTTCCGTTCGTTTCATCTCCGAGACGATCGACTGTGGCGATTCCTACGGCTATGCGGTTACGAGCGGCAAATCCCCCTACGGCGTCTGGGGCGCGATGGGTTCCGCGAGCGGCGGCGAAACCGTCTCTATGTGATCGATGTTTTCGCTTGACATAACTTTAAACTTCTTGAGGAACGCGCGCCCTTCGACGCGCGCTTCTCTCTTTATAAGGAGATAACAATGAGTTTCAAATCCTTCTCTCTCGTCGCTCTTCTTGCCGTCGCTACCTTGGCAGGGTGTTCCAAAGGCCCTCAGAAGCCCGACGATCTTCCGAATCTCAACCCGACGACGATCGTCGTGAAATATGACGACGGAACCCCCGTCGCCGACGCGACCGTCATGCTCCGTTTGGCGCAAGCGACTGGAGGCCGCACTTGGAACCTCACGGGCTTGACCGACGCGACCGGCTCCCTTGAGCTGATGACCGACGGCAACTGGGCTGGCGCTCCCGCTGGCGAATATCAAGCTGCGGTAACGAAAGAGGTTCCGATTACGGAAGAAAGCGGCGAAGCAGGCGCGGCGCCGAAACTTCTCGGCGTCACGCGCGAAGTTGCGACGGTTTATAATAACCCGAATACTTCCGGTCTTACGGCGGTGATCGAAGAAGGTAAGACAAACGTGATCGAACTCAACGTCGGCGAAAAGATTGAGGAAGAAGGCGCCGCCCTCTGATCTTTCTTTCCTCTCGCCAGACGGCTCGTTTGTTCTGAGCGCGTCTTCGTTCGGCGAGTGTTTCCATTCGCCCAATAAAAGAGTCGTTCCAACTCTATTGTGAATTGGAACGACTCTTTCTTTAAACGGCTCTCTTTATTTCTTCGCTCGGGCGCTTCTCGCTTTCTCGAAGTAATACCGTGCGGACGCGACGAGGCACCAAACGATATTGATCGCCAGCAGACCGTAGAGGACGGCGACCTTATTCGATTCGCCTCCCGTATATGCGTGACGACCGCCGCCCCCCATCACGAAGCTGAGCCCGTACCATGTCATGATGATCGCGAAAGCGCCGACGGTTGCGCCGATCGCAAGAACGAATCGACTCCGTCCGCTGAGACGATGCGCGTGGAGGACGACGAGGTAGACGAGGAGGGTGACGAGCGCCCACACTTCCTTCGGATCCCAGCTCCAGAATCGACCCCAGCTGAAGTCGGCCCAACGCGCTCCCAGGATGATTCCGACCGTCAGGAAGAGAACCGCGCTACGAAGCATCGTTGCGATCATCGGGGAGATGCGAACGCTGTACCCCGGCTCTTCATAGCGTCCGTCGCGTCCGTACCTTCCAAAGGCGTATTGCCAGAGCGCGGAGAGTGAGACGAACCACGCGATGGCTCCGAGCGCGTAGCTGACAATGATCGCGAGGACGTGGATCGTGAGCCAGAAATTGCTACGCAAGACGGCGACGAGGGGACGAATATTCGGGTTGAATTCAACGGAGTTGAAGTAGGCCGCCGCGGCGACGAGGGTTGCGACGAGCGCGCTCGCCGTCAGAAGGGGCGCTCTCTCGCAGACGCGCGACGATTCTTCACCCGTCCAGAGGTTCGAACGGAAGAAGAGCGCGGTGAGCGTCGCGGAGAGGATTCGCGGAACGCACCACACGACGAAGAGGAAGACTCCGAAGACCGCCGCCGCGTCGAGAATTCCCTGCATCGTGATCGCGTCGACGAGCGCAAGGCGAACCGCTTCGACGACGCCTTGGCTCAAATCGTGCTCGCGAAGCCATAGACGAACTCCCAACGCGCAGAGCCACGCCGTCGGAACGACGCGCGTCGTCAACGCGAAGAGACGATACGCCCTGCCCGTCGTGTTCGCGCCGCGTGAGAAGGAGCCCGCGCGCCACGCCGCAAGATACGGCTCTTTCCACATCGGCGCAAGCACGAACCCAATCGCTATCGTCGCGATAAGTAGCGCGAGCAGAACGACCGTTTCAAACATATTCGCGACCGGAGCCCAGCC
The DNA here is from genome assembly GCA_963628165.1 of Paratractidigestivibacter sp. Classification (GTDB taxonomy): domain Bacteria; phylum Planctomycetota; class Planctomycetia; order Pirellulales; family Thermoguttaceae; genus RUG369. Next base: position 3,939 of record CAVGEG010000006.1, on the reverse strand, counting down.
CGTAATGTACGCGCGGATCGCGCACCCGCACGTCGCGACCCCGCATCCGACCAAGAGCGCGACGAACCCCAAAACGAACAAAAGCTTTTTAACTTTCCCCGAATCTCCCTCTTTTTCCGTTCCGAAGAGCCCCGCGATATGTGCGAGAAGGAAGAGAATCGACGCGACAAGGCACGCGACCCAGTTCCAGTAGAAGGCGTCGAAGTCGTAATAGAGCATCTCCGCGTTGAGAATCTTCTGACGTGGATAACAAGTCTTGGCGAGATACGCCTTCGCGGCGTCGACGTCGGCGGAGCTTTCGGCGAGTTCCGCGCGGAGCGGTTCGACGCGATCGAAAATCGCATGAACTTCGTAAGCGAATTTCGCGAGCGCCTTGTTGAAGCTTTGGACGCGATCGGGCGCCTGCGCGTCGCGGAACGCGACGACCGCGTCGATGAAGGCGTCGGCTTCAGGACGCGACGTTCGTTGCGATTCTTTCGCCTTTTTAAGCGCGTCGATCGTCAGTTCGAAGGGAGAGGTTTCCCCCGCGCGAAGGGACGGCGTCTCCGCCTCTTCGTCTATCTTGACCGTCGGATCGACAAAACGCGCGTAGAGTTCGTCCGCGCCCCACAAGTGCGTCTGCAACGAGACCCATGGAGCGGTTTGCGCTTCCCCCGTCCTCATGGCGCGTTCGCTCACGAGAGGGGTGATATTGAGGCTCTTTGGCTCGTCCGTCGTGAGGGCGAGACTTGCGTCTTCGAGGGCGTCGACGATTTCGCCAAGCGCGGAGGCGGCGCGTTCAAGTTCCTGACGGTACTCAAGGGAGAAGGTTTCTTCGCGCATGACCGCGTCGCGATGTTCGCGCAATTCCTTGAGCGCGGCGCTTGCCTGAACGAGGAGCTCGTTAAAGAGGCGTCCTCCCGTCGCAAGAGGATACCTCTTATAGACGTCGCCGAGGAGCGCGACTTTTCGCGCAAGCGCCAGCGTGTCCTGATCGGGATTGTTGGCGAGTTCGACGCGTTTTCGCAGGAGATGATCCTTGTCATTGAGGGGAGACGTCTTGCGCAAAGCGCGTTTTTCGCGCGAAAGGAGCGCTTCGAGATTCGTCGCCGCGTTTTCCAAACGATTCATCGGGCTCGTCGCCATACTCTGCATTCCGACGCTCATGTGTCCGGAGGGCATGCTACCGTAAAGAATGCTGTTGAGGCGCATCGTCGGACGCGACGATCGGCTTTGCGTCGGAACGAAGACGAAGGAACGCCATGCGTCGACGTCGCGTCGCGCCTTTTCAAGCGCTTTGACGACCTTGGCGTCGGCGTGCGGGTTGGCAAGATAGACGTCGGCGCGCGTCTTGCTCGTGCCGGGCATGATTTCGTCGATATCGCTCGGCGAGAGTCGACGATTCGCCATAAGGATCGCGCCTTCGTCGCGCTTGAGGACTTCGCGCGCAACGAGACCGTCTTTATCCGCGATGAAGGGGACGTATTCCCAGAGCTCCGGTTCGGCGAGCTGCATGAAGAGGAGGGAAGACGGATCTGCCTTCATGATTCCGCCGGGGAAGAGGACGCGTAGACGCGCGGCGAGTTCCTTTTGACGCGCGACCGCTTCCGCGCTCACTTGCGCGTACCATTCCTTTTGACGATCGAGCGTTTTTTCATCCGCGTCCGCGCCTTCGCCGACATCGGCGAGGAATTCCTCAAGGGTGGGGAAGTTGTACGGCGCGTCGGACTCGAGTTGATCGAAGATCGTCGACGGAAGCGCGAGAACCGGGTTGAAGTCGCCAGTCAGATCGTTGACGAAGACTCGCGCGTAACCGTAGAGGGGAAGACGTCGTCCGCCGTCGTAGACGGGGAGGCTCTTCCACGGGGTCCAATCGATCTTGTCGGCGGGGACGTCGATCATTTGCGTCTTCTTGTATCGTTCATATTTCCCCGACGCGTCGCCGTAATTGGCGGTGAGTCGAATCGACGCGAAGGCGAGCGCGAACGCGATCAGGAAGAAGAGGAGAATGCGGCTATACGCGACGCTTTGAGGACGGCTCTGGGGAACTTCGGGCGTTTTTTCTTTGCGCATGGATTCGTCGACGCCTTCTTTCGCGTCGTCGTCAGGCGTTTCATCCGCGGGGACGTAGCGACGCGCTTTGCGTTTATTGTAGATGAGAAGCGCCGTTCCCCAGACGAGGAGGAGCGAAGCGAGGTATTTGAGTCCGCGACCAGGGTCGTCGTTGAGGGAGAGGATCGTGTAATAGATCGTGTCGCGCGGGGCGTCTTCGCCGGGGAGTATCTTTCCTTGGACGACGGAGTCGAATTCCTTGTCGCCGGGCTTATAGGGGCCGCGGAAGGAATCTTGATAGGCCCAGAAGACGCGGTTGGAGCCGGGCGCTTTGAGAACGCCGGGGCGATTCATCTGGATGAGCGTGTCGCGTTCGGGATTCTCCGCGACGGCTTGCGCCTGTTCTTCGGGGGAGAGTCCGACGGGAAGGATTCGCGTGAGACTCGAGAAGGACGCGGGCGTCGAGGAACCGGGTTCGTAGACGGGGGTGAACTTCTTGACGTAGATCGCGACGCCGAGGTCGATCTCTTTGTCGGAGAGTCGGATTTGGGCGCGACGTTTTGACGAGGCAATCGTCTTGACGAGGGTGGAGATTTGCTCCTTGTCGACGCTTTCGAGCGGGATCGTCTGGAGCCAGAAGGTTTCGCAGGCGTCGTCGAGGGTGACGCGCAACTTCAGTCGACCGTAGAATTCGTTCGCCTTTTCTTTATCGAAAAGGGTGGGCAGGAGTCGCGCGCCGAGGACGTCTTGCAGTGGGCAGAC
>CAVGEG010000006.1:0-1136 GCA_963628165.1 Paratractidigestivibacter sp. | reverse complement strand
GACGTCGAGTTTGAAGGAGACGGGGAGCGCTCCGGACGACGCCGTCGCTTTGGGGAGCTGAACCGCGTCCGCGACAAGCAAGTCGGAGCTCTCCGCGCTTGTCGTCGTTTGCAACTCGCCCGTCGCGTAGACGCGAGTTCCGGAGGAATAACGATACGCGACGCGTCCCGACGGAGACTGCATTACGTCGATTCGCGCGCCGTTGAGGTTGGCGTTCCACTTTCGTCCGTAAATCGTCTCTTCGTTGACGTCGACTTCGCGCCATAACGAGGCGAAAACGCGCCCCGATTCTGGGTAGCGATTGCGTTCAGGCAGTTCCGTGTAGACGAAGGATTCGAGAGATTCGCCTTGAGGAGATTCGAGCAAGACGCGGGCGGACCATCCGTAGAGTTCGTCGACGCTTTGCGCTTGGGTCGGAACGGTTTCATAATTGAGGACGCGCCATCCGGAGTCGCCGAGGCTCAGATCGTCGCGGAGGGCTTGAATCTGCTCTTCGCGTCGCGTCGTGTCGTCGAGCATTTTTTCGAGGGTTTCGCTGAACTGCGCCGAGGTGGGGATCGAAGTTTCGAGTTGGCTCCACGTCATCGCTAGATAGTTCTGCGTTCTCTTCTTCGAATAGGCTTCCGACGCCTTCTTGTATTCGTCGTGTCCCGAGAAGGGCTCCAAATCCGGATTCGTCGCCGCGTCCGCGCGTTTCACGAGTTCTTCGCTGAGCGTTGCAAGTTCGTCGTTGAGCGCAACGAGGGATTCGCGCGTGACCGTTTGGCACGGCTTGAGGAGCTTCGCTTTCGCGTCGAGCGCGTTTTCTTGGGAATACTGAACGTCGACAGCGCTAACGCTCAACGAAACGGGCTCGGCGGCTTCGGTCGTCTCTTCCTGAGCAGGCTCGGCGGCTTCGGTCGTCTCTTCCTGAGCAGGCTCGGCGGCTTCGGTCGTCTCTTCCTGAGCAGGCTCGGCGGCTTCGGTCGTCTCTTCCTGAGCAGGCTCGGCGGCTTCGGTCGTCTCTTCCTGAGCAGGCTCGGCGGCTTCGGTCGTCTCTTCCTGAGCAGGCTCGGCGGCTTCGGTCGTCTCTTCCTGAGCAGGCTCGGCGGCTTCGGTCGTCTCTTCCTGAGCAGGCTCGGCGGCTTCGGTCGTCT
>CAVGEG010000005.1:45508-71891 GCA_963628165.1 Paratractidigestivibacter sp. | reverse complement strand
GCCCGGACCGGGATTGCCGCTACACGCTCCGTCGGTATACAAGACTGTCTCCGGGTCCTCAATCATATGATCAGTTCGCTTTTAAATAAATTGGCGTTTATCGTCGACGCAACGACGCGCCGACGAATATATTTCAACTAGAGGAGATTGTTGATTTTACCATAAAGAGAAGCTGACGCAAGGGCGCATATATTTCAGCGCCGCGCCGCGCGGAGAAAAGAGATCGAAGCTTATGGAGTCTCGCCGGGACGTCCGTCAGTCTGCTCGTTGGCGCGTCCCCCTCGAAAACGCGTCATACCGCTCTCTTTCCCCTTCGCTTGAGAATATTGGGAACGCGTCGTCGAGGGCGTCGCGCGCAATTGAACGTTTCTCTCGGGCGCAACCGCGCCGTCGAGTTCATACCTCTTTTGAATAATACCGCGCGTCTTAGAAACCAGAAACTGCGTCATATGATCGAGGTTAGGTATCGCGCTGAGTTCGGAGAGGAGCGAGACCGCGGCGCTGTAGTTTCCCTGCGCCGCTTCCTGCCACGAGCGTCCGGCTAAAGCGAACGTTTCGACAGCCATATCCGATTTCGTACGCCTCGACAACTCCTGAAAAAGGCGTCCGGCGGACTCGACGTCGTTTTCCGACACATACACGAGAGCGAGTTGTCGCTTGGCGCGAACTTCCCAGTAATCGACTCCTGGAAAATATTCATACACGCTCTTCCACGCGTCGACGGCGCCCGTTTGAAGAGCAAACACATACTGTTCTTCAACCGTTCGAAATCGTTCAACGCAAAGAGGCGGTTCAGGGGGAGCGTCCGAAAGTCGTTTGTTGTTAAGGAAATGCAACAAGCCGCCTAAAAGAAAAGAAACGCCAAGAAACGTGGTGAAGAAAGCGACGCGTCGTCGATTCCAAAAGACGACGCCCTCGCGCTTAACGGACTCAAGTTGATCGTACGTCGCGCGCCAATCAAGCGCTAACGACGTCGTGGTGACAACCCGATTGTAACGCTCGCGTTCTTCGTCCGTCGAAAAGAAGGTTGAAACGCCGCTTTCCTCATCCAAAGCCGCTTCCTTCAAAGAAGATTCCGAGGGAGAAAAAGCGCCCAGAGACTCTCGACGCGCCGCGCGAATATCGTTGATTAATTCGGTAAGGGACGACGGTCTGTCAGCGACGTTCTTTTCCAACATCCGCATGACCAAATTCGCCAGTCCCTCGGGAACCTCCGGACGAAGCTTACGAACAGGCGTCGGACGTTCGTTAATATGTTTAAGAGCAACGGCAAGAGGAGTCGCTCCGTTGAAGGGCGCCTTGCCCGTCAGGAGCTGGTAGGCTGTAACGCCAAGCGAATAAACGTCGCTACGCGCGTCGACCGCTTGCCCTCGCGCCTGTTCCGGACTCATATACAGCGGCGTTCCAAGCGCGACGCCGGTTCTCGTCGCATAGGCGCCCGTCATCGTAGATTCCGTCGGCCCAATCGCGCGCGCGAGTCCAAAGTCGACGACGCGAATGATTCCAGCCGAATCGACAAGAATATTTTCAGGTTTAACGTCGCGATGAACCAAGTGGTAGTCCGACGCGCACTTCAAGGCGGCGGCGACCTGCTCTAAAACCGTGAAGGTTTGTTGAATCGACGCGGGGCCGTTTCGTCGCAAAAATTGCGCGAGGCTCACGCCGGAGATAAATTCTTGAGAAATAAACCAGTAGCTTTTGCCCGTCTCGCGACGGTTCTTGCCCAATTTCAACCAAGACGACGTCGCGGGAAAGGTTAATTCGCCAACCTCGTAGACACGTACGACGTTGGGGTGTTCCAACTGGGCCGCGGCGCGCGCTTCGTGTAAAAATCGACGAACGTAATTATCGTCCGAAGCCAACGCGTCTTTGAGGATTTTCAACGCGACATGCCGTTCCAAAGAAATTTGTCGGGCAAGGAAAACGTCGGACGTCGCCCCCCCTCCAACTCGTTTCAGAATTTGATAATCGCCAAGCGTCTTCCCGCATAAATCGGTACGATCGTCCATTATAACCTCTTTTTGCCCGACCTCCATAACGTTGTCTACCTCCTCAAGGATGAAGGAACACGGCTCGATACAAAAATATTTCGTAGCAAGCAGTGCCGTTCGAATCTTCTTATCGAATTAAAACAACGCCAAAGACGTGTGGTTTCGAAAAATACCTTCGATAAACTCAGAAGGTCAATTTTAAAAGACCGTCCTTCGAAACAAAATAATCCTTCACATCCAGTTCAGCCGCCCAGCAGCGCGTGTCGCACGTCTTGAAAGGACCGGTTCCATCCCCTTCTCCCGCGTCGTTACGCCAAAGCCAATCGGGAGTCGGCCAAAGCGTGTACGTCGGCTTAACCGCTTCATAAAAGCTACGACGCACCCCTTGTTGACCATGATGCGACATTTGACAAAAATCGCACGACAACTTGTCTCGCTGCGCCTTCAAAAGTCGATCTCCGCCTTCGTAACCAAGGTCGCCAAGAATCAGAATCGACTTGTCCCCTACGTCCAAACGAAAAGTTATCGACGAATTATTGATGGCGTTCTTTTTGATCGAAAGGTCAAAGTCGTTCAAACATTCTATCCGAAGCGAACCAAATTCAAAGACCTGATTAGGCGCGGGCTTCTGGGGCGTTGGAAACTTAGCGAGCCCTTCAAAAATCGCGTCGGTTTCTTTCTTGCAGCAACTCTCGTTCTCGTTGATCCAATCTTGAGGAGGAAAGTTATAGTAGAGATTCTGAATCTTCACAGAGTCAGGACGATTCGTCAAAATTTCCACGAGCGCATTGCAGTGATCGCTATGAGCATGAGTCAAAAACCACGCGTCGACCTTGCCGCCGCATTCGCCGTTAATAAGTTCGAGAAGCTCGTCCGCATTATGCGCCCAGCCGCCGTCAAAGACGATCGTGTGTCCCTCGCGGGTCTTCAGAACATACCCCATCATCTGTGAGCCGGTATCGTTAGAGAGTTGCCAAAGCGTCGTCTTAGGCTCGTTCGGGTTTTCCGAAAAATTCCAAGTCTTTTTGGGTTCTTTCGCGATGCAGTCGTCAGATTGGGTTGCGTCGAACGCCAGCGAAACGGCTAGGCTAGAAAGGAGAAACGTCCTACGATCCATAACAAACCTCCCTTACAGAAGACGAAGATGATGAAAACGCGCGCCAAATAACGCCGATGTGACGTCGATTATAACACAAACGAGACGAAAAGGGCTAATCCCCCGTTTTTTTACTCAGCCAGAAGGGCGCCGGAATACCCAAAGCCGCCGCCGTCGCGCTTAAAAGAACCGACTCGCGCTCTGTGACGACCTCGTCGTAAAGAACGCAGCGCCAGCAGGCCTCCATAATGAGCTTTTTCAATTGAGGCGAAGACTTCGCAAGTTCATTGAGCGATTCGGTAAACGTGCGTAACGTTACCAATTCACAAGGAGGTAACTGAGCGGAAAGACCGAGCACTGAGCATCCCTTTTCAAACGCTAATTCGGCGTCCCCGTCTTTCAACGCGCCCTGATACGCTAAGGCCGCTAAGACGTTCACAAGGCGCTCTTTCACATTTGATAGAGAGGAGTATTTGACCTCTAACGGCGCTAAATATCCAAAAAAGACGTCAAGCTCGCGTATCACGAGACTCTGCAACGTATATTCCAAAACGTCGATTTTTTTATCGACGCCGCACAGAAAAAACGTCGCGCGTCGGAACGCGTCATATTCACGAGCAGTCATCCCTTTAAGAAGAGGGATACAGATTCGAACGACCTGAAGACGCGTCGAGTCGGAGAGCCCTTCGAGGAGAAAAATCGCCTTTTCCAACGATTCTTTGTCGACAGAACTCGGATACCTTTTCTGAAGACTATCGCGCTGTATGTCATAGACTTGCGAGTCCTTGTTCAGAAGAACGCCAAACACAATCGCGCGCGCGTTCTCCACGGAATCGATAAAATCGTTCAACGCGACTGAAAGGTGGCTGGGCGTTCGCGCTTCAAGCACGTCCTCGCCGTCTTTTTCCAACTTGCATCCATCGCCATAAAGCTCCTGCGGCAAACAGAGACAATCGGACGAGGAGCACGTCGAAATCGAGTCCGCGTCGCGAATTACCCTTTCCGCCCCGAAATCGATCGACTCGGCGGAAGCGGCGCTCCCCGCGGATTCCATCAGCTCCGTCAACAAAGAGATATCGCCGGAATCAACGTTAGACGGTCTGACAATCGCGTCAGCGTCCGCAAGCGCTTCAGCCTTGGGAAAGACGCCGTCAAAAGAAGGGTCAATCGCCTTAATTCGCTTAATAAGAGGCGGATGCGTTCGAAAGAGAGAGAGCATGAAGTTCGAGCTAAACACGGGCGCAAAGAAGAAGTGCGCCGCCTGTTGGGCGCCTCTGCCGTCGACGGACGTTCCCCCTTCGAACCTTCCTATTTTTCTGAGCGCGTTTGCCAACCCTTCCGGATTACGCGTAAACTGCACGGCGGACGCGTCCGCCAAATATTCGCGTTGACGCGTCACCGCCGCGCGCATCATATTGCCGAACAAAACTCCCGTCCAACCGATGCAAATAAGACTCAAGCCGACTCCTAGTAGAAAAAAGAAAACGGAAAGATTCGTTTTGTCGTCAGAGTCTCTCGAGGGAGTGAACGCCATTTGGATCGTGTAGCTTCCAAAAATGACGAACAATTCGATCCCAAACAAGATGGCGAGGAGACGCATGTTCAGCTTCATATCGCTGTGGTAAATATGGCTAAATTCATGCGCGACAACCCCTTGAATCTCGTCTCGATTTAAATACTTCAACGCGCCGTGCGTGACGCAAACCGCGGCGATCTCCGGCGAAAAACCGACCGCGCACGCGTTGATGCTCTCGACGCCTTTGAGGATGAAAGTTTGAGGCACGGGCATGCCGGACGCGATCGCCATTTCTTCGACGACGTTGTACAGCTTCCGCTCCAACGGGTTCGTGGTATCGCGAGATACCTTCGTCGCATTGAGAGAGTTGAGAACCTTGTCGCATCCGCCCTTCTTTATCTGCCGAGACTTAAAAAACATCCCTGAAAAGATGGTGAGCAAGACAAGCGCGCAATCCTTTCCCAAGAGAGTCGAAGACGTTAGCTCGTTGAAAAAGAATTCTCCCAGCCCTATCCCTTCGCTGTCGGAGTAAGAGAAGATCGTAACGATCGAGGCGATCAGTCCATGAACCAGCACGATCGTAAAAACGACGGACAATGTGAAAAGGACTGTAAGCCGAACGGAAAGGGAGCGGGCTCTATCTTGGCTTTCAAAAAAGTCCATGGCGACAATCCTTGAAGAGGGAAGAATTCAGTAAAAGAAAAATGAGAGGGAGCTCAAAACTTAACTTTCGGCGCTTCGCGTTCAAGGGGATCGGCGATTTCAAAAAGAGCCGCCGGAAGAAACCCGAAAATTCCGACCAAAATATTATTAGGGAACGTCTCTCGACCGGTGTTGTAAGCCGTCACGCAGTCGTTATAAAATTGGCGCGCGAACCCGACCTTGTTCTCCGTCGACGTCAACTCTTCCTGAAGGGCCAACATATTCTGATTCGACGTCAGCTCGGGGTACGACTCCGACAATCCCCAAAAGCCGTGCAAGGCGCCGCGCAACGCCCCTTCGGCGGCGGCGACACGCGACATCGCGCCTTGATCTCCAGGGCTTGTCGCAGCCTCTTTATTCGCCGCCATTGCTCCCGATCTGGCGCGAATAACGGCTTCTAACGTTTCCGTCTCGTGCGTCATAAAGGATTTTGCCGTCTCGACAAGGTTAGGGATGAGGTCGTAACGACGTTTTAATTGAACGTCGATCTGAGCGTAAGCGTTCTTATAACGCAATCTTAGCTTCACGAGACTGTTGTAAACGCCCGCCATCCATATAACCAACAAAAGTCCAGACGCCCCAACGGCTATCAAAATTACAGTCGACATAGAAAACAGTTCCAATCCATCTATAAAGTTTACGCAGGTAATTCAGAGGCTCGTCGCAACGATCGTATTTTAACACATATAAATTCCTGGAACAAGTGAAACAACCTTTACTTGACAGATCAAACAACAATGATAGCTTACAGAACGGCGTCGAGTTCGCCTACGCGCGAGCAAAGCGTCGACTATTTGAGAACGCAGGCGGCCTCTTTCAGAGGCTCTGATTTAGGAGCTTTTGAAAAACACGGGCATAACAGGGAATCCGGCGGAAAATCCGGAACGGTCCTCGCCGCTGTATACGTCGCAAGGAATGATAATTCATTCAGAGAGCGTCACAACGCCATTGACATATCTGTCGAGAAGGCGACGTTTTTCTACGTAAGTCAGAAGACCTTCCTGCGTTTTGCGGCGTCTTCGGAAATTCCGCGCGCCGACGCTAACGCGATGGACGAAGGCGTCGTTCGGGGATCGGCCCCTCGCTCAAATTGTCGTTCCGTTTCCTATTCATAAAGGAGAACGTGATTCGATGATAATTGTTGATCTATCTTCCCGTAGGAGAGCGTTTACGCTTGTGGAATTACTCGTTGTCATCGCCGTCGTTGGAATTCTCGTCGGCCTATTATTGCCCGCCGTACAAGCGGCGCGAGAAGCCGCTAGGCGCATGACCTGTCTAAACAACGTCCGACAAATCGGGCTTGCCTTTCACCAATACCATGACGTTTTGGGGACTTTCCCTCCAGGAACTCTCGCGTCACATGCCTCCAACTCTAGTTTCGGATGGGGCGCTCTTATTCTCCCCTACCTCGAACAAGCAAACGTCAAGAATCTCGTCGATTTCAATCAACGCGTCTACGACGAAGTCAACCAAAAGGCGGGGCAAACGCGCCTCCCTTTCTACCTCTGCCCCTCTGATTCAGATAGCGATATTCGCGACGTCGACTATTACAATCCTGATAAAGGGTGGGAGTTGGAGAAACTCAAACTCGCCCCCTCCCATTACGCGGGAATCGTCACTGAAAAAATATCGGCGTTTGGTTCGGAAACGACGGACGGCTGGACGCTTAAAAACGACGAACTTGGGTGTTTAATCATTTCTAAAGCCATAAGAATGCAAGACGTTCTTGACGGCGCGTCGAATACGGTCATGGTTATGGAAGCCTCGTCCTATGAAAACGCAAGCGTCAAAACTTACGACAACGGAAGTTGGATTATCGGAACCAATATTTTTCGTAAGACGACCGCTCCAATAAATTACAAACCCCAATGCGAACATTTTCAGTCGGGAAACTTAGACTGGAGTTGTTCCCAATGCGGCGCCTATCAATATGAAGCGCGCAGTAAGCATCCGTCGGGACTTAACGCGCTTTTTGTCGACGCCTCGGGACGCTTCATCTCGGAAAATGTCGATTTAACAATCCTCGCGGCGACGATTACGCGCGCGCATGGAGAAACGAATACGTTGTAAGCGACTGAAACGTCAACGCGTCTGCGTAACAAAATTACTTTTATTTTCTTCGAAACCTCGGAACGCGACCGAGGTTTAACATATTAATAACTCCAATAAACAACGAGCAACACACCGTTTGTAATTTTTAGAGTTAATCACGATCCCCCCAATCGACCATTGAGGGGTCTCGCATCAAACAACGGTAGTATGAAAGGTTTTTCTAGATTCCTTTCACATTGCCTCGCTTAGAGAGGAAAGCAATATGAAAAAGATCCTGTCACTAGCAGCGACGATTACCGCGGCGGTCGCCTCCATCGCTCTTGCTCAATCCCAAGATAAAGCGCAAGATAAAGCTCCCGCTCAACCGACGCTTGGACGTATTCTTGTGAACGCCCGCGCGGAAAACGGTCAATATGACCTTTCGAAAATTCTCAATAACGATCGTATCCCAGAAGAAACCCGCAAGCTCATCCAAGACGCCGACGTGGATAAAGACGGCTTCCTCAACCGCGAAGAAGCGGCGACCTTGCGCGTCGCCAACGCCTCTGGCGGTAATTTCCCCGGCGATCCCCAAGGCGGCCCCCAGGGTGGATTCGGCCCTCGTTTTCCCTTCGGCGACGCTTTTGTCGACGGCAAGTTAGACCTTTCCAAGTTGCCAGAAAATCTCCCGGAAGAAATGAGAACTCGTTTCACTTCCGCGGACAAGGACAACGACGGCTTCCTCACTGCTGAAGAAATGAGAGCCATGCCGCGTCCTAAGTTCCGATTCTCAGAAGGGCAAAAGCCCGATTTCATCAACGACGACGACGCTATCGTCATTGAAAAACTCCTCGCCGTCATCAAGAAGGCCGACACGAATGAAGACGGTCTCATAGATACGGACGAACTCAAAGCGGCGGCGGAGACGATCCGTGAAAAATCCGCGGAAACTCCGCGTTTCATTAACAATCTCTTCAACAGCGATCAGCCTGGTATGGGCATGGGAATGATGGGCATGGGCCCGCGTCCTGATCAGCCCGTCCCCAACGCCGACGGTCAACCCGCACCAGGTCGTCCCGGCGCGGGACAGCGAGGCGCCGCTCGCCAACAGGGCGGTCCTCAGGGCGTCCCCAAAATGGGAAGAAACATGGGATTTGGCGGTCCTGAATTGGCCGCGGCTATGACCAACGGCAAGCTTCGTCTTTCCAAACTCCCCAAGACGATCTCCGACGAACGCAAAGCGGCTCTTAAGGCGGCGGACAAGGATAAGGACGGATACCTCACGATGGAAGAATTCCAGGCGATGCCTGAACCCAAATTCGAATTCGAAGAGAACAAACGACCTGCCTTCGTCGACGAAAACAACGCTTTTGTTTGCAAGAAGATCGAAGAAGCTCTTAAAGCTGCCGACAAAAACACCGACGGCGTGATCGACGACGCGGAAATCCAAGATTTCGTCAAAGAAATCCGCGAAGCATCCCCCAGCTTCCAGTTCTTCATGATGCGCTCCCTTGGCGGTTTTGGCCGCATGGGCGGCGGCCCGATGGGCCAGCCTGGCATGAGACAACCCGGAATGGGCGGTCCTGGTTTCGGCGGTCCTCAGGGAGAACAAGGTCAGCGTACTCGAGCGGCTCGTCAGGGCAACCGCGCCAATCAGGAATGATTGAGGACTCTCGTGCCTGGAGAAATGTGTAAATCAGGATAATCGATAATGTTGATTCCTGTACTATTAAAAAGGCTCCGTTTTAATTGACGGAGCCTTTTTTTATTAAATAGCCCGCGCATCGCGTCAAACAGGGACGCAACGCGTTATCTACTTTACTTAGACACGCCCGTCCAATCGTTTGGGATAAAACCAAGTCGCTTCGCCGCGCAGATGGAATCGGGGGTTATCAATCTCTGCCAGGCTCGATTTCTTGGCGCCCAGCGGAACCCGCATTCGCGCAACTTCATACGAATCTCGTCGTCGGGTTTGGATTCAAAGAGAATCTGCAACCGATTCAATTCGTAATTCAGCCTCGCCTTCCCCCCTTCAAAAGACCAACAATTATCCTTACCGACGGGCTCTAATTCCTCTAAGAGGCGGAGGCGTTGCTCAACGCGTTTAATTTCAGCCAAACTTGACGTCAAATCAAAGTAGGGGGAAGAGTCGTTAGAATCTCGCGAAACGTCGTCTTTCAGAACGCCGTCATATCCGTTCCACGAGCCGTGTTTACATCGATAGCTATTTGCCTCTTTCATAGTAGCATACTTGTCTTTAAGCTCGACCAATCGCGAGCGTAGAATTGAGAGCTCGTCTTCCCCTTCAATTTTCTTCGGAGACTCCGAAGGAGTCTTCACCGCCGATTCTGAAGTCGGTTTCTCTTTCTCCGCGTCCTGAGGATTCGCCGCGGGGAAAACGTCGACGCCAACCTTCCCTATTTCGTACGCTAAATCGTCAATCTTTTCATGTTCGCGAAACAGTTCGCCCGCGCGTTTTACCTTCGCCGCATGCCGCTCTCGCGGAACGGATTTGGAGCCGACGATTCGTGCGGAAGGACAAGACGCCGCGTTCTTATGATAATTGTCATACCAAAGCGCAAGCTGACGTTCATACTCTTCTAGCAAAAGATCAATCGCCGCGTAGTATTCGCTTCCCACCCTCTCCTTTTGACGAGCCGCCGCCGCGCGCGCGTTGTTAACCGAAGAACGATACTCCCGCGTCGCCGTATTAGGCACATACTCTCGAAAAGAATTGGCCTCTTGCGCTTGACGCGCTAAATTCTCGTCAATAGGATAGTAGCCGGTCTGAGGATCGCGTTTTAAAACTCGTTCTTCCTTCGCTTTCGAGTCCTTCGGTTTGGAATCGGCGCTATCCGCCTCGCCGCACCCCAGCGCGCCTTGATCTTCGGAAGTTTTATCGATCCCTTCGATAGGAGCGTCTTCGACAACCCCGGTCGGATTCTCGGACGTCACGGCGTCTTTTCTTTCGGCAATCTTTTGCTTTTCGTCCCTTTTTCTGATCGCTTGATAGCAATCGTAGACAAAATCTATCAAGCGATTGCAAAGCGTTTCCACCTCGGACGACTCGCTAAAGGAATAGTCGTCCAGCGCGTCGACGTATTCGCTCAATTGAAACGCAATTTCGCGACTATCTTCGTCGACAATGTAATCAATTAGTTCGTTTAACTTGGCGTCTCCGCGCTTGTCGGTCGAGATCACTTGAGCCATATTGACAGCAAAGTTAGCGAGTCGATCGCTCTTTAGCATGGGCTTCTTATTAAAGAGCCAACCATTGACGAGCTTACGGCGCGCTTCCGGCGTCGCTCTAAGCCAGCCTTGGTCAAAAGAACGGCGCGCGTACGCTTCGAAAACCTCTTTATCTGATATATAGCCGTCGATTTTCCTAAGACAACGTCTAATAAGACGCCATTTTGATTCGCGAGCAGAACGACCCTCCGCCGAATTGTCCGATGTGAGAAAGACAGAGGTTGCCTCGTATAGTTCTCGATCAAGCGCAAAATCGGAACCGGGCAGATCGCATGTTCGCAAATAACATCCAAGAACTTCTAAACGCGCAAATAAATCATTCCAATCCCGCTCTTCGTTCGTACGTTCATCGGAACAGGTCATCGTCGTCCTCGCGTAAAAATAAACGAAATGTAAGCGCCGTCCGCTTATCCAGGTCGTTATTTAAGTGTAAACCGAAGAAAAAGCGCGGTCAAGAAGTCGTGAAAAAGGAACGGTAAAAAGATGAGACGCTCATAAAAAGAAAGCTGAACAAGCTTGCGTTCCCAACTAACGCGTCGTTTGCTCAGCTTCTTCATCTTGCTTGCTCAAATCGGCAAAGAAACGATTCTATTACTGAACCTTGCAGATGAAACGGACAACGCCAAATTCTTTAGGCGCTAGAGGATCCGTAATTTCCCATCTCAATATCAGCGCGCCCTGTTCGTTAAGAGACGCTACCAGATCGGTTGGAACGGAGGATTGCGCGGTTCCGTCGACATAGCGCAAACGAGGAGACAAGCTGTCGAGAATTGTCACGTTTCCGATCAACTCTTCGCCGATATTTTCGAAACGCAATGTGAACTCGACGAGTTCGCCAGATCGCGCCGCGTCTTTGTTGGCAACCTTAATGACGCGCAATTTTGACGTCTTGGTGTCGTCTTTGATCTGATAAATCGTCGCCGGACCTTCGAGATACGCGTTGGAAAATGCGTTGACAAGTTCCGTCGAAACCGCCACGCCTTGTCCGGAGCTCCACCCCTGTGCGGCGACGGCGCCGTCAAAAACGAGGCTCGCGTCTTCGGAGCTGAGATCGTCTATCGTCTCGGACGCCAACATCGCGCCCAGTCGCAACTGAGAATCCCCTTCCATTACGCCTTCAGATCCGGTCGACGCCATCGTTCCGACGGTTGTTTCGGTTCCTTCCGCCTGGAGTGCGTTATTCGCGCCGAGTGGACGAACTTCCTGCGAGCGAACGTCCGTTCCTTCAGCGACGGCGCCTTCGGACGCTACGTCCGAGACGTTCGCGATTTCAATCCCTTCGCGATAATCCCCCTCAACGGGACAAACAACCTGGCGAACCGCGCCAAATCGAGGACTGTACAGGAAAATGCGATTGGTAGGTTCGGCAAGAATACGACCGTCGACCGTGTCAAAGTGAGCGGCTGAATCCTCGACGTCAAGATTTTCTATCGACCAGTCTTCACGAGAATAAAATTCGCCTTTAGCGTCTCCGCCAGAAAGAACGTACTCGTCGAGCTGATTTCGTTCGACGCTCTTATCCTCCGGAGCAGAAGGATTCTCTTGAGGACGATTAACGCCTTCGAACGACTTAGCGATCGAAGGATCGATCTTGACGGGCAATTTACGAGACGCGTAAGAAATCGCGGCGTTAATCGCCTTCGCCACAGACTGATCGATCGTCGCGGCGCCGAGATTCGTCAATTTGACGTTCACGTTTTCGGTCTTCATCTGACGAGACGCTTCCCCAGTCTCTTTGTCGTCCTCAGGATCTTGGCCACGGACGATCGTCTCGGAGGAAATCCTCGACTCATTAACGGCGCTCAGTCCCATCAACTGAAATTTTGACGAGGAAGGAGTTTCATTATTGGCGGAAGAGCCGTTATTGGGATACGTCGTCGGTTCGTTCGTGGGATAGACCGCGGGCGAAGATCCAGCCGGATAAACGGCGGGAGTCGAAGGAACATTGGACGGCGCGTTAGACGGATAAACTGCCTGAGCGGAAGTCTCGACAGGCGCGCTCATATTCGGAGCGACGGGATTGGACGCCGCGGGATACTGCGCGGGCGCTTGGGCGACGTACTCGACGCTGGAACCAGCAGTCGAGGACGCAGTGTTCGCGGCATACGCAGGATTCGGCTGAACTTGTTGGTAGATGTTGGTTGACTGTCCGACAGGGCTCGTATACGCATTCTGCGGCAGAGCGTTAGATTGCGCAGGCGTCTGAGCGGAATACAAACCGTTCTGAGACGCAGAGGGAGTCGACGTCTGAATCGGCGCGGAGATATAGGTCGGAGAGGTCGTCGTTTCAGGAAGAGGCGGCGGCGTCGGCAAAGCGCGACCGGAAGCGCGCGCCTCGGAGTTTTGACGACTGACCGTCTCGGAACGAATCTCGTCAAGCGTCTTCGCGCCCGGAGGAAGCATCGTCCAATGAACCGGCAATTTCGTCGAACCGCTATGCTTGTAAACGGAACGAAGCTCGCTTTGACCGTCTTCGCTCCAGTCGCCGGAATAGACGTCGCGATAATACGCTTCCTCTTCCGGGGATTTAGGATCATACTTCGAATAGGGATTATCGCCTCGTCCTCTCGACGAATCAGCTCCGCCTGTCGATTGACATCCGGCAATCGCTAACGGACAAAGCAACGTCAAAATGAGCGTTGAGCAAAGCGCGCGCGGCGTTCGTACGCGCGACGAATTTCTCCTGCCGTAAGAAGTCAATAAAGCGTTGGGAGACTTCATGTGGGCGTCCTTTCAACGACGACGCTTTGAAAGCGTCAAAAACAGTTTTGTCTTGGTAAGCGCGTCTAGTCGCTTCAAGCATTATAACGTGAGCGCGTTCTTCTCGCACTATCGGTTGTATCGGCTAAAGGAGTTCATCTCTTAAAATATTTCAGAAAAATCGTCGTCTTTTTCCAAATCGTTACAATCCAAACAAATTAACATCTAAGTTTCAACATGTATGTTAGCATAGAGATCGCCGTCTCCTCTACATGCTCCCCAATGACGCCGAGCTTTGTCAGGGCCAAAAGAACGAAACGAACGACGACAAAAAGAAGAAAAACGCCTAAAATTCGATTGACGCGAACCAGCCAGAGAGGATTGAAGACGCGCTTCGACGCGGTTACAATCCAAGCAACCGCTAAATTACAAACGCAGATCACAAGGAAAAACGAGACTAGATACGTCACGGCTACTCCAAATTCCCTTCCCACATAGTAATCATGGATCTGAAACGCGTTGATGGTAAACGTGAAAATCCATAAGTTGGGATTGAGAATATTCGTCGCCAAAATCGAAAAAAGGGAAAGTCTTTTTTTCGTTTGAAATTTGAAGTCGTTCTCCGTGGTTCGAAATTGTAGCCACGCGAATCTTAACAGTAGCAACGCGCCTAAAAAACGATTGTCGCCAGAACGGCGTTCGGAACGTTCGCGACGATAAAAATAGCGATGCAGAGCGCTATTGGGTCGGTACAAAGAGGAATTACAGCGGCTCGCCAACTTGAGCGTATCCCATTCGCAAGAGTTTCAGATATAATAACCGTTTGCAAAGGATCGGGTGAAACTGATCCTTGAAACCCGAAAATGGAACCTAAAACGCACACGCTCGAATAACCTGACGCTATCGACAACATTTTCCATAACCTCTGCGTCCCTCGGACAAATCTAACGACGTCTTGAATTATAGCTTTTTTAGCGCTAAGACAAAGGCAAGAGACGCAATCCCTAAGAGACTAAAAGCGCTTTGAGTTATCCCAAAGCATCATTAGACGTCGCCTCCAAGCGCCGTCCCTAACCCTTCCGTTTTTCGAGGATATTCAAATGAAACGTCTAATCCTTGTTTTATCTTCGCTGATCCTGACGATCGCTTCATTTGGAAGCGCTAAAATCCAGGGAAGTGAAACGCAATCATGGACAATGCCCCTTGATCCGCCGAGTTGGTCCCGCGACCAGCAAGGTTTTAACGTTAGCGTGGAAACCCACCCCTCAACAGGAAAAGATTCAACCCATGTCGTCAATCATAACAAACATGATTGGGCGATTCGCCTTCCTGAACGCATTGAAGTCGCGCCTGGAGAAATTTTCGAGCTGACCTTCACGGGGCAAAACCTTGAAACGGCGTCCTGCCAGCCGAGCGTGGTTCTTTACAATAAAGACAACGAGGCCGTGAGCTGGGATTACGGAAAAGTCGACGTTACCAAGACGTCGGAGTTGCAAACTTTTCGTAGTAGGTTCGTCGTTCCTAAAAAAATTACGCATATCGAACCAAGAGTGATTGGATCGGGAGAAACCAATCTCTACGTCGACTCGGTTAAGATTGAAAGAACGGGAAAGCTCGAACTCTCGAAGCTCACGGGGGCTCTTCCTGCGGAAAACGAATTTCTTCATGTTAAGTTCTATATGGAGTCCGCTGCGTTCGACGTGTACGACGTGCGATCTCAGAGATCCTGGAAACAAATCGTTTCTTCAAACGCTCCCTTCGTCTTGGACGCCAAGCAGATAGAGAGGGGGGTTCTTTTCACGCTATTCGACCCTCAAAACTTCCTCGAATACACGGCGCAAGTTCAACTAGCGCCCGACGCGCCGGAAATCGTCGTCTCTCTTTCGGCGCCCAAAGACTCCGAACTCACGTCGAAAATTTACTATCCCTATCCAACGGCGACGCGTAAAACAGATCGCGTCATACTCCCCGTCAACGAAGGAATATCCTTCCCCTCGACGGAGGACGCGCCAGGCCCGTGGGAAATTCACACCTTCGGAGGTCACGGCCTATGCATGGCGTTCTGGGGCGTCATGGACGACGTCTTAGACCCGGCGAAAAGCGAAGGAATGATGACGATCGTGGAAACGCCCGACGATTCCGCCGTCTTCATGACGAAACGCGCCGCGGCTCCTATCGATGGCGGAAAACTCGACGCCGATACGAAAACTCTCTCCTTTGCCCCCGTTTGGTACGCCTCCAAAAAGCAGTTTGGATACGACCGCGTTTTAAGATGCGTCTATTTCGATCAGGGGGGGCATGTCGCTCAGTGCAAAAGGTATCAAGAATACGCGAAGGAAATCGGCCTACACGTAACGTTTGACGAAAAGATTAAAAAAAATCCCGCGCTCGCCGACGGACTCGACCGATTGATCGGAGCCGCCAATATTTGGTGCTGGGATTGGAAAATAGACAAGCTCCAGGTCGTTAAAAACCTTAAGGAAATGGGATTTGACCGAATAATGTGGAGCTCGGGAGCTTCTCCGGAAGTCGTTAAAGAAATGAACGCGCTCGACGGCGTCCTCACCTCGCAATACGATATTTATCAAGACGTGATGGATCCCGAGAAGTACCCGCTCCTTCCCTACGTTTCTTCTCAGTGGTTGCCCGAAGCTTGGCCGCACGATCTCGCTTGGACTTCCCCGGACGGAACGCTGATGAAAGGTTGGGAAGTCGATCAGAAAGATAGAACTCAACCTCGAATCCCCTGTGGGGTTTTATGCGCGAAGACGGCTGTCCCTTATGCCGAGAAAAAAATCGGAGAACTGCTGAAAACCACGCCTTATCTATGCCGATTCCTCGACACAACCGTCGCTTCTCCGTGGAGAGAATGCTGGAATCCCGATCACCCGATGACACGCACCGAATGTAAGATCGAAAGAATGAAACTCCTTGCGCTCCTTGGCGAACGCTTCAATCTGGTCTGCGGAAGCGAAACGGGAATCGACGCCTCCGTCCCCTTCTGCGATTATTACGAAGGCATGGCAAGCTTGGGGCCCTATCGCGGTCCTGAATCCGGACGTTACCTCGAAAAGATATGGGACGAAGTTCCCCCTCTCGTCGAAAAGTATCAAGTTGGCGAAACCTACAGACTGCCGCTCTTTGAACTCGTCTACCATGGATGCGTCGTTTCATACTGGTACTGGGGTGATCACAACAACAAGCACCCGAAGGTTTGGGAAAAACGAGACCTTTTCAACGCTCTCTACGGAATCCCGCCAATGTATGGCTTCACGATCAAATTCCTCGAAGAAAATCGCGATCGATTCATCCAAAGCTACAAAGTCGCGGAGCCCGTTTCGCGACTAACAGGCCGAGCGGACATGATCGACCATCAGGTTCTTACGCAGGATCGACAAGTCCAACGCACCGTTTTTTCCAACGGCGTTTCCGTGATCGCCAACTTTAGCGACGCGGAATATTACGACAAAGCGACCGATTCTACGATTCCGCCCCATACGTCAAAAATAACGCAAACGAACGAGTAATAACAAACGAGGGACGACGCCTACAGACGCCGTCCCTTTTCCATATTATTCGTTGGAATCAAAGATCAAACTCAATCTGTCGCGAGTCAACCCGCGTTCGTCGGCGAGATAGAAGTAACGCGCGACGATCGAGCGATACGGGGACCACTTCTTCGCGCGGTTGAAGATCGCGCTCCTTGACGCGTCCTCCGTTTCATACAGCCACTTAAACGTCTGAACAAAAACTCTGTCCGTCGGAACCAACACGTCTTGCCGATCGAGCACGAAAATTAAATACATCGCCGCAGTCCATTCCCCCACTCCGTGAAGAGAGAGAAGCTTTTCCCGTGCGCTGACGTCGTCGAGCGCTCGGAGTTCCGCCAAATCGAACAATCCCGCCTCAATCGATTCGTTGAGCATACGAATATAAGTAATCTTGGGGCGCGACAACCCTACCTTGCGTAAATTGGCGTCGTCGAGACCGTCGATAGCTTCGCGCGTTATACGACCGTCGCATGCTTCAACTAAACGTTCCCCGATCTTTAGAGCCGCTTGATTCGAAATCATCTGCCCTACGATTTGCCAAACGAGGAACTCATAATCGTCCAAATATACGTCGTAGGCAAGAGCGCCCAGGCGGTAAATCAACGCCGCGACCCTTTCGTCGCAACTCCGTAAATACTGGAGCGCCTTCGACGAATCGTCAAGATACACTTTTCGAGTTCTCATCGCTCTATCTCTTTCTTCAACCTTCGTAGGCAGATTGCTTGTGCCATACGAAACGATTGACATACGCCGTGTAGTCCATGATTATCTGCAAAACCTTTTCAGAAATCTCGCGTCCCGAAAAATCATAGGCGCGGCCTTCGTAAAAACCGCTGTCGAGCCGATGGCGAATAATCTTTAAAGCGTCGGCGACGCGACCCCATTCAACTCCCGTCATGATCGCTCCGCCTACGTCGCTAATCTCTGTACGCTCGCGCGTATTGCGCAAATTGATCGCCGGAAAGTTAAGAAACGTCGACTCTTCGTCAATGGAACCGCTATCGGATAGAACGGCGTACGAAGAACTTTGAAGGGCGTTATAGTCGTAAAAACCAAGGGGACGGATCAACTGAATCTCGGGGGCAAGAGTCTCGGAACTCGCTTCTAAGCGTTTTCGTGTGCGTGGATGAACGGAAAAAATCACACGTTTCTTCTCGTAGCACGCCAAATTATTCAGCGTTAGAACAAGGTTGTGGAGTTGAACGAGGTCGTCAACGTTTTCCTCGCGGTGTGAACTCACGACAAAATATTCTCTCGCGCGCAAAGAAAGGCGTTTGAGGACGTCGGATTTCTCAATATTCTTCCGGTAATATTCAAAGACCTCCGCGGTGGGACTGTTTATCTTAAAAACGCGGTCGACGGGGAACCCTTCTTTGAGCAAATTGGTGATCGCGACGGTACTGCAAGGAAGGTTAATATCGGCGATAGAATCGACGAGTCGGCGATTGATCTCTTCGGGAACCCTTTGGTCGTGCGCTCTTTTTCCCGCGTCTACGTGAAAGATAGGGATCTTTCGTCGCTTCGCCGCATAAGCGGCAAGACTGCTGTTGGAATCCCCCAAAACAAGCGTGGCGTCCGGCTCTTCTCGAGCGTAAACATCGTCCATCTTGTCGATAATAGCCGCGACGGTTCGCGCGGGGGTGGAAGCGGCTGCGTTGAGAAAATAATCCGGTTTTCTCAAGCCAAGGTCGTCAAAAAAGATCTGGCTTAACTCATAATCATAATTTTGACCGGTATGAACAACCACGTGCTCCACATACTTGTCGAGAGTCAATAGAATTCGCGAAAGGCGGATAATCTCTGGACGCGTTCCAACCACTGTCAACACCTTCATAACCACCTCGCAACCTAAAACGACCGTAAAAACAAGTCAACCTCCAACGTAGAGGAAAAAATCGCAAAACTCCGCATATCCTAAGTCGGCTAAATCATTCTCCCGCTTTGAATATTATTTATTTTCAAAGAAAGCCTTAAAAGAAAAACAACATTTGCCGATTATACAGAAAGGTTTCATTGTAACAGATCTGTATCGAACGGCGGTACTTTCATAAAAAACGTTTTTTGGGGAAACAAATGGCAGACGAACGGGTAAAGCAAGATAAGACGGCGCCGTCCGATCTTCCCCCCAATAAAGCGCCTCTCTCAACATATCTTCAGTATCCAACGCCCGCGGAAACGGAAGAAGGTTGGGTCGTGCTCGCCGACGACGGCGACGGTCGTCACGAGCGAACCGCCAATCTCTCCGTACTCAAACAGATAAAAAACTTTCTCAATTCCTCTCCCGCTCAAACCTCGTCGCCTTCCTCTTCGCGCCAAGATACAATGGAGTCGACGCGAATTGATTATCCGTTTTACGACGCGGAATCCGATTTGTCCGCGCCAATAGAGGCGGAGGAGAAAGCGATAGACGTCGTCCCGTCCCCCCCCCTTGCGGACGACTCGGACAACGACGCGGAATCTGATAAGGTCGAACCGGACGAGGTCGAATCAGAAGAGCGCGAGACGCCTTCTCTAGAGGCTATCCCTTTCGATATCGATGCGACTTCTCCAATCGACTCGAACGAAGCGGCCCAAAATTCAAAAGAGGATCTGACGCTGGATTTCGACGACGTTTACGTCGAAGAAAGCGCTTTGGACGAACCGCAAGAAATGGCGCAGAAACCGGCGGAGCAGACCTCTCCTTGCGTTATCGACGCCAACGAATTTGTCAATTTCGATTCGATTCCTCCAACGCCCCCCGTCGTTGAAATCGTCGCTAAAGAATACAGAGCCCCCAATAACACCCGACGGCAATCTAACGAGGATCGTCTCCACGACGACCTTCCCTCGACGCCCCAACAGGAACCAAGACGCCCCGCGTTTGACTCCCCCGTCTCGGAAAAGATGCCAATTTTCAAAAAATTTGTCGATCTTATGGGTTCTCGCAATCTAAGAAATAGGGACGGCGACGACGAGAGCCTCCCCTCGCCTTCTTCGTCGGAAGATCGCGGCGTCTCCGTCGAGCTAGCGCTCCCTCCAAATCCGTTGGAAACCGAGGCGCCCGACTTGTTTCAAACCTCTCTCATTCTGGGATGCTACGACGTCCAAACGTCCTAAACGCATAAAGATCAATAGTCGGCCCTTACGTAAGCAAAATTGAAATGATTATTATTATAGCGCTCCTATTCGTCATTCCGTACGTCGTCAGTTTGGAAACCTGTTTGTTCGTAAAACGATACGGCCCAGCAATAGGATTGATAGACAAACCCGGCTTCCGAAAGATACATTCGCACCCAATTCCAACGGGAGGAGGTCTTGGAATCTGCGCGGGGGTCGTTATCCCTCTTCTCTTTTTATCGCTTTGCGCGTTGTATCTCGCCCATGCGAGCGGTTCTCAAGAGCTCCTAAACGTGGCGCCGTCCCTCCTTTCCGAACATTTCGACGGCTTTTTGACGCGTCTCCCTCAATTATGGACCCTTTTAGGACTCGCTTTGATCCTTGCCGTCCTTGGAACGCTTGACGACCGTTTTTCGCTCCCGTGGCAATTGCGCTTAGGCGTCGAATTTCTGGTCGCGGCGGTCGCCGTCTCCGCGGGATGGCGCGCGACGCTATTCGTCGATATGCCCGTCGTCACGTGGATTTTGAGCGTCATATGGATCGTCATGCTCGTCAACTCATTCAATATGCTTGACAACATGGACGCGCTTTCAGGGGGCGTCTCGACGATTTGCTCTCTCTTCCTCGCCGTCGTTGCCGTCGCCTTTGCTCCGAATCCCGAATCGGGAGAACCCCAATATTTTTTGGCGGCCTTTCTCCTTCTCCTGGCCGGAGCGATTTGCGGCTTTCTCCACCTCAATCGACCGCCGGCAAAGATGTTTATGGGCGACGGCGGAGCCTATTTTATCGGATTCCTTCTAGGCGTCACGACGCTTTCGATGACCTTTGTCGGCGAAGAAACGTCCAGAAACGCGATCTTCGTTCCCTTAGTCATCCTTGCGGTTCCTATCTACGACACGGTAAGCGTCGTTTTGATCCGACTTAAACATGACGTCAGCCCTTTTGTGGGAGACAAAAACCATTACTCTCATCGTCTTGTTGCACTAGGCCTTTCGCGCGGACAGGCCGTCGCGACAATTTACTTGACCACAACGATCTGCGCAACGGGTGCGTTCTTCCTATACCAGGTGAATTTTATCACCTCCGTCGTCGTGCTTGGACAAACAGGGCTCATCCTTCTCCTCGTGGCCATATTGGAATTTGCCGCGCGTAGGAAAATTCGACAAGAAGAGGAAGCGATTGAGAGCTTGGAAAGAAAACAAGAGACCTCTCCCCTTTCCTCTTCCGACGAGACGGGGAAAATCGATTCAAAGGGATAAAGGGGGCGAAGGAAGGTTAATGGAGCAAAATTGAGTCTTACCCCTTGTCTAGTTGGGAAGTAGGACTATACTAAAGTATCTATGAGTTCGCTGGAGCGGCAGAGCGACGTTAGTACGTCGCAGTTCTCCTACGGGCATTTCGCGGGCGAATCGCCGTGCTTGGCGCGTTACGTCCGTCGTTTTAGCAGCGTCGGGTCGAGTTCGAGCGATCGAGCAACCGCGTTAGTTTGGAGTAGAATCATGACCATCGATAAGAGTTTGAGGATTAAGAAGGGCGTTACGCGTTCTCGCAACGTCCTTACGAGAGTTGAGCGTATCGAGAAGCTTCAAAGCCAGGATCGCTGGACGGACGAGGCTTCTCCCTTCGGGCTTCCCAAGGTTCGCGTCTATAAGATCGTCCTGAAGAAGAAAAAGAAGGCGAAGGATCCTGCCGCGGACGAAAAGAAGTGATTTTTTTCACTCCGCGGAGTCTCTAAACGACCGCTCGACTCATCGTGCGGTCTTTTTTTATTTTATCTCTCTGAGCTTCTCTACGATCGGAAGCAATTTGACGTCAAGTTTCTCCTGATTGGCCTTCTTAAAATCGCATTCCCAGATTCTAATGACTTGATATCCTAACGCGGTCAAATGTTCGGTCGCGGCGGCGTCGCGCAAGCGATTTCGTTCGATCTTGGCGCGCCAGTAATCCGCGTGATCTTTGGGCTTCGTATTGCGGCAGTCATGTCCGTGCCAAAAACAACCGTCGACAAAAATGGCGACGCGCAATTTTGGAAAAACAAAATCGGGTCGACCAAAGAGCTTAGAATTTCGTCGCCATCCTACGAGAGATCGACGCCGAAACTCGTCGATTAAGCGAAGTTCCGTCGATTTATTGCGCGTTGAACGCACGCGACTCATGATCTCCGAACGTTTAGACGCGGTAAAGACGTCGTTTTTGCCCTTCTCCTCCTCTTTGGCGGGAAGCGCGGGCAGTGGCGGAAGTTTAACTCGACGCTGCTTCAAAACGCTCAGCGCTCCTTCTTCGCCTGAAAAACGAGGGGCAGAAACCGTTCAAGCGCTTTTTCCACAAGATTGACAGGCGCCGCGTTTCCCATCTGCTTACGAAGCTGAGAATAGGACGTCACGACTTTAAAGTCGTCAGGAAAACCTTGAAGACGCAGGAGTTCCAAAGGCGTAAAGCGTCTCTCTCCATTTACTAACAGATAATTGTGACTGGCGCCCGCTCGAAGCGCGTAGCTGTACGGATACGACGAAACTATCCCCGATTTATTCTCATGCCATACCGCCGGAAAGTACTTCGACTGATGCAAGCGCTTACGACTAGCCACGATCTCCGGCGACGCGTAAAAACGATGCGGAATCTTCTCGTCAGGCTCAAGAATATCCTTGAGTTCCTTCCCGTCGCGCGTTTTCTTCGGCCACTTAATTTCAAATGGCGTCGTCGATCCGACGATCACCACGCGTTCGCGTTTTTGAGGTAGCCCGCAATCTAATGCGTTCAAAACTCGCCAATCAACATAATAGCCAAGCTCGTCTTGCAAGATTCTCAGAATGATCTCAAAAGTGCGACCGCCGTCGTGCGTCGTCAATTGACGCACATTCTCTAAAACAAACGCTCGGGGTCTCTTATCGTGCAAGATTCGCGCTATTTGAAAAAAGAGCGAACCTTTCGTTTCGTCGGCAAACCCTTTGCGAAGGCCAATGATAGAAAAAGACTGGCAGGGGAAACCGGCGAATAAAAGGTCGAAGTCTGGAATATCCTCCGATGGAAGGATCCCTATATCGCCGAAGGGTTTGTCGCCAAAATTCGCTTCGTAACTCTTCTGCGCGAAGGGATCGACGTCGCAACTTAGAGCGCAACTGTACAGACGCCCCATTTTTTTAATAACTCTCTCGGCGGCATAGCGAAATCCCCCCACCCCGCAAAACAGATCGAAAAAGCGTATCGGACGATCTTCCGTAGGATCCTGGAGCTCGAGAGGGGACGACGCCAAGCCTTCGTCGGAAGCGGTTTTAGAATAGTAGGACGAGATCGTCTGACTCTTTCGGGGAGCGCCTACTCGGGATTGCGCTCTTTCTTTCTCCTCTTCGAGGGAAAAGAAGGGATCGCCTTCGGGGACGAAGGGATCGGCGACGCTCAACCGGGGCACATACGGTTGAACCTTCGCGACGGGCTCGGAGGCGTCGTGTGGGAGCGCGCTGTTCTCGGCGTCCTTTTTACTCGCGTTCTTTACCGAAACTTTCTCATGAGTTCGGGAAGCGTCTTTCTTGCGCGGCGTCTTTTTCTCGGAAGAAGGCGCGACCAACGCGACGTCTTCTTCGGGGGACGCCTGAGTCGCCGACGTAGCCGTAGCGGAAAGCGAACCTTCGACGGCAAACAGCTCCTCGACCGTAACGTTAAGAGCCTGAGCCAACCGAAGAGCGACGGCGACGGAGAGATCCCCGCCGTCTTCTTCCACCGCTTGTAGAAACTCCGAAGAAATATTCGCAAGGGTCGCTAAGTCGTTTCTCGTAAGAGAACGCGCCTCACGACAGCGCTTCACGTGATTAAAGGTTGCCACAATCACGATCTCCCAACATCAACATATAGGCTCGGTTCCGCGTCGGCTTTCCCGTCTCACATACGCCGACCGTCCCCTATTATACTCGACGGTCGGCTTGCGTCGACCTAGGGAATATTCGAACTACGTTCATCTATCTATCGTTCTCTCGGCGCCTCTAAGGGCAATTTAATTTGAGACGAGTTTAGAAATGAAATCTTCGACGAGCTCGCGAATATTCCACAAAGGATGAACGGCTCCGCGACACTCCGCCCGACGGATCAATTCAAGAGCTCGGCGCGCGCTCTTGAGAGCGGCGTCATTATCTTTACGAGCTAACTCGAGATGCGCGTTAATGTAATAGGCCGTGGCCAAAAGCGGCTTGGCGGCATAAAAATGCCGTTCAAACAACCAACGAAATTCCTCTTTTACTTCGTCCGCCTTGGCGGCGACTTTCTTCAAATCACCCCAATGTCGACGTTCAATGCGCGCCAGACCTTCCGCAATCTTCATTTTCAGATTCAAAAACCTGAGTTCGATCGTTTCTTTCTCTTTTAACGACCGTGAAAATGCGTCGTCAAGTTTCAGTCTAAATTGCTTACACGCGCTAACAGTCGCGTTCCACTCGCGACGTTGAACGCAATACTCGACAAAGCATTGATAATAAAAACCGCCGTTGCGAACGAGAGCTCCCCCGTAACGTTTTGCATGAAGCGCCAGCGCGTCGACAGATAGACGGAGGAGCCATATAGGACGATTCGCCCCCTTGGCGAAGATAGAGTAAAGCTTCGTCTGAAAGTAAAGATAGTGCTCCATCTCCCAAGCGTCGGGGAAAATGGGCTTGTCCGCGTCTTCGACCACGCGTCGATCCCAGAAAAAGTCGCTTAAAAAGAACCATTTCTTAAACGTCGACGCAAGCGCAAGCGTTGCCGGTCGTCCTTCAAGAAGCTTTTGAATCCTCGTAATCTCTTCTACGCTACGCCGATTCAATTCCTCGCTCGGACGTTCATGGAAAAAGACCGTCTCATAATGATACAAATCGACGACTAATTGGCTACCGACAATCTCTCCCAATACCTCGTGAATAGACTCTTCGTCGTTAAATTTATCGCGAAATTCCAATAGGCGCCGAGTCGAAAGGCTCCGCGTGCGACAGATCTTTTCACATTCTTCCTTGATCGAATAGGTCTTATAGAAAAGAAGACTCTTAAACGTCGTATCAAAGACGGACGCGACGATCTCTGAATCATGCGATACAAGGAAATCGCTAAGGCGTTCCGCTTTGACGCCAAGACGATGACCCTCGTAGTAGCAATTTCTCACAAATCCGTAATAATGACTCGCTCGACTAAAAGCAAGCCATGCGAAACCCGCGACCTCCATGATATTGGAGGATTCGTCGTCGATGGACTCGCTCTTCGCATCGCAAAGCAAGGGCGCGTAAAATTGATCAAAAAACTCCTCAAAACGATGGAATAAGAGACGCACATAACCGCTCGACGCTTCAATAAACTCGCTCATCGCCTGAGCGAACCCGACAAAAGCCTCGTCGCGTGCTTCAGCGTCCTTCTCCAAAACCATCACGAAGATATTAGAAGCGCAGAGAAGATATCTCTCTTTCATCTTAGGATCTTCGTCTTCTAAGGCCGCCATCCGTAAAAACGATCGTCCTATAACGGCATGGACTAAAAGCAGTTTCTTGATCGTTGTGGGAACGTTCGAATATTTTTCATCGAAACGCGTCAGCAATTCCTTTTCGAATTCGTCCGCCCCTTCCGTTTCACTATTCATGGCGGCGTTTGCCATCTCATGGTAAAACAACAGAAGCGCGCACTGAACTAAATAATTGTCGGCGCCGACAGACTCGTCAAATTTTGAAACGGAGTCGAGGATTTCGCGTCTTGCCGCCTTTTCACGCCCATGCGTCTTCAGCAAATCATAGTAGCGACCCGCGCAATGCAAGTAGGTAGACGCAAAGGCCGGTCTACGCTCGCTCACCTTTCTTCCAATACGGAGAATATTGAACAACCACGCCTCAAGAAACGCGACTTTCGGGTACGGTAGATTGGCGCACGCGACGCTGAAAGGCTCATTCGCCTTTTCGTCAACCTTTTCTTCGACAAACGTTACGGTAGCGCCAGACTGGGATTCGTTTTCGGTCTCGTCGCCCCCCTCCTCTTCATTCTCTTTCCGAGCGACTTCCGCTTTGAACCACTGATCCGCTTCGTCTTCGTTCGTCTCCTCGACCTCTTCAATACTCACGCCCGCGCGCGAATCTGGCTCAATCGGCTTCCCTAACGTCAGGCAACAACACGTCTTAAACGATAAGACCCCGAGAAAGAAGGCGCACGTCCATAACGCGTTGCTCTTTTCGTCCTGGCTATTCTCCTCGTTTTCCGATTCCGGCTCATTTTCCGCAGTATCGTTTGCTGAAACTGAAATCGTATTCCAAAAAGCGCGCGCATTGGCGAGAGAAGCAATAATCTCCTTAACCAAATCCTGATCATATTCTTTTAGCCAAAACATCGTCGTTTTGAAAGAATTATCCGCCTCTTGGTGAGCCAATTGGTATTCGCCATGCTTCCAGTAGAATTCAACCAATGTCTTGTTGATCGCCGCCCAAGATCTCCCATATCGATACGCTCCCATTCC
>CAVGEG010000005.1:40799-45498 GCA_963628165.1 Paratractidigestivibacter sp. | reverse complement strand
CTTGAAAAACTGAGCGCGTTTTCCTTCCAGCGACCTCGGACTCACACTCTCTGAAGGCGTCAGAAAACTCGCCGTCTCTTTAGGGAGAAAAGCAATTTCGTCGTCGCGTAAAACCGAGTGTTTTTCCAGGAAATTAACGCGTTCTCTTACGAGATAGATTCGTAATTCGTCAAGCTTTCTCAACACGTAGGTCTGGTCGACCGACGAGAGGGAGGAAGAGTCGTTGCCCCATTCTTGACTCAAAAAAGAACGGCGCAGATGCTGCAAATAGCTTAGCCAAAATCGAATCAAACGTAAAAAAGAACGCGCGTCCTTTGAATCTCGAGCAAAGAAGAGCGAAACGCGCGCTTCTGATTCGAGAAATTCCCAGTATTTCCACTCTCGAGCTTCCAAATCCGACGTCAAAATGCGAACGGAACGCGCCAGCGTTTGCTTAGCCTCCTGCTTTTTACCGAACTTCCACTGAAGGACGGCGTATCGCCAATAGAAGTTATAGAATAGGAGTTTATCGTGCTCTAAAACGTCCTTATCGAGCAACTCTGAATTAGCCGCCTCGTACAACTTCTGAAAATCTTCGTAGACCAAACGGAAGTCGCGCTTAAAAAGGAAGTTGTACGCCGCTCTTTGAAAGTAAATGCGCGCCTGACATAATCGGGTTCTTGCGCGAAACTTATCGTCGGAATCGAGTTTTACTAAATCAAGAGAAACAGCCAGCGCTTTTTCAGTCGACTCCTTCGCCTCATTCATCCGATTAGCGCGCGCAAGCAAGACGTGAATATGCAACAACGCGTCGCAATAATCCGCGTCTAACGTAAGTCGTTCGCGATCGGTCAACTTACTTCGAATCTCTTCGAAAATAGAGTCGAACTCTTTCACTTTATCCCAGGCGCGAGTCGCGACGGCGACGTCATAAACGAGCGCGAAACCGGAAACGAACACAGGCGTAGGGCTATGGTTCTCGTCTTTTTCCAAAGCCTGAGCGATCGCTTGAAAAAGCGCCAACAGATCGCGACTCGCGGAGTCAAGACGCTTCCCGATCAGGTGTATTCGCGCGCGAACGCGCAGGATGCTCGCAAGCAGAAATAGAGACGCCACGCGCTTCTTCAGAGGAAGTTCGTTATTTAAATTCGTCCTAAGGATTTCGACGGAACGATCAAGAATCGCCGAAGCGACCTGAAAATTCTGTTCCGAAAGATACACTTCCGTTTGAAAGCGCTGAATGTTCACTAGCGGAATAAAAAAGCGGTCGTTATTCGATAAAAAGAGGCGTTCCTGAACAGCATGAGCCTGTTGCAAGACGTCCTTTACTTCGTCGAGTCGTCCCATGCTTCGAAGTGTGACGGCAAGCTGACACAGAATATTCGCCTTCTGAACTTGAATGAGATCGGTCGGTTTAGCGTTGTCGCAAATACTCAACACTTCGCGATAATGCGCAACCGCCTGCGGCATATCGCCGACAGATCGATAGGCGTCCGCCTTCCAGGTTTTTAACGGGATAAGAAACCGCGCCTCCTTATCTCCGGAGTCAAAAGAGATTTCGGATTCCGCCGCCAACTCTTCGGCTTTTTGAAAAGAGGTCAGTGCGACGCCGCCGGATCCTGAAAAGATCAGCGCCTGACCGTGCATCAACCACGTGCGCGCTAAATTTTCCCTCGCCTGTGAAGAATTTTCCTTATCATACCAGGATCGCGCTCGAGACAACGCCTCCCCCACGACGTCAAAAGGCGCCTTCTTTCGGTTGCGAAGGTAAAAGACGGAACGAAGCAAGGCGATTTCACACGACAACTCGTCGTACTCATTCCCAAAAATGTACGTCGATTCCTCCAGATTCTTCTCCGCCTCGTCAAATAGCGCAAAGGCTCTTTCACGATCAGGCCATCGCAAAGTATTCGCATAGCGGAGAATGACGCGAATTAAGTCCGCGCGCGCAGATTCTTCCCCCGCGCGAACTTTTTCGCGAAGCGTCTCTATTTTCTTAGCGTCTGGAATGTCGTCGTCGTAGAAATCCTCCTCGCCGTCGTTGTCGTCAAAGGTATACCCTTCGCGATTCTCGTCGTCCGAAGCATCCTCGTTATTCTCGTCGCGATTCTTAAAAAAGGGCCCGAGATAGTTGCCGCTAGAATGATTTTGCGACGAATCCGCAGAATTCTCATCCAGCGAATCTTGGTTCGATTCATAGAAGGAATCGTCATCGTCCTCCTCGGCGTCGCCGTCTTCATCGTCGTCGTCGCAGGAAATCTCTTCCGCCCATTCGTCCCAATCTTCCTCGGGCTCGTCGATCTCGTCCGCGTTCGTGCGACGCGACAGCGCTCGGAGAACGTCTTTAAAGCATTGATTTAGAGAATCGAAAAAATCCGGATCCACGTTCTCATGATCTTTCTCTTGAGACACGGCGCCCAACGCAAAAATCAGAAGAAAGCCGAGCATGGCTCCCCAGGGAATAATCGTCGTCCATTGCATTGTCTCGATCATTAATTTGTCAATTCCTGTATTATGTAAATCGCGTAGCGATGTTTTCTTTTATCCGCATACCATTTTAAGGCATTCGCTGAAATCGCCTGAAGCGCTGAGAGCGTCAAGTCGTGATAAGAACGAAGATTGATCTTCTCGCCATACCCAAGGATCAATGCGACAATTCATATCGACGTTCACGTCCGTTTCCAAGACGGCGCGCGAATAAATCATCGACAAGAGCGACTCGACGCCGTCGTTTCGGAGCGCGCTGAGGCTCAAAAAGCGCCCCTCTTGAACCGATCTCCAGCTCTCATGCCATGTCTCCGGGGAAAGGTCGGTTTTATTGAGGACGTCGACGACTGCGTCGCGCGCAAATAGCGGAGCGTCCGGGGACAAAAATTGACAAAACGCGCGATCTTGTTCTTCGCGGTCAACCAACGGATCATAGACCCGAACGGCGATATCGGCGCGATGAGCCAGCTCCGTCGCCAGTTTGATTCCTTCCGATTCGACGCTATCGTCGGTTTCGCGCAACCCCGCGCAATCGACAAAGCGCAAAAGCCACCCCTTATACGCCAGGTTCTCTTCCAGTAAATCCCGCGTCGTTCCGGCAAAGGGAGAAACAATCGCTCTATCAAACCCCAAAAGCGCGTTCAAAAGGTTACTTTTCCCAACGTTTGGAGCTCCAAAGATTGCGACGACATAAGGCGTCGTGAGGCGTCTGCCGACGCGTTCCGTCGTTAAAACGGAACTGATTTTGGATCTGATCGCCGAAACGACCGTCTCTTTATCCTCGCCTTGAGCGTTCCGCGCCCGTTGACAATCCTCAATGAAAGAATGAAACCACTCTTTCCAGGAATCCTCCTGAGCGCACGCGATTTTGGCGGTTTCTTCCGTCGTCGTCTCCGAAATTAACTCATACGCGGCGTCAAAAAATAGGGAGCCAACCTGTTCTGAAAAAGACTCTTCCCCGACTCTGATAGCCGCGCGACGTTCTCTAGCCAGCTCCTCGCGTTTCCATTCCGCGCCGGAAACGACTTTCGCCCCCAAGCTAACGCAACGCTCGATAATCCGCGACGTCACAAGGTCTCCACCATGGCAATCGATTTCAAAACTAGAGGGGGAACGCCTGTACAAAACGCATTCGTCCGCGCCGCCGCGTTCCTCGTCAAAATGAAACAAACCGAACAGAGGACGCGCTCCTTCCTCAGGCGTCCATTCGCGCGAAAGCGCCTTCGACGGCTCCCCGGAAGCAAGGGTCCAACACGCGGCAAGAATTGCCCCTGCTCGATCGCCGCTTATTCCAACGACCGACACGGCGCCGCGACCTGACGGCGTCAAACGGGCGACTATCGAATCACGCGATGGTTCGGTCGTCGGCATAGAAGGCGCGCTCTCAAATTTCGGTCGTGTCAATTCGTTTCATCCTCCTGAACGTCGCTCGACGCCGACTCTTGTTCGGCTTTCTGAGCGTCAAAACTAGGAGCGCCCTTCCCCTCTTTCAGAATTGAACGCAATTGTCTCGGTTTGTTCCCAGTAAGATCCAACGCGCATTCGTCGTGAGACGTTCCGTCGACGCTCCTACGAAGGAGTATGTAAATTGCGTTAGAATAAACGATCGCGGCGACAAAACTATACGCGACTGGAATCTGATTGAGGAAAGCCGCACCCAAATGGTAGCAGGAGTTCTCGCAACCGTCATAATTAACCGCCAACAGTAACGAAGCCGTTCGAATCGCTAGGCTTACAAGACTGCAGCCAATGATTATCAAGACTTGAGCGACGCAAGCGTACAAAAGAAAGAACGCAAGACGTTCCAGCAAATAAGAGACTCCGCGTGAAATCGCGTCGAAGCCGTCGCAATTCTCGGCGGCGACGGCGGACGTCATTAGGGGAATCGCCGCGCAAACAACGATCGCGCCAATCGACGCTCCAAGAGCTAAAAGTCCGGAGATAAAAGCGGCTAACGCATTGCCGTTCGTTATACTATCGAAAAGCAAAACACCCCAGGCAATGAGCAAAAACATTACCAACGGGCACAGCGTTAAAAGATTGGTTCGCCATCGAGCGAAAGAATACTTCAGCGACGCGTACGTCGACGATCGAGAGGAACTGCATAAACGAACAACCGTCGTTCTTGAGATCGCTAAGGCGAGCGTCTTGAGAATAAGAACGAAACATATCATAAAAGCGATTCTCTCAGGGCTTTTTACCATCTTGTCTAACAGAGCTGCCCCGCCGGAGG
>CAVGEG010000005.1:24112-40789 GCA_963628165.1 Paratractidigestivibacter sp. | reverse complement strand
ACCCCGTCGTGAGAGGCGTAACCGCGCATTCTAACGAATAGCTGACGAGATCAAAAAAACCGTCATGGTCGGGAAGGGACTCCTCAACGCTGGGAAAAAGCGGACATGTATTCGCCAATTCTGTAAAAGCGGACGCTGATACGAAAAAGAAAAAAGCTAGAAGGATTATCAAGCTCCACTTGAAAGTCGCGTGAAATGCTCGAAAAAACAAAACTCCTGGAACGAAAGACTCCCAGTCGATCCTACGGATAGTACCTTCGCCTATATCATGAATTTTCGCCATCATCACATCTCCTATAAAGTTATTAATCCCTAATACTAGTTCATTTTATCATCCGCTCTTGTTTAGAAAAGACTTAAAACAAGCTCAATGAATACGACTCCATCCGTCCTGACGGAGAAGTCGTATTCCAAGAACGTATCGGATCAGACAGAGGTTTCGTCGCCGTCGTTATTCTCTTCGATCTGCGCAATCTGGCGTTCGAGTTGATCGATGTTGACGGTCTCTATCGAATACTCTTCGTTAAACCAACGTTTAGCGTCAATCATACGACAACGTTCCGAGCAAAATGGAAGCGCGACCTTCGGATCGTCTTGCGAAAATTGTTTCCCACAAATAGGACAGCGCATCGCCAAACTCCATAAAATTAGAGTCTATAAAAAAACTCCGACATGATTTCGCGCATGAAATCGCGTCGGAGCGAAGCCTCTTCTCAGACAAAGATTCTACTTGCTACAGGAAGCAGTTGAAGACGCATTTTTTCCCTTATAATCGGTACAATAGAACCCTGAACCTTTGAAAATAACCCCAACTCCACCGCTAATAACACGGCGCAACTTCTTTTCACCGCATTTGGGACAAACCTCGGTAGGCTTATCTTTCATGGATTGAAAAAGCTCAATCGTCTCATCACAATTGTCGCAATAATACTCGTAAGTTGGCATATTAAAACCTACTCATAAAACGCCGAAGCGTAGGCTTGGCGATATCAATAAAAAAGTAATTTTAAGGGGAGTGGAAGGGCGTCAGGAAGCCGATTTGTCGTTGTCGGACTCGGCGGGCTTTTGGGCGGCGATCACAACTTGGGTCGCGCGCACGACTCGATCGTGAAGTTTGAAACCGGCCTTGAGCTCAACGAGCACGGTATTCGCGGGGAACTCGTCCGAGGGCATGAACGCGACGGATTCGTGGAAATTTGGATCGAATGGTTTATGGAGAGCGTCGATTTTTTCAACGCCCTGCTTCTTCAAGACGTTCAAGAACTCATCGTAGACCATTTTCACGCCGTCGAGAACCGCTTTGCCATTCTTTTCGGGCTCGTCGATTTGGAGAGCCAATCCCAAGTTGTCCCAGACGGGGAGGATTGCGCGCGCCAGATCCATCGACGCGTATTTTCTCTCTTCGGCATGGAGACGATTAGTGCGCGCTCGGTAATTCTCCAATTCGGCAAGAGCTCTAAGACCTCGATCTTTCGCTTCGTCGAGCTCTTGCTTCAATTTATCGTACTCAGCTTTAGGAATCGAGATCTGTTCGTAGGTTTCCGCGGCGTCTTGAGCGCAAGCTTGCTCAACTTCAGCGGAAGTCGATTGAACGTTCTGTTCAGAACTCTCAGTGAAGACGGGAGCTTCAGTCCCTTTTTCCTGTCTATTATCTTTCATATAACTCATACAAACTCCGTCGAAAACGAAGCCGCCTTTCATTCACAGTTAGCGCTCCCCGTCAAATGGAGAGCAATTTTGGGGCGAATCGAAACCGGAGATCAACGCGCACGGTCTCAACTTTCGGAGGACTTATCCTTATCTGCCTTTTTCTCTGGAAAGAAATCCGCCACGAATTTTTTAAGACGAGAACCGAAAGATCCGCGTTCCGGAAGAACTGAATCCCCCTCGATTTCCGCCAATTGTCTCAAAACCTTCTCATGATCCGGCTTAATCTTTGTCGGAACCTCGATGAAGAGCTGAATCAAAAGATCCCCAGCGACGTTGCGACGCGGAGTCGGCATTCCACGCCCTCTGAGTCTAACAATATCGCCGTTTTGAGTTCCGGCGGGAATCTTAATCTTCTCGACGCCGTCAAGGGTCGGGACTTCAATTTCAGCGCCCAGAGCCGCTTGCGCGTAACCGATCGGAATCCTACATATAAGATCCTGCCCTTCACGCCTGAAGAGAGGATGTTGCTTCAACCGGATAATAACGTAGCAATCCCCGGAAGGACCGCCGTTGGGAGAATGATCCCCTTCGCCCTGGATTCGAAGACGCGTGCCGCTGTCGACGCCCGCGGGAATGCGAACGCTTCGAACGACCTCGCGACGAACAAGCCCCGCGCCGCGGCAATCGGGGCACGGATCCGTAATAACAGAACCGCGACCGCCGCATTGAGGACACGTCGTCTGAATGGAAAAGACTCCCGTCGACTGCTGAATGCGTCCGCGACCGCCGCAATACTTACACTGAATCGGCTTAGTGCCAGGTTTCGCGCCGGTTCCGTGACACGTATCGCAGACTTCTCTGCGATAAAAACGGATCTCCTTGGAAACGCCCTTGGCGGCTTCGTGCAAATCGAGCGTCAGAGGGCATTGGACGTCGGCGCCCTGTTGAACGCGAACGCCGCCGCGTCCGCCGCCGAAAATGTCGCCGACCCCGAAAAAGTCTCCAAAGATGTTGAAAATATCGCCGACGTCGTTGAAACTATGAGCTCTGCCTTGGTTGTCGAGTCCGCTCTTGCCGTATCGATCATAAATACGTCTTTTGTCAGGATCGCTTAAAACTTCAAACGCCTCGGCGCAACTTTTAAATTTGGCAACCGCTTCTTCATTGCCGGGATTCCGGTCTGGATGATACTTGAGAGCCGCTTTACGATACGCCGATTTAATTTCATCCTCGGAGGCGGAACGCTCAATTTCCAATAATTCGTAATAGTCGATTTCTTCGGCCATCATTAACACTTCCACTAATAGGATCTAATTTGGAGAACCTATTCATACAAAGACGTCGACGCCTAAAGCGTCAGTCAAAAGCGAACCAGGAGCGACGTCATCGGGACACCGCGCCCTGACGTAATGACCGACGCGCCGCCTTCGCGACGCGCCTGTCGAAGAACGCTCAACGAAGACGCGTCCCGACGAAGAAGAGGTCGGCGACGCGTCTT
This sequence comes from Paratractidigestivibacter sp., assembly GCA_963628165.1. Classification (GTDB taxonomy): domain Bacteria; phylum Planctomycetota; class Planctomycetia; order Pirellulales; family Thermoguttaceae; genus RUG369. Next base: position 37,641 of record CAVGEG010000005.1, on the reverse strand, counting down.
AAGATGCTAAGCGAATAGACATTGTCTACGAGAAGGCTCAACGGACGGCGTCCGCGATTTCCTTATCCTTCTTAACGTCGGTGACAAGCGTTTCAGTCGTGAGCATAAGTCCCGCGACGCTCGACGCGTGCGAAAGCGCGGCGCGAACGACTTGAAGAGGATCGATAACGCCCGCTTCGTACATATCGACGTACTCGCCGGTCGCGGCGTTGTAGCCTTGAGCGTCTTCTTTAGCGGCAACTTCGTCAACCACGACGTCGCCGTCGGCGCCGCTGTTGTCGACTATCTGCTTGAGAGGAGCGGAGAGGGCGCGAGAAAGAATGTCGACGCCGATCTTTTCGTCGCCGCGAACGTTCGAGCGAACCTTGTCGACCGCTTCACGGCAACGAAGGAGCGCCACGCCGCCGCCGGGAAGGACGCCTTCGAGAGCCGCCGCGCGAGTCGCGTGGAGCGCGTCGTCGACTCGATCCTTCTTCTGCTTCATTTCGGCTTCGGTGTGCGCGCCTACCTTGATGATCGCAACGCCGCCGCTCAACTTCGCGAGGCGTTCCTGGAACTTCTCGCGATCGTAATCGCTTTCGCTTTCCGCGATCATACGACGAAGCAAATCGGTGCGAGACTTGATCTCCTCCTTCGAACCGCAACCGTCGATGATCGTCGTCGAGTCTTTGTCGACCGTGATGCGCTTCGCGCTACCGAGCCGATCTAACTCGACGTTCTCCAACTTAATACCAAGATCTTCGCTGATAACCTGACCGCCGGTCAAGATAGCGATATCCTGGAGCATGGCCTTACGACGATCGCCGAAACCAGGGGCTTTAACGGCGGTGACGTCAAGAACGCCGCGCAACTTGTTGACGACAAGCATCGTGAGGACTTCCGCGTCGATATCTTCCGCGATAATAAAGAGGGGCTTCGCCTTTTGCGAGACCTTTTCGAGAAGCGGAACCAATTCGCGAAGATTCGTAATCTTCTTCTCATGAAGGAGGATGTAGGCGTCTTCGAGAACGCATTTCATTTCGGTCATGTCGTTAATGAAATACGGGGAGAGGTAGCCTTTATCGAACTGCATGCCTTCGACGACGTCGTAGGTTGTTTCGGAAGTCTTGCCTTCTTCAACGGTGATAACGCCGTCGTTGCCGACCGCCTCCATCGCGTCGGCGAGGAGCTGACCAATTTCGGGATCGTTGTTGGCGCTGATAGAACCAACGTTGGCGATTTCTTCTTTCGTGGTAACCTTCTTGGCCATTTCCTGAAGCTTGGCCACGGCGGCGGCAGCCGCTTTGTCAATACCGCGACGAATCGCCGTCGGATTGCTACCGGCGGTAACGTTGCGCAAACCTTCACGGAAAATAGCGCGCGCAAGAACGGTCGCGGTCGTCGTACCGTCGCCGACCACGTCGTTCGTCTTGGAAGCCACTTCGTTCACGAGCTTCGCGCCCATATTTTCGAAGGGATCTTCAAGCTCAACTTCTTTACTAACGGAAACGCCGTCCTTGGTAACCTTCGGACCGCCGTAAGCCTTGCTCAACACAACGTTTCGTCCGGTAGGACCAAGTGTAACCGCCACGACGTCGGCCAGCTTGTTGACGCCGTCAAGCATCTTACGTCGCGCCGCGTCGTCGAAGATCAGTTGCTTTGCCATGAAATATCGTCCTTATTTCTTAAAAAGGGCCGACGCTCTACGCGTCGGCGGGCTTTTTGGATATTAGAAGTATGAATTCGCGTTCCGAAGAAGATCACGCCGTCTTGACGATCTTCGCGAGAACGTCGCTTTCACGCAGAATCTTATACTGTTCGCCGTCGACTTCGACGTCGGAACCAGAATACTTGCCGTAGATAACTTCGTCGTCGACCGCGACGTTCATCTCAGCGCGGGAGCCGTTATCCAAGAGGCGACCTTCGCCAGCGGCGACGACGACTCCACGTTGCGGCTTTTCTTTCGCGCTATCAGGAAGAAGGATACCGCCGGCGGTCTTCTCTTCAGCGTCGAGCGGCTTGACGACAATACGATCTTCCAAAGGTTTAAGATTAAGATTCTTTTTAGCGGACATGTTCTATCCTTTCAATATATCATTTGTTAGTTTAACTTTTATATAATGGAGCGCGGGTAAAAAACCCGTTCGCTATGCGTCATGGAGGCCGGATCAGAAACCGCCCATACCGCCCATACCGCCCATACCCCCCATACCGCCCATGGCGTTCGGATCAGGCGCAGCCTTTTCTTCCTTCGGAATTTCCGTTAAGAGGCAGGAAGTCGTTAGAAGGAGAGACGCGACGCTCGCGGCGTTCTGAAGCGCGGTGCGGACAACCTTCGCCGGGTCGATAACGCCCGCTTCAACGAGGTCGCAATAGATGTCCTTATCGGCGTCGTAACCGTCGTTCTTACCCTCCATCTTACGGACGCGATTCACAACGACGGAACCTTCGACGCCCGCGTTCTTGGCGATTTCACGGATAGGAGCCTCAAGAGCTCTCTTAACGATCTGGACGCCGTAAACTTCGTCGCCGCAAGCGTCTTTCAATTCCGTGAGAGAATCGGCGGCGCGCAGGAGCGCGGTACCGCCGCCAGGAACGACGCCCTCTTCAAGGGCGGCTTTCGTCGCGGCCTGAGCGTCTTCATAAAGATACTTGCGTTCCTTGAGTTCCGACTCCGTCGCGGCGCCGACGTTGATACGCGCAACGCCGCCGACGAGCTTCGCGAGGCGTTCCTGGAGCTTTTCTTTGTCGTAGGAGCTCGTCGTCGTCTCGATTTCAGAACGAATCTGAGCGGCGCGCGCGTCGACGTCTTCTTTCTTTCCGACGCCGCCGACAATCGTCGTCGAGTCGCCCGTGACGACGATCTTCTTCGCGCGACCAAGGTCGGTGACCTGAACAGCTTCAAGCTGGACGCCAAGATCCTTAAAGACGCCGTTGGCGCCCGTCAAAACGGCGATATCGCCCAACATCGCCTTACGACGATCGCCATAGCCGGGAGCTTTAACGGCGCAAACCTGAAGAATACCGCGAAGTTTGTTCACGACGAGGGTCGCCAATGCTTCGCCTTCGACGTCTTCCGCGATGATGAAGAGGGGACGGTTCTGTTTGCTGATCGTCTCAAGGAGAGGTACAAGGGACTTAGCGGTCGAGATTTTATCTTCGAAGACGAGAACGAGAGAGTCTTCGAGTTCGACTTTCTGATCGTCAAGATTCGTGACGAAGTGCGGAGAAAGGTAACCGCGATCAAACTGCATACCTTCGACGACGTCGACGTACGTTTCGAACTGCTTGCCTTCTTCGACGGTGATAACGCCGTTCTTACCGACTTTGAGGAAAGCGTCCGCGAGGATTTGACCGATGGTGGAGTCGTTGTTGCCGGCGATAGAAGCGACTTGAGCGATTTCCTTGCGGCTCTTGTCGTTAACGGGGGTCGCCAACGTGTCGACATATTCGCCGACGACGGACGCGGCCTTCTGAATACCGCGAGACAAAGCCATAGGATCGGCGCCGGCGGCAACCATCTTCAGACCTTCGAGGTAAATTGCTTCCGCGAGTACCGTAGCCGTCGTCGTGCCGTCGCCGGCGGTCTGATTCGTCTTCGACGCAGCCTGTTTGACGAGAGCCGCGCCGAGATTTTCTTCAGGATCGTCGAGAACCACGTCTTCAGCTACCGTTACGCCGTCCTTCGTGACCTTGGGGGCGCCCCAACCTTTATCTAAAACGACGTTTCGACCGCGAGGCCCCAACGTGCTTTTTACGGCGCGAGCCAACTTTTTGACGCCCTCGGCAATCGGACTACGAGCAGCGTCGTCAAACGACATCTTTTTTGCCACTGCGGAATACTCCTTTATCTAAAATGTTAGAACCCACACGCTCTACGCCGCGCGCTAAGGTAACGTCGACGCGAACGACCAAGCGAATCGTCGACGCGCGGTCATCTCATGAAACGCGTCAAGAGCGCTGAATCAGTTTTATGTTCAGTTAGCAAACGCGTTCCTAAACTTTCTCAAAAGCCTGGAGACGCGTCTATTCTTTTCAATGCATAAACGGCGCCACTAAATCCTCTTCGTTTAAAATTCATTGTTTTTTCGCGTTTTTATAATATCCAATCTACTAGCTCCCGTCTGTAGGACGCCTTAGAACGATTATTCCCTTTCCTGATTATTTCAATCCCTCGAAGTCGTTTGGCGCGCGGCGTCAAATTGGCAGTCGCTCTATTTCTTGATCTTTCTCTTCATAGACAGAAGCCAAAACAAAAAGAAGCGGCGTCGAAAGCGCGACGCCGCTTCTTATGAATTCGTGAACGACGAACGATTCAGTCGTCGCTGTATTCTTGATAACTGCTGATGTAATTCGGTTGACGGGAACGCTCTAACTCCAATTCATACGCGTCGATGATGGCGCGGTGAACCCGATCCCGACTCGCTGTGTTGATAGGATGCGCCACGTCGACGAACGCCTTGTTGGGGCACGTCGTCAACAGATCGCGATAGGGGTCGTTCTGAGCGATCCTGGCGCCGCAATGGTTGCAGAAGTTTGAACCAACCGTATTCTTTTGCCGGCAATGGGGACAATGAAACGCTAGTTTACGACTTGGCATTGCGATAAAATAACCTTGGTTCCCCGACAAGATCTTTATATCGCGCACGACAAAAGCGTCGTCGAGAATAATTGAGCAAAACGCGCACAGGCGTTGTCGTGAAGAAGTATTTTCAAGAAGCTTGATTCGAATTTCTGTTATTTGCATCGTAATAATTCCCAATCGACGCAGTCGCTCTCAAATGAAGTCAGACGGTCGAGCATTGTTATCAGGAGTCAGAGTCTTAACGACGTAAACGGCGTCAATCTCTAACCAATTTGATTGAAGCGAAACCTCCTGCGCAACCTTACGCGCGCTCTCTTCGTCGCAAGTTAGGACGAAAAAGGCCGAACCGCTCCCGGACATCTGGGCGCCTAGAGCGCCGGACGATTGGCCCAAAGAGCTTTTCCACTCTGGGAATTTACCCCAAAGAGCGGCGACAGGTTCTTCAAGACGGTTCCATATCCAACGTGAAAGGTTCTCAGCTGTGTTTGTTTCTCTCAAGGAGTCAAGAGCCTCGCTAAGAAAACGACGATCGCTATGAGATTGAGAATTCGCATACTTGCGATAGACCTCAGGCGTCGAAAAGCCAATTTTGGGTTTAACGAGCGCCATCCACATCTCGCCAAGAGGGAAAGGCTCGATAAGCTCGCCGCGTCCGCGACCTATCGTTGCAGACTCCTCTAGGAACAGAGGAGCGTCGCTCCCTATTTCCCCAGCCATACAAGCTAACTCTTCTTTAGAAAAGTTAGCCCCGTCGTATGCGTTTAACACCAAAAGCGTCGCCATGGCGTCGCTAGACCCCCCCCCTAAACCCGCTTTTGTTGGAATTTTTTTAAAAATTTTCGCGAAGACCTTCGAACGACGTCTCCTTTTCTGACTTTTATCGCAAGCGGCAAGGTAGGCATAGTATGCTTTGACGATAAGATTAGAGGCGTCGTTGGGCAAATCGACTCCCGGATTACCCTCATCGTCAAGACACTCCAGGGATATGGAGTCTTCTCCCTCTGTCGGTTCGAAGGAAAACTCCAATCGATCGTAAAGACTAATAGGAGCGACGAGAGTTTCCACGTCGTGATACCCGTCGGGACGCTTTCCCAGAATCTCAAAAAAAAGATTAACTTTGGCAGGCGCCCAAACGCTATACGAGGCTCCGTCGGGAGCGGCTTCTATATACATTACCAAAAACCTCTTAGGTGAAACTCCAACTAGGAAGCGTTATGCGAGACTCTCGCGTAAACGGGTTGAAAAACGTTAAAAAGCTCGTCAAAAGCGCTAAGCGTTCTTCTTTTCCTTCTCGTCGCGCAAACTCCAGCGCAATTGTCCGCACGCCGCGTTGATGCGATCTCCCTTTTTAAAACGTACTTTGACCTGGATTCCCTCTTCTTCGAGCGTTGAAACGAACCTTTTAACCGTCGCGGTTGAAGGCGTTTTGAAGGGAAGCTCGGGGGCTGGATTATAGGGTATCGCGTTGACGATGGCGGTCTTATTGCGCAGTAGTCGCGCCAGTTCGCGCGCCTCGCGCGGGGACGCGTTAATTCCGTCAAGCAAAATATACTCAAAGGTGACGCGTCGTCCCGTCGTTCTGAAAAAGGCGTCCGCCGCGGCGAGAACTTCCGCGATTGGATGAACGCGATTCTGAGGCATAATTTGATCGCGAATCGCATCGTTAGGAGCGTGCAATGAAATCGCCAATTTGTAATGCGTCTTTTCCTGGGCAAGGCGCAAGATCCCGGCGGGAACGCCGACGGTCGATATCGTCACACGTCGATTGCTCACGTCGATCCCGTCCGCAGACGTTGCAACCTCCAACGCGAGGAGCAAAGCGTCTAAATTTTTGGTCGGCTCCCCCGTCCCCATGACGACAATGTGGGTCAAACGCTCGTCCTTGGGAAGTAACGCGTTGAGTCTCAGGAGTTCTTCGATGATTTCGCTCTTCGTCAAATTGCGCACGAACCCACCCAATCCGCTCGCGCAGAAGGCACAACCCATCGCGCACCCCACTTGCACGCTAATACACGCGGTTCGATGATCCCGATCGTCCCGTAATAAAACGCACTCGACGCATCTTCCGTCGCGCCATTCGATGAGAAGTTTCTCGGAACCGTCGTCCGAAAGCGATTTCGCGACAAGTCTCCCTTCGTAGACGGAATCCTCGGCGTCATTCTCGTCTGCCGCCACCGTTTCACGCGACGCGTTCCGAATCAGGAGCGACGTTTGATCCGTCGAGGCGCGATCAGGTCGTCCAAAGAGACGCGTTAATTGCTCGCGCGTTTCTTTGGAAAGATCGCTCATCATCGATATTCGGGGAGTCTTACGGGAAAAGACCCAACGACGCATTTGATTGACCCGATATGCGGGAAGGCCGATTTCCTTGAAAAATGCAACAAGTTCCTCCTTTGTGAAGGAGAGAAAAGGCTTATATCCTTCGTCCACGTTATCTCCTCAACGCTACCCAATCGTCCTTTTAAACGTCGCTCAATGATTCTAAATACCAACTGCGCGCCGACGGATTTTCAATCGTCAGGCGTCTTCTTGTCGAATTCCTCTTTACCCTCGTCGCGTCTCTTCCCTACAAATTTATCCAGTTGATCGTGCGCCCATTGCGTTGAATTGACGCGTTTTAACAGCCGGGCGTAGGCGTCGAGGTGCAAACTAAAATCGCTTGATTTACTCTCAACGCGGCGGCGCGGACGACCAAAAATTGGCCAGAAACAAAAGAATACGATCGTCCCTAAAAGCGTCAAACGCCAAACGAATTCAGTAAAAACGCTCCGTTGCGCTACGGAAAACCGGTTGTCTAACTTGGGCGGCTCGTATGAAAGAGCCGAATGCTTAGGGGGAGGATATTCAAAGGGCAAAAAAGTAAAACCGATCGGTCCATTCTCCGAAAATTCCTGAGTCAAACGCCTCGTAAAAGCTCGCCCGACCTCCTCCGTCATCGCAAAGTTTGTCATGAAAGAGGCGGAGTTCACGAACAGGATCTCCCCTTTCCCCTCCGTTCGACGGCAAACGATCGGAAAATCGCCATGAAGAAGCAAAGTTTCCGTTCCTTCTCCAGGAATCAACCGTAAGCGCTCGCGGAAGGGCGCCGATTCAGGAAGGCAGGACGTCCAAGACGTCAGACCGGAAAAGCTTCGCTCATTCTCCTCGTCGCGGGATGCTAGGTGACGCTGGACAAACCACCGATCCTCTTCCTCGTTGTCGCCAAACAATGGATAACAAGGTTGTTTAAATCCAAAGGAAGGCCTATCGCTCCTAAAGATATTCCCGTTGGCAACGTTGTAGCTTGGCCCCCCATACTTCGACTGGTTATAGTCGTCGACAAGTTTTTGCATAGAAGCCTTCAAATCGAAAAGACGCGTTGAACCGTACTGAAACTCAAAACGCTCCTCGAATCCTTCCGTTAAATCCAACTTATCGCGCCTAAGGGCGTCCGTCAAGTCCTTGGGCGTCTCAATAAGATCGGGAGCCGCGTCAAGAATCGTCAACATTAAAGAGGCGTTCAAAATGTTGGAAGCCATGTTGGAAGCCATATAATGAGGAAGGATTACGACGTCTTTTTCGTCCCCTCGAGAAGAAGAATCCTTCTCGAAATCAACCCCGTCGTAGCGAGAAAAAATTTCGCGACAATCGTTCAACACGTCGCTCTTTAGAGGTTCGTCCAACCGTTCGTTAGCCCAATCGCATATTTTAATCCAATAGTCGATAGTCGAATTTGAGGACGCGAGGACGATAACGACTTTACGCCCAGGTTTTTCTCGCAACCAAGTCTCGATGCTTTCGCGCGGCGTGCTTGTCTGGGAACTGCTCACAAAAACGGGATTCAAATAATAGGAAAACCCGTCAAGAGCCGCCGAGGATTCGGGAACGTAAAACAGCGGCCAATCTTCCGGCTCGGCGTTAGCGTACGCTTCGAGAGTTTTACGCCACACGTCTAATTTTTTCGAAAAGAGCCCTTTGTCCTCAAAGAAGTCCGCTTCGTAGGAATCTTGAACGTCGTCTTGCTCCTCTTGGAGTTCGGACGCGACGGGGAACGGCAGTTTCCACGATCCGACGCGCCAATTCACGCACATTAACCACACGACGGTATTACAATCGTCGTAATCTCCGCGCGAAAAAGGGAATGTCTCTTTAGCGACGCCGACGCGATCGAGGGCGTAGACCTTCTCCTTCGAAGTTAGGCGGCAATATTCGCAGAAAGCCGAAAGGCTATTCAAACCGTAATGGGACGCTAAATTCGTATCGTTTCCATAAAAGTCGTTCCATCTTTTGTCTTTGCACCCGGCGAGGAGAAACGTAGAGCACGCGATCAGCGCCAAAACCATACGAAACTTTGGCGCGGCCCATTTCTTTGCGTTGTTTCTAAGCTTCATCTCCTCGATTTCGCGTTCGCGACTCTCGATTCTTTCATCTTCAACGCGCATCAGCTCCTCAAAATACGTTCGATTTCCCCATAACTCTTCAAACTCGCGTTTAGAAATCGAACGCCCGCCGTAATACACAAGTTCAAACTCGTCCATAATGACTCGATAAGTTCGCTGAACTTCAGGATTACCGTCAAGCTCTCTCCAGTATTCAAGATTCGTTTTTCCTTTATCCAACCAAATCAGTTCGCGTTTATCCGCCTCGACAAGAATCCAACTGAAGTAAAAAATAATCGCGCCGCGCAAATCTCCGGCGTTATACGCCTCAAGAGCGGCGCCCTGCAAGTCGTCGTAGCGCGACTTCGCTTCCTCGGCGAGGGTCTCCAAACGGCGCTGACGGCGAGCAATTTCATCAAGACGCAATCGTTTAAAAGCCGATTTCTCGCGGATTTTACGAATCGCAATCCAAAGAAGAACCCCAAAAACAATCGTGAAAAAACTCGCGGGAAGGATAATGGTGAACAATTTTTCCCAAAAGGGATTCTTGCTAGGATCGTCAGGGACATATTCAACCTCTTGTCGAAAAACGGGCAAGTAGACGTATTCCTTATCCTCCGCTGAATACCAGGGCGTTCGCTGTTTCTCCAGCGCTTTGTCAAGATTCGCGACGGAGAGTTCTTGAGGATCTCGAGTATCCTTCTTCGTTAACAATCCAATAGCGAGCCCTGCTACAAGAAGGAGGAGGAGGAGGAAGACCGAGATCAACGCATAACGCTTTTGAGACTTAAAAGAGAGGGATTCCCGCGAGTCTGTCATTCCGTCTCCTCATGTTTGTTGCTTTGCAAAAAATCGTCGACGTTATTGTCTTGAACGGCGGCGCGATTTGGTTCTAAAACTAGAGGGCCTAGGCGTTTGTTTCCGGTGAAAAGACGACCCGGCAATTGGTTGTCGACATGGACGCTGGAATCTTTCTCAAGCTTTGCGAGTTCGGATTTAAATAACAGCTCGACGTCCCACGTCTCGTTTTTGACGCGATAGTTGATATAGGAACAAAAACGATAGACCGTCATATAGAGTTGACTTGCCGCGACTAATATAGGGAACAATAATACAGTAATCAGGATGAAGGCGACGACGGCGTTTTGGAAAATGGAGAGCGCCAGGAGGAAGAAGACTTCGCATCCCACCGCCACGCCCATTATCACAAAAGATTCGGTCACAAGCGACCCAAACCCCAATTTGAAGAAGGAACCGAACGAATTGACCTGCTTCACGCGGCGTTTCGTAGAGACGCCGTTCTCCCCTTTCCAGAAGGGCGTGTTTTCAAGAAGGATTATTTCCGCGTAAAAAGAACGCAGTCTAATCAGGCGCGTCAACAACAAAAAATAGACAGCTTGTCCCCATTGCCCGCGCATACTACGAAGCGTTGTCCTCAGCGTAATCTTCTCCTCTCCGGAGAAAAGCCACAACCCCAAGTACTTTGTGACAAGGACGCCGCAAAACACGCTCCAGAATTTTAAAGAAGTCGTAACGAGCGCCCCCCAAATTACGATAAAGAAATCGTCATAATCCCCAATAAGGCTTCCGTTTTCCTCAGAAAAGACGAGATAGAAGATCAGGCCCCAAAGCAAGAAGCACAGAACCAAAACCGGAACGGCCATAATCGCATAAAGAAGCGAAATCGGCTTCAATTCTCTGGCGCAGACGCGAACCGCCAAATCCCGCGTTTCGCTCTCCGTACGAGGACGCGTCGCAATTTTCGGCGTCTTCCAATGCGACAAGGGGTCGTTCTTATTCATCTCGATTCGAGCTCTTTCTTTCTATTGTGGGGCGCGACGGACTCTGAAGAAACGCCGGAATTCAAATTCTCATGCGACGGCAATTCTAAGGAAAAAGAATCGCGCAAGAATCGACGCATAGCGCTTGGCGTCGCCTCCCCCTTATACTTTCGATAAATTGAAAAACCGCCCAAACCTAAAAAGTAGAAGCAAAGAAGAAACACAGAGACCCAGTGAATCGTCAACTTCACCCCGTAAGGCGTCGCGTTAGACCCATACAACCAGTCCATCTCGTTTGGAGAGACGAACGCCTCGATCGCCGCCGCGACACAGAAAAACAGAAGCCCAACAAAAAGCATCGGCGAAGCCTTCACCCCCGCCCGTCTCAAAGCCTCGATCCGTCCGTAACCGCCCGTCGATACGAACCCCCATCCAATTCGAATACCCGCTCCTGCCGCCAAAACTATCGCCGTCAGTTCAAAGGGCCCGTGCGCTCGCGTAAACTCCCAAAAATGCAAACTTGCCGTCGCCGAACAGCCGCCGCCCATCATATATCCGAAACACGCGCCTAACGTAGCGGCGTTGCTCACAAGAATCCACAGGCCGGGAAGAAGTCCGAGCGCGCCAAAGACGAAACATTTGAGGCCGATTCCCGCGTTATGAGAAATATACGCGAACGTCGACGGCAACGAAAAGATCACGTCGCCGTCAAATTCGGTACTGTACATATTTTCAAGCCGTTCTAACATATCCTGTCCGACCAAATCTCGCGCGAAGCCAAGGTCATACTGAGCCCAGAACTGACAGGTTAGGAAGACGCCCCAGAAGAGAAAAAAAGCCAACAAGAACGCGGAGTCCGTTATGATCCACCGCGGCGCTTCAAAAAGAACGACGCCCCAAAAGGAACGATTGGGACGTTGCGACGTCCTATAAAGGTTCCCATACGCCTTTCTCACGAGAGAGTTAAGACGCGCGACCGTATCGTACGGCAAATTGTAAGACTTAGAAAGCGCCAGATCGCTACATACGGCGCGGTAAAGCCGAAGAAATCGCGCGATCGTCTCTGGATCGGCTCGACGTCGAAAAGCGGGCTGATCTATCTCGCGCACAAGATCTTCCAATTCTCGCCATTCAGGTTCCCGTTTGGCTATCAATTCAGCGACAGTCATAAGAAGCGATCCAAACTCCGTCAAGAGAGCTAAAAGGGCAAAAGATCAATCACTTGATTTTCAATTTTCCGTCGTTTATACTCCTAATTATACCAGGCTGGGGGCGTCTTTCAACATAACGGAGCATTTCGTAAAAAACGGAAATAGTCCTTTCAGATAGAGAGTCATAGGCATGAAACAAAAATTATCGGACGTCGCCGACGTCAAGCAAAATCTCAAACGCATTGCCGATTCGCCGAGTTATCGCATCGCGGGGGAAGACGAAGAATTTTTACAGAGCGCTTACGGACGCGCGTCAAGACTCTTGGCGGAATACACCAAAACGGAGCAGATTCTAGAGGACGCGCGAATCGAATCAACTATCGTCGTTTTCGGAAGCGCGCGCATTAAATCCCCCGACGTCGCCCAAAAAACCTTTGAAGAGATTGAACGTCAACGCGCTAAAAAACCGTTCGATCCAGCCTTGCAACTCGCTTATAAAAAGGCGCGACTCACGCTTGAAAAGAGCAAGTACTACCAGTGCGCGCGGGAATTCGGCGAGCTCGTCGCGACAAAAAACAGCGTCTTTAACGAAAAACGAAACGCGCGCGGCGAAGTCAAAGTTTCCGAAGCACAGAACTTCGTCATATGCACCGGCGGCGGATCCGGCGTCATGGAGGCCGCCAATCGCGGCGCGTACGACGCCGGAAAAGCGACCGTCGGATTGAATATCAGCCTCCCCTTTGAGCAATTCCCCAACCCGTATGTCACGCCGTCTTTATGCTTCGAATTCCGCTATTTTGCTATTCGAAAATTGCATTTCATCCTGAGAGCCAAGGCCCTCGTCGCTTTCCCCGGCGGGTTTGGCACCTTTGACGAACTTTTCGAAGCTTTGACCCTATGTCAAACGGGCAAATCGGAGAAAATTCCTATCGTTCTTTTCGGCAGAGAATTCTGGGATAGTTGCGTCAACTTCCAGTATTTGGTCGACACGGGGATGATCAGTCCCGACGATCTGAATCTTTTCCATTATGCCGAAACGGCTCAGGAGGGCTGGGAAATCATCGAATCCTTCTACGCCAACGCTTGAAGGGCCTTCCCAACGTTCTGAAAAAGAGTAGAATACGCGTAAACGTATGCTTAGTAGCCTGCGTTATTGTCGCGGCAAAACGTATAGATACAAGAAAATAAGAAATGAAATTACATTTGAATACAATAAAAACTCGTTTCTTTTTGTCTCTTATCACGGCGTCTTGTTTCCTTCTAGACGCGCAGGCGCTCTTTGCAGCTGACGAAGAAGTGCAAGAAGAACCGGTTTGGGTGTTAAGTTACGCCGCTTTCATCTTTTACGCAACGGCGGTCATTACGATCGCGATCTTCTTCTCCAAAAGGCGCGAAACGTTGCTCGATTTGGAGGGTCAAAAGAAGGTCGCCCAAATTCGCGCGAATCGTGTTGTGAAGCGTCGTAAGGAAGAACAAAAAGCAAGAATGATGGCCGCTAAGGCCAAGAGGTAAAGAGCGCCCCTTCACGAATGGAAGAATTCCTACTTCATTGATAAAAGACGTCGCGTAGAAGCGACGTTTTTTTTATGCAGTCGTATTGAAATTCAAAAAGGAACAAGAATGTCCGCGTCAACAGTCGATCAAGCGCGCAAAATTCAACCCGAGAATTCCCAGG
>CAVGEG010000005.1:14462-24102 GCA_963628165.1 Paratractidigestivibacter sp. | reverse complement strand
TCCCAGGCTCCCAAAGAAGATTCAACAGAAATTCAGGGGGGCGTTCTTGCTTTTTCGGCGTACGTCATCTGGGGGCTCTTTCCCCTTTACTTCGTGTGGTTGCGCGACGTACCTCCCCTCGTCACCCTCGCTTTCCGCGCAATCTTCACGACTTTTTTACTCGCGCCCCTCTTCGTCATGCTCAAAAAAGGGAACGCACTGATTTGCGCCTTGCGAAGCCCTCGCTATGTTTTGGGATTATTCGTCACGATGGCGACAACGATGGCCAGTTGGGGATTCTTTATTTGGCTCGTCGCGATAAATCACACCCTCTACGCCAGTCTGGGAAACTACGGCTGTCCTCTAGTTACCGTCGCTTTGGGCGCCGTCGTATTTCGCGAGAGACTGCGTCCTTGCCAACTCCTCGCCATCGCAATGGCCGCCGTCGCCGTCGTGATCTTCGCCGTCGGCGTCGGCAGACTTCCGTGGGAAAGCGTGATCGTCTCGTTCGTCTTCGCCATCTATTCCCTGCTCAGGAAGATGATGAACGTTGACTCCACCACGGCGCTAACCGTTGAAACGATCTTCGCGCTTCCATTCGCATTCGGCTACCTCGTCTTTGAACTGATGAAGACCGACGGAATCCCGCAATGGGCGACGGACGTCAAAACGCTCCTCCTTCTAATCGGCGCGGGAATTTTGACGGCCATTCCTCTTCTTTTATTCGGCGCCGCCGCTCATAAGTGCAAACTGTCGACGATTGGACTTCTCACTTACATAACTCCCACGGGCCAATTTCTGTGCGGGGCATTCTTCTTGCACGAAGAAACCTCGATCTGTCAGTGGATCAGTTTTGTGCTGATTTGGATTGCGTTGATCTGTTTCACCGTCGATCTATTCAAGCACGATCGCAAGGAAGAATCGACCAAATCATAACGCCGATTCTTCCCGAGGAGAAACTACATGGAAACTCCGCGAGTCTTCTCCCCTTCCCTTTTCGTCGCTTTCATGATCGTTTCTGTCCTGATTTTAACCGGCTCAACCGTGAACTCGGGGATGTTGTACGATTTGTGACGCTGGCGATTGAACGTCGGATCGCGCTGTGGGAGGACGAACGGTTTTGAACCGCGTCCTTCCAGGTCGATATGCGTTATATAGAATCTCGTAAAGAAGCCGTCGTCGCGTCGAGAACTAAAAATCAACCAGCGTCCGGTAGACGACCACGAGTGGTAGCTGTCGGTATCGGAACTGTTGATCTCAGTCATGGCGCGAGACTCGCCGGTCGTAAGATCTAAGATGTGGAGATCCGCTTCAGGACGCCAAATCGGGAACGTCCCGCTCTCCGCGAGGGTGTAGATAAGGAAACGACCGTCGGGTGAAATTCGCGGGAAGAGCGCGCTTCGACCTTGAGACGCGGCGTCGACAACCGTTTCCTGAGCGCCAAAGGAACAGTTCTTTTCGTCAAAACTTCTTCGACACACGCTATAACGTATCTCCGCCGCTCGATCCCCGGCCTCTTTGATTAACGCGTCGACGTCGGAAGAAGGAGACTTAGGAGCAAAATCGGCGCAACAGTAGTATAAAAATTGACCGTCGGGAGACCAGAAGGGGAAGGTCTCCAGCTGATCCTCCGTTTTTTCAACGACGCGAACCTCATTCTTCCTAGGATCTAAAAGAACCAAATCCGACGTTCCGTCGTAAACCTCCACCTTTTGAGTCGAAAGAGCATGAAAAGATTGTCGCGTCACATTAGAGGAAAACGCGATGAAATCACCCGTCGGACGCCACGCGGGATAAGAACACGTGTTCTTTAACTCGTCGACATACCCTGTCGCTTTAACGATTTTATCGCCGTCGATAAGCATCGTTCCGCCCTTTTCCGGCGCGTCAGGACGACGAAAGTGAAACATAAAGCGGTCGGTATGGTAATTTTGAAAAGAGTGGCAGTTCACACAAGCGGAAGTTGTCGCCGAACGGTTGTCCGCAAAAAAATACTCGTCGAAACTCTCCAAAGAACGTTGCGCCAAAGCCATTCGATAGGAATAGTCAAAACCGGGTTCGATGAGTCGATACGCCACGTAAGGATCGATCGGATCCTCGCTCACTTGGTTTTGAAACTCTTTGAAACGGAACCACTTCCCCTCTCGGCGAATGAATATCTCGTAACGGAGCGAACTTCCTCGATTCTCCTCAAGAAGACGCTTCCATTTCTTTCCAGGAAACGCGGCGTTCTGCCCCGAGACACACAATGACGCGCCGTTCTCTCCCGTGACTCGCGCGCAAAAAGCCTCCCCGTCCTCTTCTATTCGAAAATTCGCGGGCGCAATATTTGGCGGAAAAACGACGTCGACATAATCGGGATATAGCGTCGCCTGCTCGTCCAAGTCTTGAAAACTCGACGGCGCGCTTACGCCTACAAAAAGCTTGCCGACAAATAAGACGACACAGACCAAAAGCGCGATAAGAACAATTTTATTAATCTTCGATTTCGTCATTGTAGACTCTTCATTCCCCGATCAATAGTGATTGTAGACGGATTCGTCTGTCACGAAGCCCCAATAGAGTCCACGACAGTATACGCGTATCGTTTCTTGAACGTCAGGGTCGCTAATGCGCGCCGCTGAACCGATCCGTGTCGTATAGTCGATAAACTCTCCCAACAAGGACTTCGTTTCATCGGAAAACTTGTAATCGCATTTATCCCAATTGCTCCCGTATTTGCGGTAGCGCCACGTCGCATACCCTTGTTCGAGAGCCCTTGGCGCGTCTCCATCGTGGTATTTTTCCTTGAAGAGGGGTTCCGCAAGGGTTAAAAAATCGTCCCCCTTCTTCTGCATAAGAAGGGAGAGCAAAATCAAATCGCGACGCTCAGGACAGGAAGAATCGTATTCGTCCTCTTTCGCCAACGCATAAAGGAACACAAGATTCGGATACCCCGTCGCCGTCGCATAATTCTTAGACGGTCGCATCTTCCGTATGTCAGCGACGGTCTGAGCGACTTTTTCGACTTCCCTCGCGTCGACGCCGTAACGCGCCGCCGCTTCTTCGACGCTCGCCGCGACTTTGCGCGACGCGCGTTTCGCTTCAATAACCTCGTCGACGCTCGGATCGTTATGGAAGTCTCGCACCCCGTCGTAAAAATTCGGTCCGTTCATATAGGCTAAGCGAACGTTCGCCCAGTTGCGATGAAAGAACGTCTTCGTCAAAGGCTCGAGAAGACGTCGCGCAATTCGATCCTCGCCATTCGCTAACGCCGAAATCGCAAGCGTCTTCATAAACGCAACAGAACGTTCCTCAGTGGCGACCCAGTTGTTCATCGCGATACGCGTCGCTACGTTCGTCTGCCCCCAATAACAATAGAGTCGCTCGCAGAGGGCGCGATTCGAGTCAAGCTCCATTTCGCGACTCCAATTATAGAGTTTTACTTTCAATTTATAATACGTGTTCCCCTGAAGAGAACGCGCGTAATCCGCGCCCGATATACGCACCGCGGAAAGACCTCCCAGGGGACGGATAAACGCTTCGTCCATCAGTCGCCCCGTTTTGAAGAGCGCCGCGTTGCGCATCTGAACCGTTCCGTCGATCGGATACGCGTCCCGCGCTTCGATTCGCAAAACCTCGTCCCAATCCTCGTTGTAAACAGCTCGCGCGCAATCCATCAAGGAAAAGAAAGAATTCACGTGGTAAGCGCCAAAATAGACGCACGCCGCGATCACGAAGAGGAGTTCCCACATCAATCGGACGCCCGCGCGCTCCCCCTTCCGACGTTTCTCTTCTTCGTCCTCGGGAGCCTTCGCGGCAGGGGCGTTTTTCCCTTTCTTCAGCTTCTTATTCTGCTTCTCGCGCTCCTCTCGACACTTAGCTAAACGTTCCGAAAAACGCGTCGGAACGCTCCTGAGCAATAACGCCGCCAACGTCAATACGATCGCCGTTGCCGACAGCGTGTAATACAACCGTCCGACAAACGCCTCCGTATCGTAACGCGCTTCTTCCCAAAAACCCTGAAGGTAGATATTGAAGATTTTCATCTTAACGTCGTAACACGCGTAAAAATAGACGAGAGGCACGACAAAAGAAGCGACCGTTAAAATCAAAACTTCCCGCCGCCCAGTTCGGCGTGAAACCTTGTCCATCCCTTTCGCGAGGAGTCGCCCCAGCGCCCAAGCGGCGCAGAATAGACAGCCCCACATGGCCCAAGCCGCGCAGAAGGGATAGGCGATCGCCAAAAATGCGACGCCAAGAATCGGACGCTTCCCTTCTCCCCCTTCAAAGCGAACGTAAAGGGACAAAATTACAAGCGCTATGCAGAAGCCCGCATACGCCGAAAACGCGCTCGCAATGTTATAGGGAATGAAAATATAAATTCCATTCCACGTCGTCGATATCGTGAAGAGCGAGACGGGAATGAAAGAAAGAAGCCAGCCGCATCCTCGAAGACGTAAAATCCGTCCCAGAAGGACCTGGCACAGCGTTCCTAGAAGCGCGAAAATCGCGCCCCCAAAAAGGGGATAGTAGAAAAACTGCATCAGAAAAGCGGAGAGATAGCACAATCCCCCGTCGGGCGTCTCAAGCCAACGCGTCAGGTATTCTCGCGTATAGAGGAAAATGGAATTTTCCTGGGCTACGTAGAGGAAACCCGAATATCGCACGCCCCAAAAATACCACAAGAAAAGGAAAAACACGCAAGACGCCCCCTGTTCGTGAGTAAAACGACCAAGAAAGCGCGTAGGAGACGACTCTCGCGGGGTCGACGCTAAATCCGACATAGCAGAACTCCAAAGAACCGCTTGACGAACGCTGTATAGAGTTCGTCCTTGTATTTTCTGATAAAAGCGTTAAATTTTATAGAGCCGACGGAAATCCGACAAAGCCCCTAAAATCACGGCTTCAGGAGCCGAGATAACCCTTATTTTAACGGAGGGGTCGGCAAAAGACAAGCGGACGCCAACCTTCTCTTTCACGAAGCGACAAAGACAACGTTATGAACTCCTTAGCCAATATGCAACCGCGAAGAATCACAGAATATGTTTCCCCATATGGCGCGCGTTTAACGGACAACGGCGTCCTATTTTCCTTCGTGAGTCGACACTCGACGGGGGCGCGACTTCTCTTATACGACGCGCCGGAAGACGAGGAACCATCCTTAGTTGTTCCGCTCGACGACAGGAAAGATCGTCTTGGAGACGTCTGGCGAATCTTTGTCCCTGGCGCGGGCCCCGGCGCCCTTTACCACTTCCAGGTCGACGGACCGTTTGATCCGACGAACGGTCATCGTTTCGACGGTAGAGCGCGTCTTGTCGATCCTTATGCGGACGCGTTGGCGGGAGATTTCCTTCCTCAGAAGAACGGCGTTTGCCTCCCACCGAAGTGCGTCGTCGTCGACCATTCCTTTGATTGGGAAGACGAGCCCCGTATCGCGCGTTCTCTGGCGGACGAAGTGATTTATGAACTCCATGTTCGCGGTTTTACGAACTCGCCGACAAGCTCCGTGTCCAAACCGGGAACCTATCTCGGACTTATTGAAAAGATTCCTTATTTGAAATCTCTCGGAGTCACGGCGGTCGAGCTTATGCCCGTGCATGAATTTCCGCGAAACGCCCCGGATGGGACGACGCCGAAGCGCAAGAATTATTGGGGATACGACCCGATCGCCTTTTTTGCTCCTCATCGCGGATACGCGTGGAGCGACGAACCCGGCGCGCAAGTGCGAGAATTCAAAGAGATGGTCAAAGAGCTTCATAAGGCGGGAATTGAAGTTTTTCTCGACGTCGTCTTCAATCACACGGCGGAAGGTAACGAGCGCGGCGAGACCTTTTCCTTTAAGGGGCTTGAAAACAAGAATTATTATCTCCTTTTGAATCAGGGACGTTACGCCAACTATACGGGCTGCGGCAATACGGTAAACGGGAATCACCCGTGGATGCGCGATCTGATCTTCAGTTGTTTGCGCTCCTGGGCGGGAAATTATCATGTCGACGGTTTCCGCTTTGACTTGGCGTCGATTCTCAGCCGCAATCGCGACGGCAATCTCGTTTCTAATCCGCCGGTGCTGGAGATGATCTCGGAAGATCCCCTTCTCTCCCACGTCAAAATTATCGCCGAAGCGTGGGACGCCGCGGGAGCCTATCAAGTCGGTTCCTTCGGAAACGCGCGATGGGCGGAATGGAACGGTCGGTTCCGCGACGACGTGCGACGTTTTTGGCGCGGCGACGACTGGACTATCGGCGCGTTCGCCACAAGACTTGCAGGCTCGAGCGATCTATATCAAAAGCAGGGACGCTCCCCCGCGTGCAGCGTCAATTTCATAACCGCGCACGACGGTTTCACCCTCAACGACCTTGTCTCGTACAATCATAAGCATAACTACGCCAACGGCGAAGAAAACCGCGACGGTGAGAATAATAACATCAGTTACAACTTCGGGTTTGAAGGGGAAACCGCGGACGAAAAGGTCAACAAATTACGCGCGCGACAAATCCGCAACATGTTCTGCACGCTATTGTTGAGCCAAGGCGTTCCTATGATTGTCGCCGGGGACGAAGTCCGAAGAACGCAAAAAGGAAACAACAACGCCTATTGCCAAGATTCTCCCATTTCGTGGTTCGATTGGTTGCGCGCGAAAAACAACGAGGATTTGCGACGCTTTGTCGCCTCCCTCATTCGACTGCGACGCGAAGAAGCGTCTTTGAGAAGACGAAACTTTTTCTCCGGGACTCCGCAAGCGCCGGGAGATATTCCCGACGTCTCCTGGTACGGCGCGACGGGCGGCTCCGTCGATTGGAATTCAAACGACCAATCTTCACTCGTGGGTCTTATCAGCGTCTTGGATCCTCGAAATGATCCCTTCTTCGCGGAAGAAATTGCGAAAGTGGGCTCGGTCATAAGCGATATATCCCCCTTTAATCCCGCGCTCGAGGCCTCGCCGGAAGCAAAATTCGACATTCTGTTTATGGTCAATCCCAAACCGCACAAACAAACATTCTTCTTCCCCGCGGTATCCAAATTGCCAATCTTCCTGTGGCGTAGCTTCGTCGATACGGCGGCGACGTCTCCGCTCGACGTCTATCCCAACTACGAGGGGCCGATCCCCGACGTCGAACAGCCACTCGAACTCCCCGCCCGTTCCACTCGAATTTTCCTCTCTCGCCGACACTCGCAAAACACGGATGAAAAACAATGAATCTACGCGCCGCTTCCTTTTTAACCTTCGTTGCAATCCTATTCCCTCTCGACGTCGCTCCCTCGGCGTTCGCGCAAAAGGAGGCTCGAGAATGGGACGCCGTCTTTGAACGTCAAGAAGGATGGCTCGGAGCCGACGGGATCTATTCCGTCGATTTAGGAAAAAACGCGCGAAACGCTCTTCCCTCAAATTCCAACGAAGACGACGTCCTCTTCATTTTTAGCGACACCATGGCGGGAACGACGAAAAACGACGGAAATAAGTACGATCGCGTCGTCATGACAAACCATTCCTTCGGCATGGCGAAGGGTTCCCTCCCCAATAAAGAGACGACGAGTTTCATATGGAGCAAACCGGAGAACGCGCAAGAATCCGATCAAAAGAATCAAAACATTGTCGAAGGGCGCTATTGGCTTCAGGACGGCATGCGCTACGGGAATCAACTTTGGCTTTCGGCGATCCTTGTGGGAGACGCATGGAAACCGAAGGGGATTCACGCTCTCCTCTTCCCGATCGCCGAAACCACGGGGCGTCCCGATTTCTCTCGTCCGACGCTTCAAAAGGAGGCGCCTCTGTTTTATGAGGTGGAAGATAAGACGCTCGTCCTTGGTTCGGCTCTTTGCGACGATTCGGGGGACGACTTCATTTACGTCTTCGGCTACGTCGACCATCCCCAAGAAGGGAGTCGGAAAGACCTCGTCGTTGCTCGCGCTCCGCGAGACGATTTTCAAAACTACCAACGCTGGAGTTTTTACGCCGGGGGGCAATGGCGCGACGAAATCGTCGTTCTCTTGAGCGAGGACGCCTGTCTTCTGAAGAATATTTCCGCCGAGTTTTCCATTTCGCGCATTCCCTCCGGGAAAGCGAAAGGGAAATGGTTGATCGTGTACACGCCTGGAACGATTTCTAATAAAATCGCGTTCAGAGTCGCTAACGCGCCCCTTGGCCCATTTTCAAAAGAGCGCGTCTTCTATTGTTCGTCGATCCCCGACGAGACGCCGGGACTTCACTGCTATAATGCTAAAGCGCACCCCGTCTTGGCCAACGAACAAGGGATGCTCGTTTCCTACAACGTCAATCGTCTCGGTTTCCTTCCGCGGAATCCTTACGAATATCGTCCGCGTTTCGTTTGGCTCTCTTGGGAAACGATCGACCAAGAGTCGACTTCCGGCGTCAATTAGCCAACCTTGATCTTGACGATTTCGATCTCTATACATTAACCTTCGTCTATAGACGCTGAACCCTTACGCGACGGTCAGCGAAGACGGAGCCGACGAGATGAAGAGAACCTTAGGGGGAAAAGACGTTCAAATTCGATTGTTAAAGATCGCGTCGTGTCTACTCGTTCTGCAACTTTGGACGACCCTCGCGGGATGCGCTTCGCGTTACGCCAAAAATCTCGAAGAAAGGCGCGTTGATTTCTACGAAACAGTCGACCTCGATAAAGCGCGGGATAATCTTGAGCGTTGTCAAAAACGCGCAACTGCGAAAGAAAAGACGCCGTTGACCCTTGAAAGCGCCAGTCTCGATCTCGCGCAAGGCAAGGTCAAAGACGCCCAAACCAAGTTGCGCGACGTGCGCGACGAGCTCGATTCCCTCGACTCTATGCGCGCAAAGGCGACGGGCGAGAAGCTCCTTTCCCTCTGGACGGATGAGAACGCGGCTTCTTTCGTCGGTGAAGACTATGAAAAAGTCATGATCCGCATCTATTTAGCGCTGACGGAGCTCCTTAACAACGGTCACGACGCGCGCGCCTACGCTTTGCAGATTGAAGAGAAGCAAGACATGATCGTGCGCGGCGGCCTCATGGACGACCCCAAAAACGAGGGCAAAAAAATCAATCCCAAGGCGTCGTATCCGCGCTTGCCAATTGGCCCCTACCTTGAAGGA
Organism: Paratractidigestivibacter sp.; assembly: GCA_963628165.1. GTDB lineage: Bacteria > Planctomycetota > Planctomycetia > Pirellulales > Thermoguttaceae > RUG369. The sequence continues at coordinate 15,053 of CAVGEG010000005.1, read as the reverse complement.
ATTCTCGCCGAGGAAACCTATCTCGAGCAAGGCGAAGCCGCGCGCTGTTACCGAAAGGTCGTGGAATGGAGTCCGGGGTTCTCTCAAGGAAAAAAAGACGTCGAACGCGCCGAAAAAGGGATCCACTCCCGGCCAGGAAACGGTCGTCTATACCTCTTCGCTCTCATCGGCAAGGGCCCGCATAAAGAGCAAACCTACGCCGAAGCGACTCAGTTCGCTCTACTTGTCGCCGATCAAATTTTCTCCGCGACCAACAAATACTCCGTTCCTCCGACGATCGCCCCCGTCCCGATCCCCGAAATCGTCGTCGACTCCCCGAATATCGCGAGCGTCGCGCTAGAAGCGAACGGAGAAAGGGTCGGAATATCAGAAACGATCGTCGACGTCAACGAAATGGCGGCTAAAGAGTTTGAAGCGGTTAAAGATCTCATCCTCGCGCGCGCCATTGTCCGACGCATTACGAAAAAAGGAACCGTCTACGTCGCGAAAGAGGCGGCGCAAGTTAATCCATGGGTCAATCTGGCCGCGGATTTAGGCGGCGTCGTCTGGGAAGCGACGGAAACGGCGGATACGCGTTGCTGGGGACTACTC
>CAVGEG010000005.1:0-14452 GCA_963628165.1 Paratractidigestivibacter sp. | reverse complement strand
CCCCGCGAAAATACAGGTTCTAAGCGTGGAGTTACCCGCGGGGGAAACCCAGATTGTCGTTTATCCCACCGATCGTCAGGGAAATAAAATCGGCGAAGCGTGTCGTCGCACGGTTCATATTCCAAACAACCGCAACGCCTACGTCATGGTCAATTATCCCGACCGCTATCCGGTCGGAACGCTCCTCTCTTCCGGCGACGACGCCAATTAGAAAAAAAGCCCGGCGACGATCGCCGGGCCCTTTCGTTTAGAAGGAAGAGGTTTCTCGTTGCGTCGACGAATCGGCGGCGGCGGACGCCTCGTCTTCTTGATCCTCCGCGTCGGACGCGTCCGGCTTTTCTTCAAGAGTTTTTCGTACTTTCTCTTTCATAAAAGCGTTGTTCGGAACGTCGGCGCCGATCGACTCAAGATATTCGCCAAGGAGTTCCGCTTCTACTTCCGTTCCCGCCCACGGCGGCATATAGAAATGCGAATGATTCAAACGCGTCGCAAAGGAGCTGATCTCCTTCGCGTCGAGACCCGAAACAAGGGGGCCGACCGCCGAATAGCCGTGTTCCGCCGCATGGCACGCGTTGCAGTGATGAAGGAACATCATACGCCCAAGGGATAGTCTGTCGGCGCGATCAACTTTGAGAAGATCCTCGTTTCCGCGCGCAATCGGACCATTAATCTCGCGATCAAGCTCCTCGGGAGATCGGGTTCTCGACGGTACAAGTTGCGATTCGACGTTCGCGTCGGCGTCGTTAACGCTGGGGAGCGCGGGGATCGATTTCGACGCCTCGGAAACGTCCGGAGTCGACGCGACGGGTAGCAAACTGGGCGAAGCGCCGACTTCGACGCTTGAAGGTCGACTGGCTGGAGCGCCGGAAACGGGGAGCGCGTCCGACTGGGCGTTCGTGGAAACAGGAACGACGGGAGTCGTTTGCGTATTCGAAACAACGGAGACATTCGGGGTTCTGGGCGAGAGCTGAGAGCCCGATTGCGCGACAGGTTGCGCAAACTGCGCGCCCTGCTGGACGACGACGCCTTCTTGGACGCCGCTACGACGAACAGCTTCCGCCGCCAGCGAATTGGTTCCCTGAGAGGACGCGTTGGGAGAAGTTAGCGGGACTTCGGCGCCATTTGGGGCGACCGCGACGGGCCCGGCGGAACGCGTTTGCGTCAAAGAACCTGTCGCGACAGGCGTGAACGAACCCTGCGCCATGGCGACCGTCTCTTGATAGAACGCGACGCGAGAATCGCGGCTAACCGTCGTGGAATCGGTTCCTTCGACGGGCGCCGACTCCTCGGAATTAGGCTCCACGTTGGGTTCTTTTGCGGCGGGGGGCGCGAGGTGGATCGACTCGACGCCTAAGTACTTTTGCGCCGAGATCGACAAATCCGGATATTTTTCCTGAAGATCGTCGAGAGCGAAAGACGTCCAAGTCCCCTTGTAGAGCATTCCGATCTGTCGCATCTCGGGAACGTCGCTCCGGAAGATTTGGTCGCCGTAAACGAGACGGTCGACGACGTAGGGCTTGCGCACCGCTTCGCGCACGAACTCTGCGACGCTGACGCCTCCGATTCCCATCATAAGAAGGGCGACGGCCATCCCCGCGGAAACCTCGCGCGGCTTTAAGCACGGACCAAGGAAGAGGAGAAACGCTATCCCCGCGACGATTCCGAGAAACGCGACCGCGAAAATGTTCGTAGCCGCCGCGCGTTCAAGGGTTAAGCGACTCGTTTCAGGAAGGAAGAAGAGCCATCCCGCCACCCCCGCGAGAAGGAGGAAGAGACCGACGAAAGAAGGAAAGCGCATTCGCTTCGCGACCAACTCTCGAATCGACTCGTCTTTCTCCGTAAACGCCGCGTGCGCAAGGAAATAGAGGGAAGCAAGAATCAACGCGCCGCCCGTTCGCGCTATCGTCTGCGGAAGAAGCTGCACGTTTAAAAACGCGTGCCAGAAATTGCCGGTCGTCTCCCAGTCGTCGACAATCCCCGAAGCGTTTAACATAAAGGCGGTTATACCCGTTATCAACACCAAAGAAATCCAAGCCGACAAACCGTAAATCCATCCGATTATGGCGCTCGCCTTAGAAGAGAGTCGATTCCATGCGTAATAAAAAACAAACGCCGAGACGATTTCCAGAAGGAAAAAGCACCATTCGATCGCCCATCCAAAGACAAAAATTCGGATTAACTCGCTTGTCGCAAGGGGCGACGCCAATCCGATAGAAAACCAGACGCCGACTCCGGTGACGCCGCCGTACGGAACCGTCAGAAGAATGAAGAACTTCGCATGCTTCTTGAGATACTCGCGATACGCCGTATCGCCCGAGCGCAACGCCCTTCCGTTCTCCAGCGCCAAGAGCAAGCCGCCGCCGACGGCGTAGTGCGACACGAAGACGTGAAACAGAGCGATAATGGCTATTATCATCGGCGCTGTGAGGAGCGGAACGTCAAGCCAAGGATAATACATAACGAACCCTTTATCTAAAATAGGGAGTTTTCTAAACGGAGATAACGCGCACAAAGCGCGATGCGCTAGCGTCATTATGTAGCGCGGGTGGAAAAAATCAAGGACTGCGCTAAAGGACAAAAAAACGCGCGTCCACTAAATAATAGACGCGCGTTTGTCTCAACAAAGACGATTCTTACGATTCGACGTCAGTCATGCGACTCAATATTCTTAAGAATTTCCGCGAGCGTATCGACCGTCGTCTTGATTTGTTCGAAGGAATGAAGACTCGTGAGGAAGAATCGAATTCTAGCCTGATGTTCTTCAACGGCGGGATGCAGAATCGGATGCGCGTTAATTCCATGCAGGAAGAGTTGATGCGACGCCGCCAACGTCTTAATCGAATTTCCGATAATCACCGGAACCACGCCCGTATCCTGCGCAAGTCCAACGTTCATGCCGTAACCGCGCGCCAGCTCTTTAAAGTACGCGCTGTTGTCGCGAAGCTTCTGAGCGCGTTGGGGTTCGCGTTCCAAGACGCGCAACGCGGCTAGCGCGGCGCCTGTCTGCGCAGGTGGCATGCCCACGGAGAACATGAACGACGGCGCGGTGTACTTGAGGTATTCAACGAGCTCTTTTCTTCCGGAAATATAGCCGCCGCAACTTGCGAACGTCTTACTCAACGTGCTCATCCAAATATCGACGTCGCGACGATCAATATTGAAGTGTTCGCCGATTCCGCGACCCGTCTTTCCGAGTACGCCGATCGAGTGCGCTTCGTCGACCATGAGCAGCGTGCGGTAGCGATTGCGTACCTTGATAAAATCAGGAAGATTCGGGTAATCGCCGTCCATGCTATACACGCCTTCGAGAACGATCAGAACGCGACGATACTTATTGCGATGCTGCGAGAGGATTTTATCCACCGCGTTCCAGTCGCCATGCGGGAAGGGACGACGACGCGCTCCCGAAAGGATACACCCCTGGACGATGGAATTGTGCGCCAAAGAGTCGTGAAGGATCAGATCCTCCGAACCCATGAGGTGACCGATTATACTCTCGTTCGTCTGGTGACCGCCGACGAGAAGGATGGTGTCTTCGGTGCCGAGGAAGCGCGTAATCTCGTTTTCGAGCTCGCGATGAAGCGGAATTTCACCGGCGACGATACGGCTCGCGCCTGCGGTCGTGCCATAACGCGCGACGGCGGCTTGCGCGGCGGCGGTTACCGACGGTTCGCCCGACGTTCCAATATAGTTGTACGTCGAGAAATTGATATACTCTTTGCCGCCGATCTTGATCGTGGCGCCCGCCGGCCCCTCGTGAGGTTCGAAGAAATGGTTCATGCCCAAGCTCTTCGCCATCTCAAACTTTTGATGGATCGAGACATACTCGGGGAACTTGCTGAAATCGTAACAACTTTCGTCGATCTCGAATCGTTTCGCGTTAGGATCGCTAAAGGCGCGACCGACTCCAAGGTACTTGCGCACGCCTTCGACGACTTCGCGCGCCGTCGACATCGTCGGCAGAACCTCTTCGGGGAATTGACCGCCGAAACGATCTTCAAGAGACGCGAGGATCTCCATGCGTTCGAGAGAGTCAAGACCAAGAGACGGAATGTCCGTATCGAGAGTAATGTTGCGCGCGCGCTCCTTCGCCACTCGATAAACTTCTTCGAGAACCGCGCGCGCGGTTTCCTCGTAGCTCATGACCGAGGCGCTGGAGGTCGCCGACTCGACGGGCTTTGCGATGGGTTCCGCCTTCTTAACTTCGGGCTTCTTGTCCACGACGGTGAAGACACTCGTCATTTCACGCTGGGTTTCGATCCAACTATCGTCTTCATGCGTCGGGTGCTCGACGCTTTGCCCTTCCGCCGGAGCGTAGAGCGGGTTCTCTTCGCCTACGAATCCCTGCACGGTCGAGCTCTTCGACGCATCGGCTGCGGGGGCTTCGTCGTCGACGCACCACTGAGCCAAAACTTTGAGTTCGCCGGAAAGATAGTACGCGCGGCACGCATGACGCTGAACCTTGCCGCTCGACGTCTTGGGGAGCGAACCCTTGGCGATGAGAACGATCGCGTAAATGGGAAGTTCGTGTTCCAGAGCAATGCTCTTGCGAATCTTGGGGAAGAGTTCCGCTGCGTCTTCGGGCTTGAAGCGACGTTCGACTTCCTGGACGAGGACGAGCTTCTCGTCGTTCTCGTTGCCGACCAAGAACGCGCCGCCACTATTCATGCTGAGGATCGGCGAGACATGTTGCGCGGTAATTTCGATATCCTGCGGATAGACGTTCACGCCGCGGATAATCATCATATCCTTGATGCGGCCCGTCACGAAGAGCTCGCCGTCTTCGACGAAGCCAAGATCCCCGGTGCGAAGGAACGGGCCTTCGTTTGTGCCGACGATACGCGCGCGGAAGCAACGATCCGTTTCCGCTTCGTTGCGCCAATACCCCTGCGCGACGCTCGGGCTCGCCGTCCAAATTTCGCCGACTCGTCCGTCAGGGCATTCGACGCGCGTCTCGGGATCGACGATCGCGAGACGTTGTCCGAAGATCGTACGACCGCTCGAAACAAGTTTACGGGCGCGCGGAGAACCTTCGGGGACTTTGACGGCGCGTCCTTCGCCAAGCGCATCGACGTCAACGTTGAGAATCACGGGCGCGCGGTCGCGCATACCGCCGGTAACGATGAGGGTGCCCTCGGCCAAACCGAAACAGGGATAGAAAGACTCGTAGCGGAAGCCGCAACGTTCGAACTTTTGAGCGAAGCGTTCCAGGGTTTCGGCCTGGACAGGTTCGGCTCCGTTAAACGCCACTTTCCAGGAGCTCAGATCGAGTTCGTCGATCTGCTCGTCTTTGACCATCTTGACGCAAAGGTCATACGCAAAGTTCGGACCGCCGCTTGTCGTCGCACGGTACTTCGAAATCATCTTCAACCAGAGAAAAGGACGCGTCAGGAAGGTTAGCGGCGCCATCATGACGTTTTGACAACCGCAGTAGAGCGGTTGGATCACGCCTCCGATCAATCCCATGTCGTGATAGCATGGAAGCCAGAAAACGCCCTTGCTCGAACGCGTATGTTCGAAACCGCGTTCGATGAGCATCGAGTTGTTCAGCATATTTCCGTGCGACAACATGACGCCCTTCGGATTTCCGGTCGACCCGGAGGTATATTGCAGAAAAGCGATTTCTTCCTGTCCGACTTGAGGATCGACCCAATCGTCCTCGGGGCCGACGAGCAAGTCGTTCGTCGGCAACCACGGAATTTGGCGTAGCAGGGGCGTGTCGTCGACGGTGTTCTTAACCTGCTCCACGACTTCCTTCGTCGTCAAAGCCATACTCGCTTCGGAGTCGGCGACAATCGACTGAATACGAAGCATCGAACGGTTCTTCGTCGGCGGATAGGCGGGAATAGCCGTCGCGCCCGCGTACAAGCAACCGTAAAAAGCGACGATAAATTCGAGGCCGGGTCGGTAAAGCAAGAGCGCGCGCTTACCGCGCATCCCATTACGTTGGAGCGTAACAGCCAGACGTCGACAACGACGATCTAATTCGCCGTAAGTCAAGCTGGTCTCGTCTTTCCCGTTATTCGTCAGGAAGGTGAAGCCCACTTCGTTGGGTTGATAAAACGCGCGATAACGTACCAAATCAACAAGATTGGACCGTCCTGCATCGAACTGCTTCGGATAGTCAGTAAGCACGGAAGTCTCCAATGCAATAAAATAACCAAGAATGCTCTACACTGTTCGCGCGTCATGGGACGCGCTCAAAAAACATAACGAACGTCTCGCAGTCTCCTTCTCGCGACTCCGAATTGAACGTCGACAGGGTTAAACCGCTACGTAACCCTCAATACTAATCGGCTTAGTTTCGCTACGCGTCTACAAAAAACGCTCAAATATCGCGTTTTTCTCTCATCTCGCTGAATCTAAAGCGTCCGCGGAAACTAAAAAGAAAACGGCGCCGTTTATTTAAGCAAAACGACGCCGCTTTTATGTCGCGTCAAGCGCCAAGACAAAGCTTAGAATCGTCAGGCCTGATTGCCTTCGCGCGCATGTTGAATTCGGTTAACTGCGTCTACCACCGCCTGAAGCGCCGCTTCGAAAACGTCGGTCGACGTGGCGCGACCCAGGTAGTCGATATTCGTGTCGACGTCAGTCACGCGAACCCGCGCCTCGCCTTGGGCGTCGGACCCGCACGTTACGGCGTCAACCTTGAATTCCTTTAACAGAATGTGCAAACCGACGATCTGTTGCACAGCCCAGAACATCGCATGAACGGGACCGTCCCCTTCGTCGGACGTCGCTGAGTGTTCGACGCCATTTTGAGACAAAACCACCTTGAAGGAGGGTTTGTTTTCGGAACCGCTAGCGAGCGAATACGAAACGTAGCGCCAGTCCGCCGCTTTGCCGGAAAGACGGCTCGCGTTCTGACGATCGACGATCGCGACAATATCCGCGTCGAAGATATCCTTCTTGAGATCCGCCAGACGCTTGAACTCTTCGAAAGCGGCGTCCAGGCGTTCCTTGGAGAGGTCGAAGCCCAGAGCCTTAGTACGTTCGGCTAAGGCGGCGCGACCGCTATGCTTCCCTAACACGAGATCGTTCTTCACGAAACCAACGCTCTCGGCGCTCATGATTTCATAAGTCGTACGTTCCTTCAAAACTCCGTCCTGATGAACACCCGATTCGTGCGCGAAAGCGTTGCGACCGACGATCGCCTTGTTTCTCGGAACCTTCAGACCGGTGACCTTGGAGACCAAACGGCTCGTCGGAACGAGACGCTGCGAAACGATTCGTGTGTCCAGACCGAAGAAGTCGCGACGCGTGCGAAGAGCCATCACAACCTCTTCCAGCGCGCAGTTCCCCGCGCGTTCGCCCAGTCCGTTGATAGCGCACTCGATCTGCCCCGCTCCGGCGGCTACCGCGGCCAAGGAGTTTGCAACCGCCATTCCCAGATCGTTGTGGCAGTGAATACTGATCACGGCCTTGTCGACGTTGGGAACGTGATTTATCAGCGTTTCGATGCGCTTTGTCATTTCAAAGGGCGTCGTATATCCCACGGTGTCGGGAATATTGACGGTCGTCGCGCCCGCGTCGATCACGGCCTCGACGACTTTGCACAGGAAGTCGATCTCCGTGCGGCACGCGTCTTCGGGAGAGAACTCGATATTCGAGCAGTAACCGCGAGCGCGTTTGACGCCTTCGACGGCGCGATTAATGATCTCTTCCTGCGTCATGCGTAGCTTGAATTCGCGGTGGATCGCGCTAGTCGCCAGGAAGACGTGAATTCGGGGATCTTCCGCTTCTTTCAGGGCTTCCCAAGCGCGATCAATATCTTTATCGACGCAACGTGCGAGTCCGCAAACAGAGGAACCGCGCACGATCTTCGCGATTTCGCGAACCGATTCAAAGTCTCCGGGAGAAGCGATCGGAAAACCTGCTTCGATTACGTCGACGCCGAGCTCGGCAAGAGCCTGAGCGACTTGCAGCTTTTCTTCCAGGTTCATGCTCGCGCCTGGAGACTGCTCTCCATCGCGTAGCGTCGTGTCAAAAACTATTATCTTACGAGCGTTCTGATTCGATGTATCACATTGCGACGCCATCTTCATACCTCACTATTAATTAGGCCGACTTTGCCGACCTTCTTATTTTTAATCCTGCGTTAGTCGCTAAAAAAGCGACGCCACCCCTACCAAGGTCACAAAAACGCTTGGTTGTTCATTAAAAGCCGTCCCCTGGACGGCAAGTAAGGTTGAGCCAAACTCGCGAACCAAATGCAAAATCGAAAAGGCGTCCCATAATCACATCAAATATTTTCGATAGAACTTCAAACTCGCGTCGCCACAACGCTTCGCGACGACGGCCTCGACAATCCGCTCAGTTGTTGAGAAGCGGAAGGAGATATTCGATCGTCGAATTCATCGTCTGAAGATGAACGTAATCGGATTCAGGAATCGGTAGCTTATAACGTCGACGCAGACCGAGAACAACGTCGAGCATATCCATACTGTCAAGTTCAAGCTGTTCACGGAAAGGAACGTCGTCTTTCAACGCGTCGGCGTCAATCGTGTCGTCAATTTCCGTAAGAACTTCGATAATTGTATTTCTAATGTCTTCAACCGAAACGGCCATCTCTTACTCCTAGTCAGGCGCCGCGACGCGCAATCTTTTCACGCCGACGCAAACTCATGTTGTTACGCGTTCGAAACTGAACCGTTCCCCGCGCTCGAAAACGCAACGCTCACGCGGCGCGCGTCACTGAAGGCTCAGCCCTCGTATTTCCCTACGATCGTCACGGCGTTGATACCCACCATGCCGAAAGAATTATTCAAAATTGTGCGAACTTTACCGACTTCCACGGGCTTATTCAAAACGAGATTCCGAATCTCGCATTCCGGATCAAGGTTGTCGACGTTGATCGTCGGGTGGATGATTCCGTCCTCGAAAGAAGGAAGGTTACCCGCCAATTCAAGAGCGCCAGCCGCGCCCATCGCGTGACCGATGAAGCTCTTCGTATTATTGACGTACGTCTTAGGACTATCGGCGAAAACTTCGCGCAACGCCTGGATCTCGAGAGAGTCCCCCGCGTGAGTCGCCGTCGCGTGCGTATTGACGACGTCAATATCCTCAGGCGCTAATTCCGCGTTCTTTAACGCCTTGCGAACGCATTGCGCCTGACGTTCGGCGTTGGGAAGAACGAAGTCGGTGGCGTCCGAATTCATTCCGTAGCCGAGTATCTCCCCGTAAATCTTAGCGCCGCGCTTCTTCGCGTCGCTGAGACGCTCAAGGACGTAAACGCAACCTCCTTCCGAGACGACGATCCCGTTGCGATCGGCGTCAAACGGTCGCGAAGCCTTCGTCGGATCGTCGTTATGCGCAAGAGCTCCTTGCGCGTTAAACGCGGCAAAAATCCCAAACGTGTGAATACTCTCGGAGACGCCGCCCGCGAGCGCAAGATCAACTTCCCCCAAACGGAGTTGTTGCACCCCTTGAATCAACGCGGCGTTCCCCGCCGCGCACGCCGCGCCCAACGTGTAGTGAGGCCCCGTGATTCCGTAACGCAACGTCACTTCGCCCGCGGGATTATTCGTTACCGTGCGCGGATTATGGTGATGAGACCAATACGAGCAGTCGTAATCGTACTGCTTGATCTCATAAATCTCATTCTCCGTCTCGACGTTGCCGTGCTCAGTCACCCCGATGTAGACGCCGACGGCGCTTTTATCGACGGAATCCCAATTCAACCTGGAGTCCGCGATCGCCTCGCCGACGCAGTAAACGGAAAGACTTCCCGCCCGCGTGCCGCGACGAATTTCTCTCTTCGGGCGATACTTCGTAATATCGCAGCGACAAACGCCCGCGACGGTCTTCCCGAAATATCGAATCTCGTAAGGAACTACCCCGCTCACACCGCTAAGAAGCGCGTTTCTAAATTCCGCAAGGTTGTCGCCATTGGGAGAGGCAAGTCCCACGCCTGTGATAACAATACGCTCCGAATCGTCGCGACGTTGCATAAAAATCTCCAAAACCAATTGGACTAAATCGACGGAAGAATCCGACGGTTAGGCGGATCGCTCTTCGTATTGAAGAGCGTCTTCCAGGGCAATTGTATTCTCGTACAAAGCGCGCCCGATAATACAGGCGGGGATACCGGCTTCCGCGAGGCGACGAACGTCGTCGATTCGCGTCACGCCCCCCGACGCTACGACAGGAATCGAGGTCGCGCGCATCATCGAAACGCATTCGGGAATATTGGGGCCGCGCATCATGCCGTCCGTCGCGACGTCGGTGTAAACAAGAGCCGCGATCGGCAACCCGTCGTATCGCTTCGCCAACTCAGTCGCCGACGTCTCGCTCGTCTCGAGCCAACCGTCCGTTGTCACCATTCCTCCGCGCGCGTCGATACCAAGAACAAGGCGATGCGGATATTTCTCGCACATCTGCGCAAACCATTCCGGCTGCTTCAAAGCCAGCGTTCCGACGACGAGTCGCGACAAACCAAGCGAGAGCAACGTTTCGATCGTTTCCTGCGTTCGCACACCGCCGCCAAGCTCGCACTCCACTCCGTGCGAAGCAACCTTTTCCACGAGCTCGCGAATCGCTTCAAAATTGACGCTGGAACCTTCTTTTGCGCCGTCAAGATCGACAAGATGAAGTCGCTTCGCGCCCTTCTGACGCCAACGCTCCGCCATCGCCGCGGGGGAAGAGCCGTAGACAGTCTCTTGACCATAATCACCTTGGCGTAAACGAACGCATTGTCCGCCGCGAATATCGATCGCCGGCCAAATTTCCATGCTTCTACCTCGTCTCTCGTGTGTCTGATGCCATCAGCCTCTAAACATAGTGCGACTGGACTTGTTATTATACCGTCCCTTTTAATTTAGGGAAGGCCGAGAACCGCGCGAAGAATATTCGCGCAAATACCCGCTCCGCGCGTTCCCACTCTCGAAATAAAGTTTTTGTATTGACAGTTTTAACTTATCAAGAGAAAATAATATGAACCGTTCTTTTGGGGATTATTCTTTCGCAAAGACTCGACGCTAAATTATTTATTATCGGGCTCTTTCACGTCGTTTACACTTCTTTAATTATGCAAACGTCTAGTAGAAAATTTAATTATGCAAACGTCTAGTAGAAAAGAAATCATAGAACATACGAAGATCCTTGTCGTCAAAGTAGGCACCAACGTGCTGACAACTAAGGAGGGTTACTTAAACGTCGAGAGAATCAACAGTCTTGCGAAAGACCTCTGCGACATCCGTTTCCGCGGAGTGCGGGTCGTGCTGGTGAGTTCCGGCGCCGTCGGAGCGGGAATGGCGCGTTTAAATCTCGCGGAGAGACCCCGCGATCTCGCCGATCTGCAAGCCGTCGCCGCAATCGGTCAAGGCGCGTTGATACAAGCGTACGAAGAGGCGCTCGCCGATAGTCGACTCCTCGCCGCGCAAATCCTTCTCACCGCGGACGACTTTACCGAACGAAAACGCTACCTTACGCTCCGTAACACCTTCACTTCGCTACTCAATCTCGGGGCGCTCCCGATCGTCAATGAAAACGACGCCGTCAGTTCCGCCGAGCTTTCCTTGACTTTCTGCGACAACGATCGGCTGGCGGCCCTCGTCGCTTCCCTTTTCCCGGAACCGCTCCTGATTCTCCTGACCGACGTCGACGGGTTGTATGACGGCGATCCTGAGCTTCCTGAATCCAAGCTTGTCAAATGCGTGCAAGACTGGAGTCCCGATCTCATGAAAATGGTCGCCGAGAAGAAGTCGCGACGAAGCAAAGGGGGTATGGCGAGTAAACTCAAGGCGGCAAGAATCGTTGGAAAAGCCGGCGGGGCCATGATCATCGCCAACGGTTCCGACCCCGCGATCCTGCGGAAGATTTACGCCTGCGAAGAAGTCGGCACCCTCTTCCTACCAAACGAATCGTTGCCCGCGCGTAAACGATGGTTCCAACACGCCGCTCCCTGCGGAACCCTCGTCGTCGACTCCGGCGCCGCGCGCGCTGTCAAAGAAATGGGTCGCAGTCTCCTGCCAATCGGCGTCGTGCGTTCTTTAGGCGTCTTCAAAAAAGGAGACGTCGTTGAAATTATCGATGAAAACAACAACGAAATCGCGCGCGGGCTCACAAATTACTCCAGCGAAGACACGCGTAAACTCTGTCGAAAAAAATCTTCGGAAATTGCCGACGCCCTCGACCATGAAGGTCCTTTTTACGAAGTGATTGTCCACCGAAACAATCTGCAGCTTGCCCAGTGACTTTTGGACGTAAACCCATTATTTGCACGAGGTGTTAACAATGAATTCAACTATTCGCGCTTTTATCGCCGTCGAAATCTCCTCCGCCATTAGAACCCAAGTGAAAAAGGCGGCGAACCCCTTGCAGAACGCTTTTCCAAACGTTAAATGGGTCGACGATGAAAACTTCCACGTAACTCTGAAATTTCTTGGACCGAACGTTCCGACGAACGAATTGCATCTCTTAATCGCCGCGATCGAACGTGCTTGCAAAGGCGTCGAACAGTTCGATCTCGTCTTTGAGGGCTTGGGAGCCTTTCCCGACGTCTCCAATCCCCGCACCATATGGATCGGCGTCTCCGACGGCGTCGAACAAATCCGCAATCTCGCAGCACGAATCGACAAAGAGCTCGAAGCGCTAGGCTATCCCGTCGAAGGGCGAAAGTTCAGCCCTCACCTGACAATTGGACGCGCTCGCCAAAAGGATCGCAACGCCAAGGCGCCAAAATACGTAACCAGACAAAATATAAAAGCAGTGGAAAACGCCTCTTTGGCGGATATGTTGAACGAACGTTCCGATCTCTACTTCGGATCCTCTCCCGTCGATAACGTAATCCTCTTCTCAAGCGATCTCCAACGCAACGGCCCCCAGTACGAACACCTCGCCGTTATCGACCTGGAGCCCCTTGGAGCCGAAGAGTCGGAAGTCCAAACGTCCGAGTCTAAAAAATACGACTTAGACGACTTCCAAGTCGACGAAGACGAGGTGGAAAAGCACCTTTTGGAAACGCCCAAGGCGAAATTTGACGTCGACGCGCTCGACGCCGGTCTGGAAGACGAGTTGCGCGCCATTTGCGGCGACAACTTTGTCAAACGCGACTCTAAAAATAATAAGTCACTATCCCAATCCGCCCCCAACGCGGGAAAGCCAAACTTCAAGTCGATCAAGAAGAAACTTGACGACGCCGTTCCTGAGGCGGATTCCGTCGATTTTTCAGAACTCGACTCGCTTGTGAACGGCGAAAAGAGGGGTGGAAAATCCTCAAAATAGTCTGTTTTTCGTCACAGATTTACTATTTTATATTTTCGTTAACATTAATCTAAACACTTTTATCGTTCCTGTCGATAAACTCAATACAACGTCTCTCCGTCTCGTCAGATAGCGTTACGGGGCAAGACGGTGTGCGGAGCGCGCTATAAACGGCGTGCGTGGAGTGTTTCACGCCAGTGGCAGGAGCGACAAATGATGAAAACGACGCTGATTAGGACGAATTTTGCAGCCTGGGTTCTAGGCGTAGCCGCTATCATGGGTTGCTCGTCGTTTAATTCCCCTTCGGCGGATTTTGTCAAACCCGGCGAGTTAAGCACGGACGTTTCCGATCTTCCTGATCCGAACGGGCCTCCTAAGAAGCAGTCGGACGATATTCGTAACGCCGTCGCTCAATACGGCTACGGGGGGAAGCGCGAAGAGTCTCCAGAGCGTCTTCTGTTGCAAGCGGATTCGTATTTTGAACAGAAGAGATATCACGACTCGGGGCGTCTCTATCAGAAATATCTAGCCACGTCGGCGGCGACCTCCGCTTCGCCGGAGCTTCTCGCGACTATACATTACCGGATTGGATACGTCAACAATAAGAAGACCTATTATTCTGAAGCGAAGGCGGAATACGCGAAAGCGGTTCAATTATCTCCGACGAATAACGAATATCTCTTTGCCTACGCGAAAGCGTGCTACGACGCGGAAGACTACCAGGGAGCGGATCGGCAATTCGTGGCGCTCATCACGCGCGCTCCGAATTTTCCGCAGGCCCAATACTATTACGGTCTGACCCTTCTTGAAGGTTCAAATCGGGCGAACGCAATTCAGCCCCTCGCGACGGAAGTCGGCGTTTTGCAAGCAAACGCCCTCTTGGCGGATAAATATTACAAGATTGGCGAATTACAGCTTGCGAGTCAGCAAGAAGCGCAAATGATTCAACTTGCGGCTCAATCCGCTCAACCGATTCCAAGACTGCCGCACAAGGAAAAACTCCTCGTGAGCGCGCAGAACGCGACTTACGCGCAGAATCTATCCCTCCCCGTCGTCGATAATTCGGCACAGTTGCCCGTTCAACAGCCCGTTCAACAGCCCGTTCAACAGCCCGTTCAGCAACCCGTTCAGCAACCCGTTCAGCAACCCGTTCAGCAACCCGTTCAGCAACCCGTTCAGCAACCCGTTCAGCAACCCGTTCAGCAACCCGTTCAGCAACCCGTTCAGCAACCCGTTCAGCAACCCGTTC
>CAVGEG010000004.1:41535-73174 GCA_963628165.1 Paratractidigestivibacter sp. | reverse complement strand
CGACGTCCGGCTCGCGATCGTCGACGATCGTTTCAAGGATCGTCAATTCGACGCGACCCTTCGCTATCGACGCGATCTCGCAACGCAACGCGCGACCGTTCCCGGCGAAAAGCGTCGCTTCATCGCCGACTCGTTTGCGCATAACTCGAGTAAGATGTTGCGCTTCCGCCCCCGTCAATACAGCGAGACTCGGCGTCGTCGCGGCATGGTCTTCGGGAGTTAAGAAGTATAAATCGCTCATGATGGTTCCTTAGGGTGGCGAGCGTAAGAACTGGAAGACGCTCCGCCCTCATTCTCCCCTAGTTTCTTAAAAAGTCAATGACGTCGCGCCGTTTTCAAGAGAGGCGCGACCGACGCGCCGCTAGGCTAGTAGAGGAGACCGAACTTGAGATAAACGGCGCTCTTTGGTTCATAGGTTTGCCCGTCCTTCGTGCGCATTTCACGACCGAAAGAACCGCCGACTTCAAAGGATCCGCGCAGGCGCGCAGGACAGTCGAAGGAGACGCCGACGCCGACTTTGTAGTCATTGTAGTCGACCTTAAAGGAATGCTTCCCGCGGACGGTCACTTCCGAGCTGTACATAAGCCAGCTGTTACCGTCGATATCTCCGTGGACGAAGAGCCACCAGTCCGTTTCGTTGACTTTTGTCAGATAGTGATCCCACCGCGGGTTCGGAAACGCGAGACGCAGACGGTTTTGCTGGTTCGGATTGTAGGTGACGCCGACGATCGGGACGAGTTTGTAGTAAATGCGATCGAGATACTGAACGCCGCCGAAGAGCTTGACCTGCTTTTCGTTGTCGATCGGGAGTCCGACTTCCGCGCGCCCGCGGAAATAGAGCGCCTCGCTCTGGATCTTTTTGAAGATCGACGCGATTCCGATCGAAAAGTCGACGTGCGCTTCAAGATCGTTGTAATTCGCGAGGAAAGTCGTCGTGAGCCCGGCGTCGAAGACGTTTTCCGTTATCTTCTGGAAGTCGCTGCCGGGGCGAATCGAGAGGTTGTCATACACGAAGCTCGGCGTGAGGAGGAAGTAGCCGTTGTTCATGTTGTTGACGCTTTGCATCGACTTGCAGGGGATCGCGAAGAGGAGTCGCGCTTCAAGCTCGTTCATCCCCAATCCTCTGGAGTTGGAGGCGGGGAGGAACATGTAGGAGCCGGAGATTTCCTGACGATATTTGAAGATCTTCTGGAAGGTAGTCGGTTCCCCTTCGGGTGTGAGGGGCGTAGGCTCGAAGGGTGAGTCGGAGCCGACCGTCGGCGGCGCCACGACTTTGGAGGTGGCGTTGGAGACGGAGCTCGAGCCAATGGTGGAACTCGAAGACGTCGACTCGACGGGGGGGATGATGCTTGACGCTTGTCCGCGGTAGAGGGTTTCCCATTCGCGTTGATCGTCGCGATTGGAGCAGAAGGCGCCGAAGAATCCGGAGGAGACGCGCCGTTTTTGCGGTGTGAAGACGCCGACGGGGGAATCGTCGAGCGTTTGATCGTCAGGGACGACGGCGTAGACGGTTCCGTCGGAACCTTGGACTGCGGGGAAGGGGTTAGTCGCGTCGAAAGCGCAGACCGCCGCGTTGCAGAAGAGGGCGAACCCTGCGACGAGGACGGCGATTAAAGGAGCGCGAAAATGGAAATCCATGGCGAAGCGACACATTGAGTAGTGGATCCTGTGATAAGGAAAACGCGACGTAAACGACGATGAAGGGGAGGTAATAAACCGATCCCTAGGGTATGTAATAGAAAAGGGAGGATTGAGTCAAGAGCAATCGCGACAGAAAGGAAAAAATTGACAAAGACGAAAAAAATGGTGAAAAATCTAATAGATTAAAGGTTTCGGGGTTGTATTGTTTACCGGAATTGATAAACTTATGAAAATCAAGATACTGTAGCGAAAAATTCGAGACGTCAGCGTCGGCGCATGGCGGCTTATCGATGTTTGCATATTGTTTATGAAGACGTCCGCATAGCGGCAAGGTCACGTGACGGCGGCGTCGAACGCTGTTTTTCCAAGGTGGAAGGAAGCGTTAGTAACCTTAACCTCGTTTTTTATTGAGGACGAACACTTGACTCTGGCGTCGCGTCAAGCGGCGGAACGCGGCGTTCGTCCGATAAACGACCTTAGTTTTTAGGATTTTTTGAAGTGGTTAATCGTACCCTGGTTCGCGGTTTAAACGACGGCGTCGAAGAATTTATCGAACAGAACTATTCCGATAGCGAAATTGACGAACTCATTGGCCAAGAAGTCGACCCTCAGCGCGACAAGATCGTCGACGGTCGCATCGTTCGTATTGAAAACGAATTCGTCATTGTCGACGTCGGCGCGAAGAGCGAAGGCCTTATTCCTGTTTCCGAATGGGAAGAAGACGAAGAAGCGCCTAAAGTTGGCGACACTGTGAAGGTGCTCGTCGAGGACACCGAAGACACGATGTCCGCCGAAGACGTTATGTATCGTGGAATGATCGTCCTCAGCAAGCGCAAGGCCGCGAAGATCGAAGCCTGGAACCGCATAATGGAAACGGTCAAGGAAGACGACGTGGTCGAAGGTAAGGTCTCCAGGAAGATCAAGGGCGGTTTGCTCGTCGATATTGGCGGCGTCAACGTCTTTCTTCCCGCCAGCCAGGTCGACGTCCGTCGTCCCGCCGACGTCAACGAATTCATCGATAAGACGATTCGTTGCGTCATTCTTAAGATCGACAGCGCTCGCCGCAACATCGTCGTCAGCCGTCGCGCTCTTATCGAAAAAGAACGCGCCGCCAAGAAAACCTTGCTCCTCAACGAGCTCGAAGTTGGGCAGCTTCGCACCGGTACCGTCAAGAATATCGCCGAATTCGGCGCCTTCATCGATCTTGGCGGAATCGACGGTTTGCTTCACATTACCGACATGAGCTGGGGGCGAATCACCGATCCTCGCGAAGTCGTCTCCATCGATCAGAAGATCGAGGTCGTCGTTCTCAATATCGACCACGAGAAAGAAAAGATCTCCCTCGGCCTCAAGCAGAAGACCGAATCTCCTTGGGCTTACGTCGAAGAAAAGTATCCCGTTGGATCTCGCGTTCACGGAACGGTCGTCAACGTCATGTCCTACGGCGCGTTTGTCAAGCTTGAAGAAGGCGTCGAAGGTCTCGTTCACATTAGTGAAATGAGCTGGACCAAGCGCATCTCTCATCCGAATGAGATCCTCCACAACGGCGACGAGATCGACGTCGTCATCCTTGGCATCAACAAGGAAAAGCAGGAAATCTCCCTCGGTCTCAAGCAGACCATGAACAATCCTTGGGAGAACGTCGAAGAGAAGTATCCCATTGGCGCGAAGGTCAAGGGCGTCGTCCGCAACCTCACCAACTACGGCGCGTTCGTCGAACTCGAAGAGGGCGTCGACGGTCTCCTTCACATCTCCGACATGAGCTGGGTTCGTAAGATCACTCATCCGAGCGAAGTCGTTCGCAAGAACGAAGAAATCGAATGCGTCGTCATCAGCGTCGATAAGAAGAATCGCCGCATCGCTCTCGGTCTCAAGCAGATGACTGAAGATCCGTGGGTCTCCCGCATTCCTTCCAAGTACCATACCGGCGACCGCGTTGTCGGCAAGGTCACGAAGATCACCAACTTCGGCGTTTTCGTCTCTCTCGAAGACGATCTCGAAGGTCTTCTTCACATCTCCGAATTGGCCAACCACAAGGTTGAAAATCCGGAAGACGTCGTCAAAGTCGGCGATGAAATCGAAGTCGTTGTCCTTCGCGTCGACGTCGCCGATCGTAAGATCGGTCTCTCTCGCAAACGAGCCGAGAGCAACGAAGAAGTTCCCGCTGAAGAAGAACCCGCTCCTACTTCCACCGTTCGTCAGAACTTCAAGCCCAGCGAACTCAAGGGCGGCACCAACAACGATTCCGGACCTCTCTTCTCCGTCAACTGATCGATCTATCGTCTGATAAATCAAAGAAGGAAGCTCTGAAAGGAGCTTCCTTTTCTTTTACCTTTGTTTCCTTTTTTTCGAGAAGGCGCCTTGCGAAACGCTAGAACAAAGGTAAAATGTCTTTAATGCTTGGACGATCGTGTTGATTGTTGATTCTGAGCGTGCGCCTGTAGCTCAATTGGATAGAGCATCGGTCTTCGGAACCGAGGGTTGGGGGTTCGAGTCCCTTCTGGCGTGCTAGATGAAAAGGGTCGGTTCTTGCGAATCGCCCTTTTGCGTTTCTTGCCTTATCTTCCCCTTAATCTTGCGCGTCGTCCCCTTATATCTACGAGGTTCGTCTTTCCCCGCGACTTTTCCCTTCGCGTCGCATGCGTCCTTTACGCGCTAACGCGATTTTCCCTCCATTCCGACGTCGTCGTGATCGATTGACGCGGCTCTACGCGCAACTCCAAGACGACTCGTTTCTCAAATTCCGTCAAATCAGAATCTGAATCGCTTGTCATTTTATACTCATTTCTACCCATTTCATACTCATTTAGGCCCGTTTTATATTCATTTCGAGACGTTTTATATTCATTTTGCTCTGTTTCGTGTTCATTTTAGGGCCTTTTATGCTAATTTTGTCAGAATTCAACTCTCGCTCAGGATGAATTAGTATGTTTTCAGTTTCTTGTCGTAGAAAATTTGGAAAATTTTTATACAATCGTTGCGTTTTGGTATGATTGTTTGTATGATTAGTGAAACTGATTGTTTTTATCAATGCTAATTTTTAAATATTGGACGATTTATGACGACATTCCCATAGGCTAAAAAGGGGCTTCGCTTCCTTGCGGATTTGATAACCTCGTATAGGAGACGCATTATGATGAAAAACTCTTTGAAGGAATATCACGACGGGTTCACTCTCGTTGAACTCTTGGTTGTCATCGCAATTATCGGTATCTTAATAGGTCTCCTCTTGCCTGCGGTTCAGGCGGCCCGCGAGGCGGCGCGTCGAATGCAGTGTACAAATAATGTGAAACAATTTGTCTTGGCGATGCACAATCACCACGACGTCTTCAACTATTTACCCTCTCAACACGCTTGGGGCTCCGGGGTGAAGTCGAGCGATTTCAGCGTTCACTATCAGCTCCTTCCCTTTATCGAGCAAGCGGCGTTGAAGTCGGCGATCGACGGCAACGACTCTATCACCCAACCGTGGCTTCCTTCATCCGACGGTAGCGAGGCGTGGGAGATTCGCACGACGAAAGTCGACGCTTTCCTGTGCCCCTCCGATCCTCAGGGTGGAGCGCTGGTGCGCGAAGGCGTAGCGCATAATCACGACGGGAGACCGACAAACGTCGTCTACTGCATGGGCGATATCGTCTGCCGACTCGACTTCGTGAACGACAGTCCTTACACGACGGTTTCCGACGGCGCGGGAGGAACGAAACGCGTTGGAAAAAGTTCCGGCGACGGCGACTGCACGCACCGTTCTCTCTTCTTTTTCTTCGATCGCAAGAATCTGGCGTTTGTAACCGACGGCACGAGCAGTACGATCGCGTGTTCCGAGGTCGTAACGGGCAACTGGGACAACGACAAGATTCGCGGCGGAGTCGGATATTATCCCGGCTTTGACGGCGCAGGGTGGGATTGTCAGCCCGCGCTATGCATGAATCAGCGCGACCCGAACGATCCCACTCGTTATTCCTGCAAGACGGTCGATCATCCGCGCGGGGGAAACTTCCTCGAATGTCAACCAATCTTCGGAGGATTCACTGCCGTTTTGCCGCCGAACGCGCCAACCTGCTTTAAGTATGATCGCGAACAAGGGCAGGTCGCGCTTATGCCGCCGACAAGTTTCCATTCGGGGGGCGTCAACGTTGGAATGCTCGACGGTTCGGTGCGTTTCGTTTCCGACACGATCGACACGAACGGAGCGAAATATACTTTGACGGGGCGTTACCAAACCGGGAAGAGCTCCCTTGGCGTTTGGGGGGCGATGGGATCCCCGAACGGCGGCGAAACCACAACCCTCTGATCATTGTTTATTGCGACAAAAAAGGGACGTTTTCCACGTGAAGACGCCCCTTTTTCTTTTTTAAAATTTCTTGAAATCTTTGCGAAACTCTTTGTGATTCGCGTGGTTATACAACTAGATTGATTTTACTTCCGTCGTCATTCAAACGGCTTGCTATTCATTATTTTTTTGGGGACGCTGACTTTTCGGCTATTTGGCGTTCTCTCGACCTACGCGTTATTGCGTATTCGCGGATCGGTTAGGGAAAGTATGCGCGCTCGGCGCCCTCATATTGAAAGACTCTTTTAAAGGACGGTAGGACAAGAAGATGAGTAAACGAATTTCTTCTCTTCGGGGCTTCACCCTCGTCGAGTTGCTGGTGGTAATTGCGATCATCGGTATTTTGATCGGTCTGCTTCTTCCCGCGGTACAGGCCGCGCGAGAAGCCGCGCGACGTATGCAATGCACGAACAACCTCAAGCAGATCGGCATAGCGTTGCATAACTATCACGATACGAACGGGGCGTTTCCTCCTCAACGAACGTCGCCAAGCGACGCAGACGCGGGACTTTCTGCGGCGTGGGGCGTCGTGAGTTTTTACGTTCCTCTTTACCCGTTCATCGAGCAGGGCGCGCGATGGAACGCGGTCATGGCGGAAGGCGATCGCGAGAACAACTTTCAAAGTTGGTATGACGTCTGGGTTTGCGAGACCGAAGAGTTCCAGGGACTCATCCCCGGTTTGGGATGTCCTAGCGACGCGAACGCGTCGACTGGAAGCTGGTACAACGAAGGACAATACGGGAGTTATCCTGGTAGCGTCGGGGACGCGACGCTGAGTTTGGCGGAATCGAATACGAACTCGCGCGGGTTCTTCGGCGGCGGTTGCGGGGGAACGAACTCCTGGTCGAATCTGATTTGTCGAACGATGGCGGCGATAACCGACGGCACGTCGAACACCCTTGCTATAAGCGAGGCAGTCGTCGGAAGTTCGGCGGGGAATAACCGCGTTAAGGGCGGTTATATCCAGTACGTTGGTTCTCCAAGCGGTTGCTTGGCGCAGGTTGATTCGGACGATCGCAACGTCTACGTGACGGGAAATTATTACCAAGAATCGCGCGGTATGCTTCATACGGACGGGCGCAACCACGTTTTGGGCTTCAACACGGTTCTTCCGCCGAACTCTCCCAGTTGCGGTTTCAGCTCCGCGCTCATCCAGCATAGCGGCGGATATTACAGCGCGTCGAGCAATCACTCGGGGGGCGTGAACGCGCTTCGCGCGGACGGTTCGGTCGCGTTTATCTCGGAAACGATCGACTGCGGCGACGAACTCGGAACGGACTGGTCCTCCGCGGATCCGACGGGACAATCCCCCTTCGGCGTCTGGGGCGCGCTGGGAACGATCTCCGGCGGCGAATCAACGACCCTTTAATCGAAAGATACCGTCGAATGGAGTCCTTTAACGACGGGAGGACGTTTTCGTGCGGGAAACGTCCTCGGCCACTCCAACTTCTTTTGTAACTAGTTATCTTTCGCGCTTTTATTGAATACGCTTGACTCGAAAAATTTGATTGGTAAAATGACCCTTCACAACAGACGGCGCTTGCCGCTGAAGGAATTTGAAATAACGATGAGGAGTGGTTGTATGCTTAAGAAAATGCTGTTGTCCTGCGCGCTTGTCGCCGCTGTCGCTACGTCTCTGATCGGTTGCGGTCCTAAGAAGCCTGACGGAATGCCGGAGGTCTACCCCTTCACCGTCAAAGTCGTCGACGGTTCCACGCCGATCGCCGACGTTCAGGTCTTTTTCATTCATGACGGAAACGCCGTCGTCGCCGGTACGACGGACTCCAAGGGCGTCGCGACGATTCAGACGACCTTGCAGAACTATACCGAAAAGGGCGCCCCCGCGGGAGAATACCGCGTGACGTGCACCAAAGATCCGCTAGCCGAACACTGGAAGACTCCTGAAGAGGTCTCCAAGTTGCCCCTCGGCGACCAGATGGAATATCAGAAAGAATGGCAGGCGAAGTGCGACGAACTTCCGCGCGAGATTCCGATCATCTGGAAGAACTTCGATAAGACTCCTCTGACTGCTGAAGTCACGACGCAGGGCGGCGAAGTCGTCTTCGACGTCGAAGGTCGCGCTGAAGAATGAGACGCAACTTCTGAAAAGAAGCATATTTAGAATAAAAGAGACGCTTTTGAAAAAGGCGCCTCTTTTTATTTTATTAAGTGAACGTCTATTTATAATAAACATAAGGAGACGCAATCTAAATATTTCTATACTTGCGCTTTAGGTTAATTCGCGTTTGTTTTTGCGTCGCCCCTTGTTGACTCCTGAAAACGAAGAGATAAAAATACGGTTCCGACTGGAAATATGGCGCCTTGGGTATGAGACGTCTTCAAAATTGATTTTTGGCCATGTCGTTTGTTTAGGTTTATGGTATGGAGGGGTATTATGGAAAAAATGCAAAACAAGGGCTTCACGTTGGTGGAGTTGTTGGTCGTCATCGCGATCATCGGTATCCTCATCGGGCTCCTTCTTCCCGCGGTTCAAGCGGCGCGAGAGGCGGCGCGGCGTATGCAATGCACGAATAATCTCAAGCAGATCGGCATTGCTCTTCACAATTATCACGACACGAACGGGGTGTTTCCTCCTCAACGAACGTCGCCAAGCGACGCAGACGCGGGACTTTCTGCGGCGTGGGGCGTCGTGAGCTTCTATGTTCCTCTTTATCCGTTCATCGAACAGGGCGCGCGTTGGAACGCGGTCATGGCGGAAGGGGATCGCGAGCATAATTTCGATAGCTGGAATAACGTTTGGTATTGCCGCACTTCGGAATTCCAGGGCCTTATTTCCGGTTTGGGATGCCCGAGCGACGCGAACGCGCAAAGCCCGAGCTATATAAACGACGCCCAGTACGGTAGCTACGCGGGTAGCGTTGGCGACGCGACGTTCAACACGATGGAATCGGGCGTCAACACGCGCGGATTCTTCGGCGGCGGTTGCGGCGGTACGAACTCCTGGTCGAAACTCATCTGCCACAATATGTCGTCGATGACGGACGGCACGTCGAACACCCTTGCGATTTCTGAAATCGTCGTTGGCGCCACCGCCGGCAACAATCGCGTCAAGGGCGGTTTCATCCAGTATTCCGGTTCCCCGAACGGTTGCTTGGCGAAGGTCGACACGACGGATCGCAACGTCTATCAGTCGGGCAACTACTTCCAGGAATCGCGCGGTATGCTTCATACGGATGGACGCAACCACATCTTGGGCATGAACACGGTTCTTCCTCCGAACTCTCCTAGTTGCGGTTTCAGTAGCGCGCTTATTCAGCACGGCGGCGGTTATTGGAGCGCGTCGAGCAATCACTCGGGCGGGGTAAACGGACTTCGCGCAGACGGTTCGGTTGCGTTCATCTCCGAAACGATCGACTGCGGATCACGCCTCGGCGAAGACTGGTCTACCGCCGATCCGACGGGCAACTCGCCCTTCGGCGTCTGGGGCGCGCTGGGAACGATCTCCGGCGGCGAAACGACTTCACTCTGATTTCTCGCCCTTCGCGACGACTGTTTAAGGACGTTTCTTTTGAGGAAACGTCCCCTTTTTTTGCCATTTCTTAGCGTCTATCTCTTTTTTGAAGGAAAATCCAAAATTTTATCTTCTTTTGGAATGTAGCGACTTAAAAAACGTCTAACTCCCTGCGACGAGGATAGAAATTCCCCAAAATGCTCTTTTCCGGCAAATCATATGTTGAACGCCGTTTTAAAATTTTGTACATAAATGTATAGATAAATAAAGTTTGTTTATAGCAGGTTTGAAAGACACAAAAGAAGAAAAACAACTATTTTTATAAATGGCCTTCCTTTACACTGAATTTGGACTGATGTACAATCAGAGAATCTAATGCATTGGGACTTTGGGGTTCTTTTCATTAGAGCCTTGAGTGGTTCACGCACTTTTGAATTTTTTTATTAACGAGGTATGATAATGAAACTTTTCGGTAAAAATGGTTTCACGTTGGTGGAGCTGTTGGTTGTCATCGCGATTATCGGTATTTTGATCGGGCTCCTTCTCCCCGCGGTTCAAGCGGCGCGTGAAGCGGCTCGTCGTATGCAATGCACGAATAATCTCAAGCAGATCGGCATTGCTCTTCATAACTATCACGACACGAACGGGTCGTTCCCTCCAATGCGTACTTCTCCGTCTCTTCCTGATTCGGGAAAGTCCGCCGCGTGGGGATGTTGTAGTTTCTATGTCGCTCTGTATCCGTTCATGGAACAGTCTGCGCGCTGGAATCTGGTCATGGCGGAAGCGGACGAAGCGCACGACTTCGCCAGTTGGACGAGGGTATGGCGCGGCTCCGGTTCCGAATTCCGCGAACCTATTAGCGGAATGGGATGCCCCAGCGACGCTACGGCGAACACTCCTTCCTATTGCAACAACATGCAGCGCGGTAGCTATGCCGGTTCGATCGGCGACTCCATCAAGGCTTGGGAATCTGCGACGAATACTCGCGGTTTCTTCCCAGGCGGCATGGGCGTTCTTTTCCCCAATAACACCGATTTCAAAGGCGTTAGAACCAACTCTATGGCGACGATGACCGACGGTACCTCCAACACCCTCGCGATCATCGAGTCCACGACTGGCGCCTCCGCCGGTAACAACCGCGTTAAGGGCGGTATGGTTCAGTATGTCGGTTCTCCGAACGGTTGCTTGGCGACGGTCGACACGAGCGATCGCAACGTCTATCAGTCCGGTCGTTCCTACGGTAACGAAGGTCGCGGCGACTCTCACGCCGACGGGCGTTGCCACGTCCTTGGCGTCAACACGATCCTTCCTCCGAATTCTCCGAACTGCTACTTCAGCACGGGATTGCCCCAGCATGGCGGCGGTTACTTCAGCGCGTCGAGCTTCCACTCCGGAGGCGTTAACGGTCTTCGCGCCGACGGTTCCGTCGGTTTCTACTCCGAAACCGTCGACTGCGGTTCGAACCTCGGCGTCGACTATTCGAACACCGAACCTTCCGGCAAGTCTCCCTTCGGCGTTTGGGGCGCGCTTGGCACGATCTCCGGCGGCGAAACGACCAGCATCTGATCTCGTCGCTAACCTTTCATGACGCATCTAAGCTTGGACGCTTTCTTTTCAGGAAGCGTCCTTTTTTTATGACTTTGTCTAAATAGTTCCATTTTCGAGCTTTATCTGTATAATTACGGAGTATTTTCTTAAAAAACTCGTTTCGATATTCGAAAACGAGAAAATCAACAGGAGTGAGTCAGATGAGTATTGCATTAGGACGACGCATAACGGCTTGCGCGCTCACGCTTTGCGCGTTGGCGAGCGCCGCGTCCGCGTTTGGTTATGAGCCTGCGGAGATTGCGCCGCGCTTGTGTCGCGACGGGGGAGGCGCGTGGGCGCGCGTTTGGCCCGTTGACGTCGACAATTCGACCGACCAAAACTGGAAAGAAAAAGTCGCGTCTATCCACCTTGGCGCGGGGGAAGGCGCCTTGCCCCTCGTGGGGGAACGCGCCGAAGCGATTCGCGTGACCGACGCGGATGGCGTCGAGTACCTCTACAATATCATGAACGCCGACGGCACGTTTGTCGAGAAAGGCGTTATCCCCGCTGACTCCATGTTGACGATCCCCGCGACGGTCGACGCGGGAGCAACGCGACGTTATTACGTCTTCGCGGGGAACCCCCTCGCGCGGTATTGCCCTGATCGTCTCGATTTGTTCCGACGTTTGCCGACGAATCTCGATTTTGAATCGGGAGAGAACGGCGTTCCGACAGGATGGATTTTCGACGCCGACTCCGATCCCTCGCAGAAGTTGACGTGGACTGAGGAAGCGCCCGCGTCCGGCAAGAAGTGCGTTCGCTGCGATTGCCCCGAAGGCTCGAAGCCGAGCTGGATCGCCGCGCGCCAAAATCGAATCGCGGTCGAGCCGGGAGCGCAGTATCGCTTTACGGCGCGAGTTCGCGGCGAGAACGTGAAAGGCCCCTGCGGTTGGTATCTCCATTTTGAGAACGCCGACAACGAAATGGTCTCGTCGCCGATGCTCTACTCTCCGGAAGGAACCTTTGACTGGACGACTGTTAGCGGCGTTTTTACCGCGCCGGATAATGCCGATCAGCTCTCCTTCGGCACCGTTCTTCACGGCGAGGGCGTCGCGTGGTTCGACTGTGCGGAGATCGAAAGAGTAGGGGACGCGCTCGTCAAGACGCGTTCGTATAAGATTGGCGCGGAAATCGCGCTTCCATGCCCCGAGAAGCGCTATCCGACAACGGACGAAAACGCGACGGAAGGCGCGACGACCTTCGATTTGAAGAAGCTCGGCGTCGATCCTTCGAGCCGCATGGCGACGATTGAAATCGTCGCGTCGAACGATGGGGATCAGATCGTCATGTTCGACGTCTCGACCCTTGAAACGCGTTGGAATCGCACGCTGACTTCCGACGACTTTGCGATTCTCGACCTGCAAGCGCGTCCTGTCGATTTCGTCTTCTTCAACGACAAGGCGTTTTTCCATGCAAACGTTCCTCAGGGCGTTCGCGCGTGTTTCGTCGCCGTCGAGAAGACGCAAGGGACAGCCGGACGCGTGAAGACGACGAAAAATTCCGTCGCCAACCAAGCGTTCCCTGGAACGATGATGCAGAGTTCCAACGCAGAAAAAGCGGACGCGACGCCTAAGACGTCGACGGCTCTCGCTCTGCCGGGGTTCCTTGCGGAGAAAAACCTTCTCGGTAAAGCGGGGGACTTTGAGAATCTCGACCCCCAAACCCTCCAGGCGAAGGACGCGGATCAGCTCAAGTGGAATTATAACGCGAATGATCCGGGCGTGACGTACTCCCTCTTTGATTCGGGCGTTCCCGAGTTGGGGAAACAATCTTTGCGCATTGTCGTCGACGAATCCGCGAAGAGAATGTGGCGCGGATGGCGCCTCTCCATTCCGGTTCAACCGGGGCAGAATTATTACCTCGGATGCGCGATCGCGTGCGACTCTCTCGAAGGGGATTACCGAATGCACATGCATTGGCGACGCGCCGACGGAACTCTCGCGACCTCCGGGATGGCGTCGATCCAAGACTTTGTGTCTGGAAAGAGCGAGTGGACCCTTTGTTCTGGACGCGCGGTCGCTTCCCCCGACGCCGAGTCCGTCGAACTCCATCTTACGAGCCAGAATTACGGAACCTCGACGTACGACTCCGTTTTCATGATCCCCGTCAACGTCGGCGAAGTGCGCGATTTCATCGGCGGTAAAGACGGCGTCTTCCAGGTTCCCGCCGTCGCGAAGGTCTTCAAAGACTCGACCTTCGCCGCGAATGAAGAAGCTCTCGATCTCAAGAAAGGTCGCGCCGCGTATTGCGCTCTCGCTCTAGATGAAGAAGAGATCTTGCAATTCGCGCTCCGACTTCCCCAAGACGGAGAATATCAAGTCGACGCGTCTCTTCCCGTCATGCGCGTCGGCGGCGCGATTCTCACAGCGCCGGAAATCTTCGCCGTCGGCAACGTCTACGTCGACTATCCGACGAACTACTACCAATCGCAAGCGGACGCCGCCGTGCGCAAATTCCCGAAGGGAACGCCCGGTTGCGACGGCTGGATCGGCGATTGGCCCGATCCGTTGATTCCGATCGACCGCGCCTCCGCGGAAGGGGAAGAGCGACGCGACGCGGCGCTCGAAGAACTCGGCGATAAAATCGACCTGTGTAGCGATTCCGAAATTCTGGCGATCAACGGTTTCGCTGGACGCCTGGCTCTCAAAGCGCATGAGACCCGCGCTCTGTGGCTCCGCTTTAAGACCGACGCCAAATCGCAGCCGGGTATTTACGACGGACTACTCACCCTTCGTCCTAAGACGGGCGATCCGATCCGCATTCCTTATAAAGTCGAGGTTTTCGGATTCGACGCGCCTACGACGAAAGTCGCCGGAATCTACGACGCGCGGATCGCGACCGATTACTTCGGGACGGGCGCTCGTCGCGATAAGCTTTCCAAGATCGCCGACAAACTCCTCGAAAGAAAACTAAGCTCCGACACGCCCCCTGCGGATCTGCATATCGTCTACGATAAAGAGACGGGAACCGCTTCCGCGGACTGGACCGCTTACGACGCTGTCATGACGGAGTATTTCGATAAGAAGGGAGGAAAGTACGGATACTATCCGTATGACTTCTATCTCTTTGGATGGGGCGTTCCACCTAAGGAAATCGAGGGAGAGGCGCCGTATGAAGGAACGTGGCCATACGAGGGCGTCGACCGTTTCGCGTTGCGTCCCGAGTACAAGCGCGCTTATCAGGCGAAGCTCAAGCTTTACTGGGAGCATATTAAGGAGAAGGGATGGGACGGCAATCTCGTTCTGTATATCTCCGACGAACCCTTCTACTCGCGTCCCGAGATCGTCTCTCAGATGCAAGCGCTTTGCGACATGATTCACGAAGTCGACCCCGCGATTCCGATCTACAGCAGCACGTGGGTTTACGTCCCCGAATGGTTGCGTTATCTCGACGTCTGGGGCGTCGGCCATTACGGCGGCGTTTCGGAGAGTCAGTTGAAGGAGATTCGCGACGCGAACGGACGCATTTGGTGGACGACGGACGGTCAGATGTGTTTGGACACGCCGTATTGCGCAGTCGAACGTCTTTTGCCGTACACGTGCGTGAAGCACGGCTCTGAAGCGTATGAATTCTGGGGCGCCACGTGGTATACGTGCAATCCGATCGACACGGCGTCGCACTTGTACATTTCGCAGTCGGATCAGCCGGGCGTGCGTTATTACGTTCGCTACCCCAACGGGGACGGATACATCTTCTATGCGGGCGATCTTGTGAGACGACCGGGAGAGATTCTCGACTCGATTCGATCGGAAGAGGCGCGCGAGGGAATTGAAGACGCGGGCTGGCTCGAAGCGCTCCGCTCGGAGATTGAAGCGAAGACGCTCCCCGGCACGCCGGAACGTCTCGAAGCGCAGAAGGCGTTCGACGCCGCGCTCAATTATCTCCCGTTGAATTGCGGAAGCGGTCGATATTCGACGCGTTATATCTCCGATCCGAAGGCGTTTGAGGAGATTCGACTCAACGTCGGACGCGCTATCGACAAGTTGACGCGCGACGCTAAGTGACGCGCTGAGAAGTCGCAAGAAATAAATAAAAAACCGTCGCGTAAAAGTATGCGACGGTTTTTTATTGGACGATTCTCGTTGAGTTTGGATTAGTACTGGACGCTCATTTGTAATCCGAGGGTATCGTATTCTGAGTCGGTGTGCATATCGTCCTTGGTCGCCTTGGTGACGCCGTGGGTCCACGTCGTCGACCAGCGAAGGTCGGGAGTCCACCACCAGTTGACGCCCAAGACGCCTTCGTCGAAGACTCCGTAGGTCGAGCCTGCAACGTTCTTCAGGTTGTCCATGTTCGTGTGCGCGTACATGACGACAAATTCGAGATCGCCCCAGTTGTCGGGAAGAGGCCCCTTGTTTTCTTTGCTCTTGCCGATGTTGTTGACAAGATGCGCGCCCGCGAAACCGCCGCCTTCCTTGCTATAATGACGGAAGTTGCCCTTCGTGAGGAAACAACGTCCGATCAACGTCGAACCCCACGCCGTGCCGCAGTCCCCGTAGCTTCCGACGAAGTTTTCGGAAACGAAACCGAAACGACCGCGCTGGTACGCGATTTCGCCTTCCGACACGTTGAAAGAGTTTTCAATCGGAACGACGCCCGTGAGGAGGTAAGGCATGGAGCCCGTCCAGGCGGTCGGACGCGCGCGGAGCTTAACGGTTTGATCCTCGCCGCTAGCGACGAGCCAGTAGGAGCTGCCGCCGACATGGAGGACTTCTTCGAGGTCGCCTTCTTCATTCTCGCGATAGATCGGCGTCGCAGTCAGACGCGTGTCGAGGATCATGCCGGGGTTGTCCGTGACGAGCGCGGGCTCGTCGGTGAGCGCTTTACTTGCGTAAACGCCGTTATACCAACGGATGTTTTGATCGGCGAAGTGCATCGTCGAACCGACGCCAAGACGTCGGTGAGGGCTGAAGGACATCGTGTTCCCGGAGAAGTACGAAATAGCGGGAGCGTTGATCAAGAGATCGCGTTCGCTCATGCACGTTTCTACCTTGAAGTGACCGACTTTCACATTCTGGAAAATCGGAACGTCCTTCACGCCGACCATGATGTTCTTATACACGAGGCCCGTCTTCATGTTGTTGAGAGCGGAGACCGCGACCGAACATTCGTAACTCAGAACGTCGTACCCCGTTCCCTTGAGTTGAAAACGCGCTTCGCGTAAAGCAAGGTCGTTGTTCACGTCCCCGTAGAACGCCTGATTTTCTCCCGATTGATTTACCGACAACGCGTCGACGATAATGATACCGCCGAGCTTATTCACGAACTTCTTCGATTCAAGCGGCTTGTCTTGTTTCTTTTCGACGGTTGAGCGCAACTTCGCGATTTCCATGCGAAGTTCGTCAATTTCGTCCTCAGGGTCAAACGAATTTTCTTCTTCGGGCGACTGCATCTTTGCCGCTTGGCGTTCCTGACGACGCTGGTAATAAACTTCCGCCCACTGATCGTCCTCCGCGAAAGCTATGGGGGCCGCAACGGCGACTCCTATCAACGCTAGGGTTGCATGTTTAAGAAAATAAAGAGGGGAAATTCTCATGATTCCTTCACCATTTGACGACGTCCATGTGCTATGCGTTTGGTAATCCAAAACCATCCCTTCAGGTCGCAATAAACCCAACAAGAGAGCTCTAGCCGTATCGGCCTTTTTTATGGTTCCAGTTTAGAGAATTTGTAAAATCCGAGTAATAAACTATGTAATGATTTAGAGATCCTTCGCCGCGTTCCTTCGCCGCGGGGCAAGAAATGAAAAAAGCGACCGTCGTGAAACGGTCGCTTCGATTGAGTCGACGGAAGTTCGCTTATTGCAAGAACTTGATGAGGAACTGCGAGGCGAGAACGACCATGACGAGCGCGACGGGATAGGTCGCCGCGTAAGCTGCGGCGACGTCGTCGGTTTTGGCTGTGTTGATGAGCGCGCCGAGCGCGGGGGTGGAGGTCATACCGCCGGTGAGCGAACCAAGGTTGTTGAACATACAGAGCTTGACAACGTAGCGGGCGACGAGGTAACCGAAGATCATCGGGACGATAGTCATGATCGCGCCGTAGACGAAGAGGATTAAGCCTTGTTCCTGGATGATTTCGACGAAGCCGTCACCGCCTGGAACGCCAGCGCCGATGAGGAACATGATGAGCCCGAATTCGCGGAAGGACTTGAGGAAGCCGGGAGAGAGCTCCATGCTGATCTTTCCGAGGCGACCGAAGTGACCGAGGATCAAGCCCATGAGGAGCGCGCCGCCGGTGTTGCCCAAGGAGAAGCTAGCGCCGCCGGGAAGCGGAACCGAGACTTTACCAAGGATAACGCCCAAGCAGATCGCGAGCGCGAAGGGGGCGAGACCCATGGGGTCGAGCTTGAGAAGGTTGGCGGGAAGAACGCGTTCGCCAGATTGATCGGAAGAGGCGACGAGTTTCTGTCGTTCTTCATTGAGGTCGGCGCGGAGAATGATCGGAACGATCTGGACGAAGAGAACGACGCCGACGACGCCGAAGGGGTAACCGATCGCATGACCGACGGTGACTTCGTTGATGAGCGCTTCCGCGTTTTCATAGGGCAAGAGGGCGTCTTGAGCCGCCGCAAAACCGGGGGTGGTGGTCAACGCTCCGGAGAGGATGCCGACTCCCATAGCGGCGTTGACCGGCGTGCACATGATGATAATCGCGGTAATGAGAGCCGCGGAACCGATCACGCAGAAGCCGATGAACGCGTAAGACTTCGCGTTGTGCTTCAAGTTGGAGAAGAACCTCGGACCGGCGATGAAACCGACGCTGGTGACGAAGCAGAGAAGACCGATATCTTGAACGAGCTTCATCGCGGATTTCATCTTCGCTTCGTCGACGTGAACGAGTCCGATTTGGTGGAAGTAGGAGTCGTTACCCGCGCCAAAGTGACCGAAGACGAGAGCCATGAGGAATACGCCCGCGGCTCCTAAACCGACGCCTTTGATCTCGATCCTGCCAAGCGCGTATCCCAAGAACGCGATGAGGAAGACGAGGAAGAGGACGTTTCCGAAGGGCGAGACGAAAACGCTCTTGAGGTAGTTAATGAAAGCGGGGGTAGTTGTTTCCTCAGTTTGCGCGAGGAGAACGAATGCATTGGAAAGAAGTTGCTGCATTGGAGCGGCCTTTCATAATACCATTGAACGCAAGATAAGGGCTCGATTTTCGAGAGGAGCGACCTTAATCTTGCAAAATTCTAAGCGACGAAGACGAACGAACTAGTCTTGGATCTTCGCGAGGAGGAATTCGCGATTAAGACGCGCGATATTGGAGATCGAGATTCCCTTCGGGCATTCCGCTTCGCAGGCTCCGGTGTTAGTGCAGGAGCCGAATCCGAGTTCGTCCATCTTGGCGACCATCGCCTTGGCGCGTTTCGCGGCTTCGACGCGACCCTGCGGAAGTTTCGCAAGAGTGGAGACGCGGGCGGCGACGAAGAGCATTGCGGATCCGTTCTTACACGTGGCGACGCACGCGCCGCAACCGATGCACGCCGCGGCGTCCATCGACTCGTCGGCGTCTTTCTTCGCGATCGGGAGAGCGTTCGCGTCCGGAACGACGCCGGGGCAGGTGATGAAACCGCCGGCCTGGAGGATCTGGTCGAACGCGTTGCGGTTCACGACGAGGTCTTTAACGACCGGGAACGCCGCGGAACGCCAGGGTTCGATCGTGATCGTGTCGCCGTCGTTGAATTTACGGCAGTGAAGCTGGCAGGTCGTGATGAGATCGTCCGGACCGTGAGGACGACCGTTGATGTAGAGTGAGCACATACCGCAAATACCTTCGCGGCAGTCGTGGTCGAACGCGATCGGCTCTTTGCCTTCTTCGATCAGGTTGTTGTTGAGAATGTCAAGCATTTCCAGGAACGAAGTATCGGGCGAGATGCCGTCGACGCGGTAGGTTTCGAAACGTCCCTTCGCCTTAGCGTTTTTCTGACGCCAAACTTTAAGTGTGAATTTCATCGTTCTTACAATATCTAAAGTTAATTGTGAATCTTTACGTAATACTAGGACTTGTCAGAGTGAATTCACACTAGTCCTTATAGTTTCGCGTTGAGACGTGAACTTCTTCGTAGTTAAGATCTTCCTTGTGGAGGACAGGATCTTTGTCTTCGCCTTTGTATTCCCAAGCGGCGACGTACATGTAATTCTGATCGTCGCGTTTGGTTTCGCCGTCTTCGGTCTGGCTTTCTTCACGGAAGTGACCGCCGCAAGATTCCTTACGATTGAGAGCGTCGAAGGCGATGAGCTTCGCAATTTCGAGGAAGTCGGCGAGACGAACCGCCTTTTCGAGTTCCTGGTTGAATTCGGTCTTTTCGCCGGGAACCTTGACGTCGGCCCAGAATTCCTTGCGGAGTTCTTCGATCTTCTTGATCGCGGTCTTGAGCCCTTCTTCATTACGGGACATACCGCAGTATTCCCACATGATGTGACCGAGCTTCTTGTGGAGGGAGTCGACGGTCTGCTTTCCCTTGATGCTGAAGATCTTGTTGATCTTGTCGACGACGGCCTTTTCAGCTTCGTCGAAGGCCTTGTTCTTCGTGTCGATCTTAGGCGTTTGAATCTCGTGAGAGAGGTAATCGCCGATCGTGTAAGGAAGAACGTAGTAACCGTCGGCGAGACCCTGCATGAGGGCGGAGGCGCCGAGGCGGTTGCCGCCGTGATCGCTGAAGTTCGCTTCGCCGAGCGCGTAAAGGCCGGGAATCGTCGTCATCAGGTTGTAGTCGACCCAGACGCCCCCCATCGTGTAGTGAATCGCGGGATAGATCTGCATCGGTTCTTCGTACGGATCGACGTCGGTGATCTTTTCGTACATCTGGAAGAGGTTGCCGTAGCGTTCTTCGATCGTCTTGCGACCAAGGCGTTTGATCGGTTCGGCGAAATCGAGGAAGACGGCGAGACCCGTTTCGTTGACGCCATAACCGGCGT
The DNA here is from genome assembly GCA_963628165.1 of Paratractidigestivibacter sp. Lineage (GTDB taxonomy): Bacteria > Planctomycetota > Planctomycetia > Pirellulales > Thermoguttaceae > RUG369. The sequence continues at coordinate 53,226 of CAVGEG010000004.1, read as the reverse complement.
CGCAACGTTCTTTAGCGGCGCGAGACGCGACGTCGCGAGGAACGAGGTTACCGAACGCGGGATAGCGGCGTTCGAGGTAGTAATCGCGATCTTCTTCCGGAATCTGGGAAGGTTTGATTTGCTTTTTGCGAAGCTTTTCGACGTCTTCCTTTTTCTTCGGAACCCAAATGCGACCGTCGTTACGGAGCGATTCGGACATCAGCGTGAGCTTGGATTGCTGCTCGCCGTGCACCGGAATACAGGTGGGGTGAATCTGAACGAAGCAGGGGTTTGCGAAGAAGGCGCCCTTCTTGTAGGCCTGGACGAGCGCGGAACCGTTGCTGTTCATCGCGTTCGTGGAGAGGAAGTAGGTGTTTCCGTAACCGCCGGTGGCGAGGACGACGGCGTGAGCGCCGTAACGTTCGATTTCGCCGGTGACAAGGTTGCGGACGATGACTCCGCGCGCTTTACCGTCGATGAGGACGATATCGAGGACTTCGCGACGGTTGTAGGATTGAACCTTGCCCAACTTAATCATGCGGTTAAGAGAGGCGTAAGCTCCTAGGAGGAGCTGTTGTCCGGTCTGACCGCGAGCATAGAAGGTACGCGAGACCTGCGCGCCGCCGAAGGAGCGGTTGGCGAGGAGTCCGCCGTAGTCGCGCGCGAAGGGGACGCCTTGGGCGACGCATTTGTCGATGATGAGGGAGCTGACTTCGGCGAGACGATAGACGTTCGCTTCGCGCGCGCGGAAGTCGCCGCCTTTGATCGTATCGTAGAAGAGACGATAGACGGAGTCGTTATCGTTCTGATAGTTTTTCGCGGCGTTGATACCGCCTTGCGCGGCGATAGAGTGAGCGCGGCGAGGGCTGTCGGAGATGCAGAAGATCTTGACGTTATAGCCAAGTTCCGCAAGGGTTGCCGCGGCGGACGCGCCGCCGAGGCCGGTCCCGACGACGATGATATCCAGCTTGCGCTTGTTGGCCGGGCTGACGACTTTCACTTGAGCCTTGAAGTTGGTCCATTTTTCGGACAACGGGCCCGCCGGGATTTTAGACTGCAGCTTAGGATCAGACATGTCTTTATCTTTTATGTGGTTAGAATGTGAACGATATCTTCGTGAGAATAAAATGTACCGAACGTCGACGCGTGAAATCGCGCGCCGCGAAAGCGTCAGGATCTAATGCCCAAAAGGAAGCAGAAGGGGACGGCGGCGTAAACAAGGAAAACGACGACCGCGTAGATCTTTGCGAGACACTGAAGACGCGGAATCCAAAGGGAGTTCGACAGACCGATCGTCTGGAAGGCGCTCCAGAACCCGTGGGAAACGTGATAGTAGAGCGCGCCGAACCACACGAGATAAAGAACGCAGAACTGCCACTTCGAGAAAAGGTTGACGATAAGATCGTAAGCGTTCTGACCTTCGCCGCCAATCCAGTGCTGAAGTTGCATTTTGGACCAGAAATTAACAAGGTGGAGGGCGAGGAATCCGAGGACGATAAGGCCGAGCACGAACATGTTCTTCGACGCCCAAGAGGTTGCCTTCGATTTATTGGCGACGGCGTACTGCATCGCGCGAGGACGCGCGGTCAGGTTGCGGAATTCCACAAAGAGCGAGAAGAGAATGTGAATGATAAAACCGCCCGCGAGCACCGGAACCATCAGTTGCACGAGGGGGTTGGTATCCATGAATGCGCAGACCGTGCCATAAAGCTCGCGCGAGACGAGCGCGCACGCGTTCAAACCCGCATGCAACGCGAGAAAAACCAACAAGAATAAGCCTGATAGGCTCATTATTAGTTTCTTACCGATTGATGAACAAAGGAAATTGACCATGGTTTGTGATTCTGTAATGCTTTCGCGGTTAAAATATCATGACGAACGCGTCAGACTTGCGCTCCGACACGCTCGTCGCCACTACTCTAGCGTTGTAGCGTAAGACGTCGACTCGACTCCGCAAGAAATAAATCTTGCGCGACACGACTAAGCTCGCTATTTCCTGCGTCGACTCGTCCCCTCGCGCGTTTTTCGGAGTTAATTTCTCAAGACTCTCCTGTTAACGCCAACTAACTTATAAACGTCTTCACGCCACTAATAATACTATCCCTTGACGCCTTCTTTGTCAAGTTGACCTAAGGGTGTTTTGGTAATTTTGGTAATGTTTTTCTATAACAAAACCAAGGATATTTTCATCTTTTAGGCAACAAGTAACAGTACAAAAATACCGACTCTTCTGTGCCCTTATCCATCCCTCATTATTAATATTAGGGGAGAATCTTCCCTGTCGATAAGTAAAGCTTATACCAGTCGTCTCTTTCAAGCACGACTTCCGTCGCTTTACATAGATCTGCAAGACGTTCAGGATTCGTCGTCCCCAAGATCACTTGGAACTGCGCGGGATGCCTCAATATCCACGCGATCGCCGTCGCTCCCTTCGAAAGGCCGTACTTTTTCCCGACTTCTTCCAGCGCCGCGTTGAGACCAGGATACTTGGGATTGTCGATGAACGTCCCCTCGAAGAAACCGTATTGTAAAGGAGACCACGCCTGAACCGTAATATTGTTTAAACGGCAATAGTCGAGGAGGCCGCAATCTCGATCGATCGAATACTCTGACGTCCTGTTATTCACAAAGAGCGCGTGATCGAGAAGCTGCGATTCCGTCAAGGACAACTGGAGCTGATTGAAAACGATCGGGCAGTTGAGGGCGCTTGAGAGGAGCTGGCACTGCATTGGCGAGAGGTTGCTAACGCCGAAGTTGCGAATCTTACCGGCGACGAAGAGTTCTTCGACCGCGCCGGCGACTTCGTTTGGTTCGAAGAGAAGGTCGGGACGATGGAGTAGAAGGGAGTCGAGATAATCGGTCTTGAGTCGCGCGAGGATTTCGTCGACCGCCGTGAGGATCGCGTCGCGCGACCAGTCGAAGACTTGGCGCCGAGGATAGATTCCGCATTTCGACTGAATGAAGACGTCTTCGCGTTTGATACCGGAACCAGCGAAGGCTTCCCCGAAGCGCGTTTCCGCTTCGCCGTCCCTTCCATAGCAGGTCGCGTGGTCGAAAAAGACGACGCCGAGGTCGACGGCCTGGCAGACGAGGCGCCGCGCCGCCGCGCCGTCGAGGGAGGGAAAGCGCATGCACCCTTGAATAATCGCGGGCAAGTCTTGGCGCGCTCCTTTAATGTGTATATATTTCACAACCGATCTCCTTAGTCGAGTTTTTTGACGCAACAAGCGTTGCAGAGGCGCGATCGCCTTTTCTTTAGAGGGATCACATACGTTTGAGTGTACTAGAGACGAGGGGAAAATACAAGTCGGCGCATTTTTGCGCTTGCGCGAAGAACGCGCTTTGTCTAATGTAACGCCGAATGGATTTGTCCGAACGCCGAGTTCGGGGCGTACCGCGGACGCGCGCGACGAAGCGCGTCGTGTGGACGGAACGCGGAAATAATGGAGCTTGACACTCGATGACCCTGAAACAGAGTTTTGCTTCGCGCGCGCAATGGACGCGCGCGCTGATATTTGCCGCCGCGGCTTTCTCAGGCGTCGCTATCGTCTTTTCGACGAGCGCGCGCGCCGCGGAATCTAGCTGGCGCACCCACGCGTATTCGCAAACCTCCGAGTTTGCGTTGCGCTTAACTCTCCTTGAGTTTACCGATAAAAACGATCTGAACTGCGCCGCGACGACAGCTCTGACCGACAAAATGAGACTGAAGAATTATCCGATTCAGCGCGTCGAACGCTCGCAAAACGCTGAGACGCTTTTCTCTCTGTATCGAGTTGAGACGACGCCGACTTTCGTCCTTCTCCTCGACGGTAAGGAGTTCGGACGCGCGGTCGTCGGTCAAGACGACGTTAGCGTTACGACGAGGCGTCTTCTGCGTCTCTTCCAACGCGGACGCGACGCCGTCGCCGCGAATCCCTGTGCGAAGGCTCTCGACAAACTCGTCGCTTCGCGACCCGCGCCGACACGCGGTCTCTTACCTCCCGAGGTTCGCGCGCAAGTCGCCGACGGAACCGCGAGCGAAGGCTTAGAGCCGGAGCGCGAAATCGATTATTCCGTTCTCGATTCGCGCACCGAAGAGATTTCCGATCTCATCGGCGAAGAACGCCTTGAACGCGCGTGCGCGCGAGTCCTCGTAGAGAATCCGGAAGGGGGCGTCGAACGCGAGACCGCAGGGGTCGTCGTTCATTATAATTCGCAGTATCGCGAAGCACTCGTCGCCGTCGCCGCCTCTCCTTTCAAAGGAATCGCCGAGCCCGCGCTCTATCCGGGCGTGACCCTCGAAGTGTGGAATCCGTTGAAGGGCGAGATTGAGAAGACGGGGGCGCAGTGCGTCTTTTGCGATCAACAAACGGGGATAGCGTACGTGGCGGCGCAAGTTTCGGAAGCGATTAAACCGGCGGCGTTCTTGCCTAAAAAGTCGCCCCTGACCGCGGGGGATCGTTGTTTCACCGCGCTTCGTAACGGGGCCGAAGTTGCGAGGACGCCGCGCGACATTCTCGACGTTGATTTCCGACGCTTTTTCGAGACTTCCGACGGACAAAGCTCCTACGCTTCCTACGCGATCGTGACAAATCCGCAAGGGCAGACGGCGACAGGCGCGCCGATCTTCATGAAGCGCAACGGTCGTTACTATGTCGCGGGGATCCTCGCGGCGACGAACGAGAAGGGGGAAGGAATCGTCGCGCCGACGACGATCATGTCGCAAACGCTCCTTTCGAATAGAAATTTGACGACGGTTTATCGCGATCAAATCGCAGGGAAATTCGACGCGGCGGCGACGGACGCGGAAATCGATTCGGCGATCGCGCGCCTCGAAATTCTCGACCGCGAAAAGGCGTCCGCGCAAGATTCCGCGCCCGCGCAGACTCCCCAATATTCTCTGTTGACGGACGATCAGAGCGTCGCGGTCGCCCTTTCCGAACCGACGGAGGCTCCCGACGCGTTTGTCGAACTTGCGGCGCAGAACGTCGATTTGACGAATCGCGTGGAAGCTGAGGCCGCGCTTGACGGCGCGGCGGGCGAAACGTCGCGTTCGGAAGAATTCCCGACGACCGCGAAGGACGCGTTTGCGCGCTCCGAGGCCGCCGCGACCGCGCTTAACGACAACGCCGACTTCCAATTCGGTCAAGATTCGTTCCCCGTCGCGGATTCTTTCCCGCGTGTCGACGAGTCTACCCTGCCGCAAGGAACGACGCCTGAATCCGCGGCGAACGTGCGATCGGCCCTCGCCCTCAACGACAGTTTCGCGACATCTACCGCCGCGCCCTCGTCTTCCCTTCCCGAGTCGAACGCGCCTTTAGCGCAAACCCCGGCGTCGGTTCAGCAGAGCCCGGTTCAGTCGTTGGAGCCGACGCTGATGCCGCGCGACGAATTCGCGCAAAACGCGACTCCTTCTCTCGATTGGAACAATCAGGATCCTCGACAGCCCGCGCCCGTCGCGCAGAATAACGCCGCGCTCGTCGCGTCCGCCTCTCCGACGCCTCCCGAGACGATTCGTTCGACGACTTTCGAGCCGGGTTACGACGCGCAAACGGCGGAGGTCTTCCGTCTCGAAGAGGAACAGTTTGAAGAGGCTCTCGCCGCGCTTCGTCGACGCGGTTTAGAGGGCGCCGAGATCATCTGCATCGTCAACTGGGGCGGTGAAACGACGGGCGCGCGCGAATCGGAAGTCGTCCGACTCCCGCGACGCACCGCGCTCAAGAATCCCGCCGCGTCTTCCGTCGAGCTTGCGCGTTCTCCTCAAAACGTTCCGGCTCAGGCTCCCGCGGGCGCGCCTCAACAGATCGTTCCGACCCCTCGACCGACGATGACCTCGCAGGATCCGACGACTCTAGTCTACTAATGGAATAGCTCCTTCCAAATCGGTTCGAAGACGTCTTTTAAAACGACTCTTCGAACCGTTTCTTTTTTATCGGGGCGCAACTTTTTTACGATTATTTCTGAATTCAACGCGCCGAGAGATTTCTAAATATTGATTTTGTAATATCTTAGATAAGCGTATATAGATGGGGGACGCGTTGTCGTCGACCCTCTTAACCTGGAGCTTGAATTCGCTATAATATCGTATCGATGGTTTAAAACGTCTTTCTGTTGTAATCGTTATAATATAACAATACGTTAGGAGTGGGAACAGATGGAGGCAGGGGAGAAGGAAGCGCGTCGTGCGAAGGACGAAGAGAAGGTTCTCGCAATACCGACGAGCGTCTTTCGCGAACTTGGGGTTTTTCAAGGATTCTCGGCGGCGGCGATGGAGGAGTGGAAAGAGCTAGCGACGTCGGATCGTCTCCTTTTTTTGCGTCGAGGAGACGCTGAGCAAGATCCCGAGCATAAGCAGCTGATCCCTTACGTCCTCTTCGCGTATACGTCTCCCGAAGGGGAACGGAGCGTTTTCGCGTACCTTCGCGGTCCGGGCCAGGGCGAGAAGCGCCTTGTTTCGAAATGGAGCGTCGGGGTCGGCGGCCATATCAACGACGCGGACGCGGCGGAGGGCGATCTTTTCGAAGCGGGAACGCGTCGCGAAATCGCGGAAGAGGTGATTCTCGACGCGCCGATTCGCGCCTTCCGTCAGGTCGGGCTCGTCAACGACGATCTTTCCGAGGTCGGGCGCGTCCATTTGGGCGTCGTCTGCGTCGCGGAGCTCGAAGCGCCGCGCTTGCGGTCGCGCGAGAAGGACTTACTCGACGCTCGCTTTAGACGCGTCGACGAATTATTGCAGGAAATTTTCGAAGCGCCGGAACGGTTTGAAACGTGGACGACCCTTGCGCTTCAAGGTCTCTATGGGAGCAGTCAAGAATGAGCGACCCTTTTGTTCGCGTCGACGGACGCCTTTTCGATCAGACTCGCAACGTCAAGATTCAACGCGGTTTCACGAACGCGGCGGGGAGCGTTCTGATCTCTTCGGGAAATACGACGGCGCTTTGCACGGCGAGCGTCGTTGAAGACGTTCCCGATTGGATGAAGCGCGGGGGCGCGGTTCCGACGCGAGGATGGCTCACTGCGGAATATCGCATGTTACCGTCAAGCACGGCGACGCGCAAACCGCGGATGGATCGTCCCGACGGACGCGCGACGGAGATTCAACGCTTGATCGGTCGATCCCTTCGCGCGGTCTTCAACGCGGAGGCTCTCGGTTCGCGCACCGTCTATCTCGACTGCGATATTCTCCAAGCGGACGGGGGAACGCGCACCCTTTGCGTGACGGGCGCGTGCGTCGCGTTGATAGACGCGCTTGCGTCGATACGCGATCGTCTTCCGGATCCATCGCGCTTTCCGCTTCGCGATTCCGTCTCCGCTGTGAGCGTCGGTCTTGTTGAAGGACGCGCGCTTCTCGATCTGTGCTACGTCGAGGATTCGGCGGCGGAGGTGGATATGAACGTGGTCGCGACGCGCGGCGGACGATTCGTCGAGGTTCAGGGTACGGGAGAGGAAGCGACCTTCGACGACGAAGAGCTTGCCGCGCTCTTGTCGCTCGCGAAGAAGGGAACTCGCGAGCTTGCCGCGCTTCAGCGCGAAGCGTTGGGCGACGTTTGGCCTTTTTAATCGCCTCCCTTGATTTTTGAGATTGTTTATGGAAGAATTATCGGTTGTTGCGCTCAGCGGTCGCACTTTGCGTCAAGTCTTTGGCGCGAGCGACGAACATTTGCGTAAGATTCGCAAGGCGCTGGGCGTGCGCGTCTCCCTCGACGAGGAACGAGGGAAAATCATCATTCGATCGGAGAGTCAGGAAAACGCGCGACGTTGCGCGTATCTCCTCGAGAAATTGCAACGCTGGGTCGATCGCGACGGCGCGCCTCTCTCTCCCGACGACGTTGGACGCGCTCTTGACGAGGTGGCGCGCGGAGAACAGATTTCCGCGACGGTTCCCTTTGAAGTTTACGGGGGAAAGACGATTCGCGCGAAGACGGCGGGTCAGGCGAAATATTGCGAAGCGCTACGCGAGAGAGAGATTCTTTTCTGCGCGGGGCCCGCGGGAACGGGTAAGACGTACCTTGCGTCGGCGCGCGCGGTCGAAGCGCTCCGCACGGGAGAAGCGCGACGCATCGTGCTCGTTCGTCCGGCGGTAGAGGCGGGAGAGAATCTTGGGTTCCTACCGGGGGATTTGGCGGAAAAGATCAATCCGTACCTTCGTCCGCTCTTCGATTCGTTGGCGGATATGACGCAAGCGGATCTTCTTCGCCAGTTCATAGAAGATTCTCGCGTCGAGATAGCTCCGTTGGCGTATATGCGCGGCAGGACGCTCAACGACGCGTATATCATTCTTGACGAAGCGCAAAACACGACGATTGCGCAGATGAAGATGTTCCTTACCCGCATGGGGTATAATTCTCGCGTCGTCGTATGCGGCGACGCGACGCAATCTGACCTTTCGAGATCAGTGCGCAACGGTTTCGTCGACGCGTTCGAAAGATTGCGCGGCGTATCCGAAATAGGATTTATGACGTTAGGACGCGAGGATATTGTTCGCCACGCGCTCGTTCAAAAGATTGTCGACGCTTACGAAAAGGATTTTGACGAAAGCGAGTATGTCGGCGGTCGAGCGCGCGGCGATCGTCGACCTCGAGTCATGAGCGCGGCGGACGCCTTTGCGGAAACGCGCGCCTCGGAACGTTGCCAAGAGGGTGAAGCGTGGAAAAAGACCGTCGGTCTCGACGCGCCAGCCGATGAAGTAAGCGCCGCGAAGAACTCGAACGCGAACACGGAAGACGTTCGAGATCCGCTGCGTGGTTTTTAGGAGATCGTCGTTATATGGCTTCTACCGAACGCGTGAGAACACGCGCCCAGCGCGTCGCTTCGCGCATTGAATACGAGGGGTTTACGCAGCGATGCAAGCGCTTGATCCTTGAGGACAACGGCTTGCAAAAGCTCGGGTTAATCCTCTTAGCGGCGTTTCTCATAACCGCAATTAGCGGCGCTTGGGATCCGCCCCTCCGCTTTAGGCTCTACTCCGTTCCCGACCGCGACGTCGTTTGCAACACGCCCTTCAGCGCCGTGAACTCGTGGCAGACGAGCGAGAATAAAAGCGTCGCTCTCAAGCGAACCCCTCACTACTATGCGAACGATCTTTCGAAGCTTGACGCTTACAAGCAAACGATGCGTCAGGAGCTACGCATGATTTTGGGGATCGCCGATCTGCGACGCGCGCAAAACGACGAACATCGCGTCCTAAGGCAATATCTTCCTCCTCATCCGACTTTTGAAGACGAAGCGCGCGCCCTCAAGAAACTCCAAGATTATTTTGAAGAAGACGTCGATCTCGCGAATTTTAGCTCCATTCTCGATAAGACTTTCTCTCCTTTCGAACAGTACGGCGTCCTGAAGACTCTCCATTCCGTCAATTCTGGAAATCAAGAAGTTATCAAGGTTTATAATATCGGCTCCGCGTCCAATCGAGACGCCGCGTCGAGCGCGGAAGAAGATCCTACGCAGAGCGCCGCCGTTCTGACGAAGATGGACGCACAGGCGCAGCAGGCGGTTCCCCACGCCGACGGAAAGCATTTGACCGTCGATATCGACCGAAAGCTCCACGCCGTCTTGGTTCGCACCCCCGAAGCTCTCTTCGGGAACGGACTCGTCGTTAAAAATCAGCTCAACACCCTCTTCGAGCACGATCACGAACTCGTCGATCTCTTCTTTGAGAGGATTCGAAAGTCTCCTCCCGAGACCCTCTTGGAGGACTTGGTCAATACGAAATACGCGCAACTCGAAGAGATGAGCAAAGTCGGCGACGTGCGCCAGTACTTCGTCGTCGGCGACCCGATCGTCCACGCCAACGATCGCATTTCGGTGAACGAATACGATTGGCTCAAAGAGGAGCGGAGGAGCTACCTCAAGTCGCGCCCCGCGATCGCGCGCGTGATTCGCTTTACGTCGACCTTCGCGCTCAACTCCCTCCTCTTGATTAGCTGTTATTTCATCCTCACGCGCCGTCGACTCATGCAGGGCGTCAACCAGTACCGCATGACGTTCAAGCGCGAGGTCGCGTTTTTAGCGCTTCTCGTTCTCTTCTTCTTCCTCGGACGCCTCTTCCAGCTCATCTGGCCGAATCCGGGGTTCATGATCGAGCTCGTGCCGATCGTGATTCTCGTCGAACTCACGACCTTCGCCACGACCTGGAGCGTCGCCTTGACGGTCGGCGTTCTCCTCTCCTTCACGCTCACCATGTCCGGCGCGGGCGGAATGGAGATGTTCACGACGCTCTGTGGCGTCGCCATTTTCGTCGCCTTCTTAGCGCGAAGCGTCCACACAAGGCTCCAACTCGTCTTCCTGGCGTTTGACGCGGGGTGTTTCGCCTTTTTCTTATCGATCGCGGCGGAACTCATCGTCAACGACTATATGCGTCCAAACCCGGAAGCGAGCGGATGGGGCTTCTTACTCGACGACTTGCGCTATTCCGTCGTGATTTCCCTCTATCACGCCCTGTGGGGATTCATGGGGGGCGTCTTCACGACGTGCCTTCTCCCAATGGTGGAGTTGTACTTCCACGTCGTTACGCCGATGCAGCTTCTGGAATATGCGAATCCTTCACATCCGTTGATGATCGAATTGAACCAACGCGCCCCCGCGACGTACAACCATTCGATTCAAACGTCGACTCTTGCGGAAGCCGCGGCGGAGGCGATCGGCGCGCGCTCGTACCTCGTGAAGGTCGGCGCGTACTTCCACGACGTCGGCAAGATGATGAATCCGGAGTATTTCACAGAGAATCAGAGCGGCTACAATATCCACAACGACCTTGAGCCGCGCATGAGCGCGCTAGTGATCGTCGCCCACGTTAAGGACGGCGTCAACTTGGCGCAGAAGTATCGCATACCGCGTGAAATTATCGATCTGATCGAGCAACATCACGGTACGATGCTCGTGAGCTTCTTCTACCGCAACGCCCTCAAGGCGGCGCAGGAGCAGGATCCCGACGCGCGACTCGACGAAGCCCCGTTCCGCTATCCCGGCCCGATCCCTCAGACAAAAGAGGCGGGGATCCTCATGCTCGCCGACGCCGTCGAGAGCGCGAGCCGTTCGCTGACCGACTGGTCTCCGCGTCGCGTCGAAAGCTTGGTACGAAAGATCACCGCTCCGAGAATCGAGGACGGGCAGTTCCGCGATTCGGGATTGACCTTCGGCGAGATACAGACGATTCAGCAAAGCCTCGTCACCTCGCTGTTGGCAAGTCGCCATTCGCGCATTCAGTATCCCGACCAGGCGAAGGAGTCGAAGGAACCAAAAGAGCCGCGCGACGAGAGCAAGATAGAAAGGAATCCCGACAAATCGTCTTACGGCGGGAGCGGCGACAGCTCGACGAGTGACGCTTCTTCCATTATTCGAATGCACACCTGACGCCGTTAAGGTTTTTAATATATGACTAAGTCTAAGGAAGAAATTGTTTTTGATTTTATCGACGAGCAGACGACGCTCAAGGTCGACTTCGAGCGGATGCGTCGCGCCGTCGCGATGATCCTCGAGGACGCCGACGTGACGCATGGCGCCATTGAGATCGCCGTGATCGCTTCGGAACCGATGCACGAGATGAACGTGCAATTTCTCGGGCACGATTACCCTACCGACGTTCTCGCGTTTCCTCTCGAGGACGATCCGGAGGCGGGCCTGTTAGAGGGGAATATTGTCGTCTGTTCCGACGTCGCGGTCGAACGCGCTCCGGATTACGGGTGGCCCCCGGAGGACGAGTTGCTTTTGTACGTCATTCACGGAGCGCTCCAC
>CAVGEG010000004.1:38121-41525 GCA_963628165.1 Paratractidigestivibacter sp. | reverse complement strand
TACGACGACCATTCTCCGGAAGACGCGCCGATCATGCACGCGAAGGAGCGGGAATACCTTCAGCTCGTCGGCGTCGACGGTAGTCATTCGCGCGACGGCGAGTGATCGGTTAGGGTTAAGAAATAGTAAACGCCTCGAGGTTGAGCTTCGAGGCGTTTTCTTTCGTTCTTTTAGCTTGCCTGCGCGAGGGACGAGACGGGAACAAGGTCGAAGGGTTTGTTCGTCTCGCGATAGGAGACGGTGATTTCGCCGAACGCGACCTCTTGTTCGACGAACGCGTAGCCGTGACGCGCCAGCTCTAAGATCGCCAAGAATATTCCGACGAGGGTCGCTTTCCGATCCGCTTCGGTGAAGAGGGAGGAGAACTCGACGCGCCGCTCTTTTTTGAGGCGCATGTAGACGCGCTGGGCGTGAACCGCCGTGGGGGTGTCGTCTCCCTTCATCGAGTGGTGGAAGATCGGCGTCTTTTCGCGGAGAATGCGACCAAACGCGCCGACTAAGTCCCAGAGCTCGACGTCTTGAATCGGCTCTTCCGCCAAATTGCGTTCGCGCACGGGAACGTCGTTTGAGAGGCGCGGGTAGCGTTTCTGCCAGTTTCGTCCGCGTTCTTCGAGGAGCCCGGCGTTTTCGCTGAATTTGCGATACGCCAGGAGTTGCTTCACGAGGTCGCGGCGCGGGTCTTCGATTTCTTCGGTCGACTTTTCGTCTTCCGTCGGGAGCGCTTGAAAGGACTTGATCTCAATGAGCGCGCTTGCGGTCGTGATGAAGTCTCCGATCGTTTCGAGATTGAAGACTTCTAGGGTTTCGAGGAAGAGGAGAAACTGATCGGCGATCTCCGCGATCGGTATGTCGAAGACGTCGAGCTCCCTCTTTCGCACCAAGTACAAGAGAAGGTCGAGAGGGCCGTTGAAGGCGTCTAATGAAACGGAAAACATCGACGACTATCCTCGACTTGCGCGGGCGTGTTCGGGCGAGAATTCCAGAAACTCAAACGGGGCGGCGTGGACGGTCGTTTTTTCGGGTCGTCGATTTCGCGCCGCGCGAGGATACGAGGTTTCGAGCGCGGCGTTGAGAGATTGCGCCGCTTGGACGGCGCGATTGGTGAGGACGTCGAGTTCGCGTCGTCGTTCGTCGAGTTGCGCCTGCGCGTCTTCATAGTAACGCTTGAACGCTTCTTCGCGTCTTGACAGATCCGCGTCGACGGGCTGAGGGCGAGGGGTCGAAAAGAAGAGACGACACATGGCGCTCAAGAGAATTGAGCCGCCTAACGCTGTAACTCCGCCTGCAAGAATGAGGAATGCTTGCATCTCTGGATAAGCCTCCGAAAAAAGAAACGGCGCATCCTTGCGCCGCGAAACGCTTTCATACGTTTTGAAACGCACGACGACCCAGCGTGTCGCTAGGCCCTACGAGATCATAATAGGCGCGTCCATGCGCCAAAATCGCTTCCTTGCGAGATCATATGATCGGCGCGTCCATGCGCCAAAATCGCTTCCTTGCCGATCGACTACGACGCGTCCTTGCGTCGTTAATCACGTCATGCGTTATGTCCTGAAGAGTAGGTCTTTTTGAAAAAAAAATCAATCCCACTTTTTTCCACTAAAACGCAATTTACAAATTTGAGTCGCGTCGCGATTTTGAAATCTAGCGAATATGATGGATTTGCGGGAATAAGTATTTTTTAAGAAAAAAGGCCGCAAAGTTCTGGAAAAACAGATAGATTTATATACAATCTAAGATAACGTCTGTATTTGTTGTGTAAATCTTTGCTTTTTTATCGGGGATCTATAATGAGCTCTGTTTCTAGAAATAAAGGGTTTACCCTTGTTGAACTATTGGTCGTGATCGCCATCATCGGCATTTTGATCGGCCTTCTTCTCCCCGCGGTTCAGGCGGCGCGCGAAGCGGCGCGGCGTATGGAGTGCTCCAATAAGCTTCGCCAACTCGCGCTTGCGGTTCAGAACTACGCCGACGTGAACGGCACGATGCCCGCCGCGGCGGTTATGCGCGATAACGCCAATAGCACGGCGAGCTTGTGGCGTTGGTTTTCCGTGTGGGGCGTCTCTCTTATGCCTTTCCTCGAACAGGAGAACGCATACGACATGTACTTTGGCGCGGCGGGGTTGGAAAATCAGACGCGCGGTTCCGTCAACGCGATGAATCAGGGAACGAATCGCGAACTCGCCAAACTCCGCATGCAGATCTATGAATGCCCGAGCGATCCGGGCGTCGGTCAGCAGATGCAGCCCGCGACGGACGACGGTCACAGCAATTACACGAAGTTCGATATTTGGACGACGTCCTACCGCGCGATCGGCGGTTCGAACACCGGCGGAACGTGGTGGTGGGACGACTGGGGCGCGTCGAATCGTCAAAGTCTTCGCGGCGCCATCCATACGGTTCATCTGGGATCTGTAACGGGAGCCGACGGCGGGAAGCTTTCTTTGAGGTTTGAAACGATGGCCTCCGTAACCGACGGAACGTCCAACACCGCGATCTTTACCGAACATCACCAACCGAAGGAAATGCCCCGACGCGGCACCTTCTGGGCTTCCGTCCCAGCGAACCACGTCTACACTTGCTCTCCGAAGGCCGCGACCCTCTATGCTCAGGACTGGACGACCTGCTTGAACACGTGCGGACTCGGTTCCCCTCAAAACACGTACTTTTGCGGTCGTTCCGCCGGTTCGTATCACTCGGGTGGAAATAACGCCGCGCTCCTCGACGGTTCCGTTCGCTTCATCTCTCAGACGATCAACGTCGGAACTGGATGGATCGGTTCCGGTTCTCCCCCGTACGACATCGGCGTTTGGGGCTGCATGTGCGCGGTCGCCGACGGCGAAACGCGTTCGAGTCTGTGAGTTAGCTAGTTAGGTCGAAAAGTAGGAGAGAAATACAAATGAAGATTGCAAAGTTCGCGACAGCGTCGGTCGCCGTCGTCCTTTTAGCGCTCGGCGCGTGCGGGTGCGAACCCCATACCGTCCCCGTGTCCGGTAAGATTGTCGTCGACGGCGAGCCTGCGGAGAATATCCGCGTCGTCTTCCAGTCCGCCGCGGGAGGCGAGCAAGTCGCCCCCGTCGCGACGGGGCTGACCGACAAGAACGGCGAATATTTCTTACGCCTCGCGCGGACGAATAAGAAGGGCGTCGTTCCTGGCCCTTACGCCGTTTTCCTCTCATGGAGCGACCCCGAAGCGACGGACAACCCGATCGAAGGGGAAACCGAGGCCGCCGAGAGTCCGTACAACCTTCCTCCGCGCGCCAATAGCGGCGAATTGCGCTTCGAAGTCGGCGACAAGGGCGAATCTGCCGCGAACTTCACCTTCGATTCTTCCGAAGAGCCCGCCAACGTCCCCGTTGGAATCTGACGCGGGTCGACGAGAATTAACGAGAGCGCTCCTCTCG